>NZ_JAJFAU010000116.1 GCF_022614595.1 Streptomyces sp. CNQ085
GCGCGGCGCTGTCCGCCGCGCCCGCCGGCTCCCCGTCAGCCGCACCAGCGGTAGTACAGTTCCGGCCGTCCCACCTGCCCATACCGCGGGGTGCGCTCGGCCTGCCCGGCGCCGACCAGGTACTCCAGGTAGCGGCGGGCGGTGATCCGGTTGACACCCACCCGCCGGGCCGCCGCGGAGGCGGTCAGCCCTTCTCCGGCGGCCGAGCGCAGCGCGGAGGTGACCGCCTCCAGGGTGGCGGGGCTCAGCCCCTTGGGCAGCGTGACGCGCCCCGGCGCCCGCAGGGCGGCCAGTGCCCGGTCCACCTCCGCCTGGCTGCCGGCCTCCGCGCCCGCGCAGGTGAGCGTCTCCCGGAAACGGGCGTAGCGCTGGAGCCTCTCGCGCAGCGTGGGGAAGGTGAAGGGCTTGAGCACGTGCTGCACCACCCCGAGCGAGATCCCCTCGCGCACGACGGCCAGGTCGCGGGCCGAGGTGACGGCGAAGACGTCGGCGGTGTGGCCCGCCGCGCGCAGCGCCCGCACCAGTGCCAGGCCGTGGCCGTCGGGGAGGTAGAGGTCCAGCAGGATCAGATCGACGTCCAGCTGCTCCAGGGCCCGGCCGGCCTCCGCCCGGGAGTGCGCCACCCCCGCGACGGCGAAGCCCGGCACCCGGGAGACGTACAGGGCGTGGGCGTCGGCGGCCACGGGGTCGTCCTCGACCACCAGCACTCTGATCGGCTCGGACCCCGCACCGATCCCGGTCCCCGGCCCGGTCACGCCGTCGTCCCCGCCGCGGCGCGCAGCGGCAGCCGTACGGTGAACTCCGCGCCGCCGCCGGCCGCACCGGTCAGCTCCACGGTGCCGCCGTGCCGCCGTGCGGCCTGCCGTACCAGTGCCAGGCCCAGCCCCCGGCTCGCGAGCTCGCCGGTCTTGGTGGACCAGCCGCGCCGGAAGACCTCTCCGGCCTCCCGTGCCCCGATGCCCGGCCCGGTGTCGGCCACGCGCAGCAGCAGTTCGTGCTCCGAGGCCCGCACGGTCACCGTGATCCGGGCGGCGGTGTCCCCGGCGGCGCAGGACGCGGCGTCGAGCGCGTTGTCGATCAGGTTGCCCAGCACTGTCACCAGGTCCCGGGCAGGCAGGTCCGGAGGCAGCAGGCCGTCGTCGACGCAGCTGTCCGGGGTGAGCACCAGCTCCACCCCGTGCTCGTTGGCCTGCGCCGCCTTGCCCAGCAGCAGCGCGGCCAGCACCGGCTCGGCGACCGCCGCGACCACCTGGTCGGTCAGCGCCTGGGCCAGCTCCAGCTCGGCGGTGGCGAACCGGACCGCCTCCCGCTCGCGCCCCAGCTCGATCAGGGAGACGACGGTGTGCAGCCGGTTGGCGGCCTCGTGCGCCTGCGAACGCAGTGCCTCCGCGAAGCCGCGCACCGAGTCCAGCTCGCCGGTGAGCGCCTGGAGTTCGGTGTGGTCGCGCAGGGTGACCACCGTGCCGCGCAGGTCGCGTGCCGATACCGGCGAGGTGTTCACCACGACCACTCTCTCGTCGGTCGGATGGACCTCGTCCATCCGTGGTTCGGAGGCCAGCAGCGCCCCGGTCAGCGGCGCGGGCAGCCCCAGTTCGGCGACGCCCAGCCCCACGGCCTCGCGTCCGGCCAGGCCGAGCAGCTCGCGGGCGCCGTCGTTGATCAGGACGATACGGCGTCGCCCGTCGAGCATGACCAGCCCCTCGCGTACGGCGTGCAGCGTGGCCTGGTGGTAGGCGTGCATCCGGCTCAGCTCGGCGGCGTTCATGCCGTGGGTGTGGCGGCGCAGCCGGGTGTTGATCACGTAGGTGCCCAGCCCGCCGGTCAGCACCGCGCCCGAGGCCACCGCGAGCAGGGCGGCCGCCTGCCGCTCCACCTCGTCGGTGATCCGCTCGACGGCTATCCCGGCGCTCACCAGCCCCACGATCCGCCCGCCGCCGTCGCGGACGGGGGTGACCGCCCGCACCGAGGGACCGAGCGTCCCGGTGTAGGTCTCGTGGAAGGTCTCGCCGCGCAGGGCGGGGCCGGTGTTGCCCACGAAGCGCAGTCCGATGCGGTCCGGCTCGGGGTGCGTCCAGCGGATGCCGCGCGGATCCATGATCGTGACGAAGGTGACGCCGGTGTCGCTGCGGACCCGCTCGGCGTAAGGCTGGAGGAGCGCGCTCGGGTCCGGCGACCCGATCGCCTCCGCGACCGAGGGCGAGCGGGCGATCGCGGTGGCGGTGGCGGTGGCGCGGTGCCGGGCGGCGGCCTCGGCCTGTCGCCGGTCGTTCAGACAGGCGAACAGGGCGCATCCGGCCACCGCGGCGACCACCACCACGACCTGCATCGCGAAGAGCCGACCTGCCAGACTGCGGGGGCGGGACAGACGCATGGGTCCCAGTCTGCCCGCTCGCCCGCCCCGGCGATCCCCGTATCGCGACGGAGACCGGCCCTCGCCGGGATCCGGAACGACCGGAGTCCCGTCTTTCGAACGGTTTTCTGTGCACGTAATGCACGCAATCGTGATCGGTCCCATTGCCGGGTGCATAGTCACCAAGGCTCCACGCGGGACCCCGCCCCCACCGGGCCCGCCGCCAGAGAGCCCGCGGGCGTACGACCTCCCCGTGGACGCCCCGGGCCACCTGCGGCGGCCCTGCCCCGTCCCCCCACCGGGCAGGGCCGCCGCGACTCGCCGTGTGCTCAGGCGGGGGCGAGCCAGACCGCCGCCAGCGGCGGCAGTGTCGGGGTGATGCCGGCCGGACGACCGTGCGCCGGGGCCGCGTCCGCCTTCAGCGCCTCCGGGTTGCCCACTCCGCTCCCGCCGTACCGCGCGGCGTCGGTGTTGAGGACCTCCCGCCAGGCGGGGATCCCCCCGGGGACGCCGATCGGGTAGCCGTGCCGGACGACGGGGGAGAAGTTGGAGACGGCGATCAGCGGTGAGCCGTCGGCGGCGTACCGCAGGAAGGCGAAGACGTTGTCGTCGGCCGCGCCCCCCTCGATCCAGGAGAAGCCGGCCGGATCGGTGTCCAGTTCCCACAGGGCGGGCGTGGCGGTGTAGACGCGGTTGAGGTCGCGGACCAGGTCCCGCACCCCCCGGTGGTCGCCGGCGGCCGAGTACGCCGGGTCCAGCAGCCACCAGTCCGGCCCGTGCGCCTCCGACCATTCCGCGCCCTGGGCGAATTCCTGCCCCATGAAAAGGAGTTGTTTGCCCGGGTGGGACCACATGAAGCCCAGGTACGCCCGGTGGCCGGCCCGCTGCTGCCACCAGTCGCCCGGCATCTTCGACACCAGCGACCGCTTGCCGTGCACGACCTCGTCGTGGGAGATGGGCAGGATGTAGTTCTCCGAGTAGGCGTACACCATCGAGAACGTCATCTCGTTGTGGTGGTACCTGCGGTGGACCGGCTCCCTGACCATGTACTCCAGGGAGTCGTGCATCCACCCCATGTTCCACTTGAAGCCGAAGCCCAGCCCGCCGAAGCCGCCCGGGCCGGTGTGGTGGGTGGCGCGGGTGACGCCGTCCCAGGCGGTGGACTCCTCGGCGGCGGTGATCACGCCGGGGCAGCGGCGGTAGACGGTGGCGTTCATCTCCTGCAGGAAGGACACCGCGTCCAGGTTCTCCCGGCCTCCGTACATGTTGGGGGTCCACTGGCCGGACTCGCGCGAGTAGTCCAGATAGAGCATCGAGGCGACGGCGTCCACGCGCAGGCCGTCGATGTGGAACTCCTCGCACCAGTGGACGGCGTTGGCGACCAGGAAGTTGCGGACCTCGGTGCGGCCGAAGTTGAACTCCAGCGTCCCCCAGTCCGGGTGCTCGGCGCGGGCCGGGTCGGAGTGCTCGTACAGGGCGGTGCCGTCGAAGCGGGCCAGCGCCCACTCGTCCTTGGGGAAGTGCGCGGGCACCCAGTCCATCAGCACCCCGATGCCCTCCTGGTGGAGGCGGTCGACCAGGTACCGGAAGTCGTCGGGGGTGCCCATCCGCGCGGTGGGCGCGTAGAAACCGGTGACCTGGTAGCCCCAGGAGCCGCCGAAGGGGTGTTCGGCGACGGGCATCAGTTCCACATGGGTGAAGCCCAGGTCCCTCACGTACGCCGGGAGCTGCTCGGCCAGTTCGCGGTAGGTCAGCCCGGGACGCCAGGACGGCAGGTGCACCTCGTAGACGGACAGGGGCGCCCGGTGGGGGGCGCGCTCGGCACGGCGCGCCAGCCACTCCTCGTCGTGCCAGGCGTACGCCGACTCCTCCACGATCGAGGCGGTCGCCGGCGGGGCCTCGGTGCGGCGGGCCATCGGGTCGGCGCGCAGGGTGTGGGAGCCGTCCGGACGGGTGATGTCGAACTTGTACAGCGCGCCCGCGCCGACCCCGGGCAGGAACAGTTCCCACACGCCGCTGCCGCCCAGCGAGCGCATGGGGCAGGCGGTGCCGTCCCAGCGGTTGAAGTCCCCGGCGACCCGCACGCCCAGGGCGTTGGGCGCCCAGACGGTGAAGCGGGTGCCGGCCACCCCGTCGACGGTCATGGGGCGCGCGCCCAGCGCCCGCCACAGCTCCTCGTGGCGGCCCTCGCCGATCAGGTGCAGGTCCAGCTCGCCGAGCGAGGGCAGGAAGCGGTATGGATCCTCAACCTCCAGCTCGTCCTCGCCGGGCTCCTCGCCGTAGCGCACCAGCAGCCGGTAGGAGGGCGTCGAGGGCCCGGTGGCCGACGGGAGGACCCCGGAGAACAGCCCGTCCCCGTCGTCGTGCAGCTCGGCCCGTGCCCCCTCGGTCAGGACGGTGACGGAGCGGGCGTACGGCCGCAGCGCCCGGAACAGTGCCCCGCCGGGCACCCGGCGCGCGCCGAGCACCGTGTGCGGGTCGTGGTGGGAGCCGTGCAGCAGGCGCTGCCGCTCGCCGGGGTCGAGCGGAGCGGCGCGTCCGGTGCCCCGTCCGACCGGGACGTCGTCGCCGTGGTGCGGTGCGGGCGGGCGGGCGCCGGGCCAGTTGGGGGCGTGGTCCTTCAGCGGCTCCTCCTGGCGCAGGGCCGCGGGCTCCGACACCGCCGCCCTTCCGGCCGCCGCCCTTCCGGCCGCCGCCTTCCCGGCCGCCGCGGTCCTGGCGGGTTTCTTCGCGGGGGTCCTCTTCGCGGGGACCTTCTCCGCGGCGGTCTTCCCGGCCGCCGCCTTCCCGGTGGTCTTCTTCCCGGCCGTTTTCCTCGCGGCGGCCTTCTTCGCCACCGCCTTCTTCGCCACGACCTTCTCGGTCGCGGTCTTCTTGGCGGCCGTCTTCCTGGCGGTCTTCTTCGCGGCGGCCTTCGCGGCGGACCCGGACGCCGCGGTCTTCCCGGCGGCATCCCTCCCGGAGGGACCTGCGGTCCCGGCCGGGGTCTTCGGACCGGCGGCTCCGGGGGAGGCGGCCGGGATGGCGTCCCCGTCCCGGCCGCCGGTGCGGACGGGCCGCGGGGAGGTTTCGGAGAGCGGTCGGCTGTCGGGACGGGGGGTCACGGAAGAGGCCTCCTGTGCACGGAATCGTTCAGGTGTCCGCGAGCCGCTGGACGGCGGACATCGGGATGGCGAGCCAGGCGGGGCGGTGCCTGGCCTCGTAGAGCACTTCGTAGACGGCCTTGTCCGTCTCGTACGCGCGCAGCAGGACGTCCTCGTCGCGCGGGTCGGAGCCGGAGGCCTCGGCGTAGCCGGAGCAGTAGGCGTCACGGTTCTTCTCGGACCACTGGCGGGCCCACCCGGCTTCGCCCGGGGAGGACCGGGCGTGCTGGCACGCCGCGTAGTCGAAGGAACGCAGTATGCCCGCGATGTCCCGCACCACCGGCTGGGGGCGGCGGCGCTCGGCGATGGGACGGGCGGGCTCGCCCTCGAAGTCGATGACCGACCAGCGGCCGTCGTCCCCCGCGCACAGCGCCTGGCCCAGATGGAGATCGCCGTGGATGCGCTGGGCGGACCAGGACCGTCCGCCGCGGCCGAGTCCGGCGACGGCATCGAAGACGGTGTGCAGCTTCCCCCGGTACGGGTGCAGGGCGGGTACGGCGGCGGCCGCGGCCTCCAGGCGCTCGTTCATGCCGGAGGCGATGAACTCCAGCTGGCGGCGCCCCAGCGCCGTCACCGGCAGCGCCTGCGCCAGTGTGGTGTGCACCTCGGCGATCGCCCGGCCCAGTGCACGCGCGGAGCCGGAGAAGTCGCCGTGCGACGCCAGCGAGCCCAGGGCGAGCTGCCAGCCATCGCTGGTGCCGGACAGGAAGGGCTGGAGCACGCCCAGCGTCATCGGCTCGCCCGCCTCACCGCCCTCGCCGGGGCGTTCGCCGGGACGCGCGTCGAACCAGGCGGCCGGTGCGGGCACCCGGTCCGACCCGGCCCGCGCCAGGGCCAGCGGCAGCTCCAGGTCGGGGTTGACGCCGGGACTGACACGGCGGAACAGCTTGAGGATGTGGCTGTCGCCGTAGACCACCGAGGAGTTCGACTGCTCCACGCTCAGCGGCCTGGGCGGCAGCCCCTGCGGGATCGTGGTGCCGCGCTCCCGCTGGAAGAGCAGTGGGCCGAGTCGGCCGGGCGAGCGCAGCCGCTCCAGCAGCACGGCGGCCAGCCGCGGGTCGTGCAGGGCCTCGTACACCGTGCGGCCGGCCAGCGGCCCGTCGGCGGGGTGGCCGATCAGGGAACCGGCCAGCGGCGGCGGCAGGGCGTCGCGCACGCCCAGCAGCAGTTGGTAGCAGTCCGCGGGGACCGGATGGGTCTGCTCCGGCCCGCCGGGCTGGCGGGCCCGCACCAGCAGGTGCAGCAGACCCGGCGCGGCCCCGCCCGTGCACGGCAGCAGCTCGGTGGCGGCGACGAGGGCGAATCCGCTGACGGGCCGCCCCTTCCCGGCGAACCAGCGTTGCCGCGGAAGCCATTCGGTGAGAAGTGGCGTGAGCGAACGCAGCAGCGCCGCGCCCTCCGGCTCGCGCGTGGCGACGACGGCGGCGCGCGGCGAGGAGCTGTCCGACATGGCGTCCTTTCCCCGGGCACACGAAAGGTACGGCAGAGTGTCCCGGATTGCGGCTGTGGCTGTCCGGCGGTGCGGGACGTGTCGGGGAGTACCCACCAAGCGGGCTAGCGAACTGCTTCGAGCGGTGCGATCGGTGGTGGGAGGGATACTGCCCGCGGCGGCCCGGGCCCAGTCCGTGTTACGGCTTGTTCCCGGGCCGCCGCTGTCCATGCCTGCCCTACTTCCCCCTCACGCCTGCTCGCGCAGCCGGAACCAGTAGAAGCCGTGTCCGGCCAGGGTCAGCAGATACGGCAGTTCCCCGATGGGAGGGAACCGCACCCCGCCGATCAGCTCCACCGGGTGGCGTCCGCCGAAGGCGTTCAGATCCAGCTCGGTGGGCTGCGGGAACCGCGAGAAGTTGTTCACGCACAGCACCAGGTCGTCCCCGTAGTCGCGCAGGAAGGCGAGCACGGCCGGGTTGGAGGAGGGCAGTTCGGTGTAGGTGCCCAGTCCGAAGGCCGGGTTCTGCTTGCGGATCTCGATCATCCGGCGGGTCCAGTGCAGCAGCGAGGAGGGGCTGCTCATGGCGGCCTCGACGTTGGTGACCTGGTAGCCGTGGACCGGGTCCATGATCGTGGGCAGGAACAGCCGGCCCGGATCGCAGGAGGAGAAGCCCGCGTTGCGGTCGGGCGTCCACTGCATCGGGGTGCGCACCGCGTCCCGGTCGCCCAGCCAGATGTTGTCGCCCATGCCGATCTCGTCGCCGTAGTACAGGATCGGCGAGCCCGGCAGGGACAGCAGCAGGGCGGTGAACAGCTCGATCTGGTTGCGGTCGTTGTCCAGCAGGGGTGCCAGCCGCCGCCGGATGCCGATGTTGGCGCGCATCCGCGGGTCCTTGGCGTACTCCGCGTACATGTAGTCGCGCTCCTCGTCGGTGACCATCTCCAGGGTCAGCTCGTCGTGGTTGCGCAGGAAGATGCCCCACTGGCAGCCCGAGGGGATGGCGGGGGTCTTGGCCAGGACCTCGGAGACCGGGTAGCGCGACTCGCGCCGCACCGCCATGAAGATGCGCGGCATGACGGGGAAGTGGAACGCCATGTGGCACTCGTCGCCGCCCTTGGAGTAGTCGCCGAAGTAGTCGACGACGTCCTCCGGCCACTGGTTGGCCTCGGCCAGCAGCACGGTGTCGGGGTAGTGCGCGTCGATCTCGGAGCGGACCTTCCTCAGGAACTCGTGGGTCTGCGGGAGGTTCTCGCAGTTGGTGCCCTCCTGCGCGTACAGGTAGGGGACCGCGTCCAGCCGGAACCCGTCGATGCCCAGGTCCAGCCAGAACTTCAGTGCCGAGACCATCTCCTCCTGGACCTGCGGGTTCTCGTAGTTGAGGTCCGGCTGGTGGGAGAAGAAGCGATGCCAGTAGTACTGCTTGCGCACCGGGTCGAACGTCCAGTTGGACGCCTCGGTGTCGACGAAGATGATGCGGGCGTCCGGGTACCGCTTGTCGTCGTCGGCCCACACGTAGTAGTCGCCGTAGGGCCCGTCGGGGTCGCGCCGGGACTCCTGGAACCACGGGTGCTGGTCGCTGGTGTGGTTCATCACCATGTCGATGATGATCCGCATGCCGCGCTGGTGTGCGGCGTCCACGAACTCCACGAAGTCGGCGAGGTCGCCGAACTCGGGGAGGACGGAGGTGTAGTCGGCGACGTCGTAGCCGCCGTCCCGCAGCGGGGACTTGAAGAACGGGGGCAGCCAGAGGCAGTCCACGCCCAGCCACTGCAGGTAGTCGAGCCGGGCGGTGAGGCCCTTCAGATCGCCGATGCCGTCGCCGTTGCTGTCCTGGAAGGACCGGACCAGCACTTCATAGAAGACGGCCCTCTTGAACCAATCGGGATCGCGGTCCTTGGCGGGCGTGTCCTCGAACGTGTCGATGACGGGTTCATTGACGGTCATGGTTGGGTGACCCTCCGGTCTGTGGGGACGGTCGCAGGGAGAGGATGTGCGCGGGCGCCGCGCCGCGGCCCGGCTCCAGGCGCACATAGTTGTCCCTGCCCCAGTGATAGGTCTCGTCGGTGAGCTCGTCGCGCACCGGGAAAAGGTCGGCGCCACTGGCCTGAGCGGTTGTGAGGCCGAGTTCCGCCAGGTCCAACGAGACCGTGGCCTCGTGGGTGTGGTGGGGATCGAGGTTGACCACCGTGAGAACCGTGTCGGCGTACGGGTGTGCGCAGTGCTTCGAATAGACGATGATCGACGGGTTGTCGCTGCGGTGGAAGCGCAGGTTGCGCAGCTCCTGCAGTGCCGGATGGCGGCGGCGCAGCCGGTTCAGTTCGGTGAGGAGCGGGGCGATGGTGGTGCCCGCACGCTCCGCGGCCGCCCAGTCGCGAGGGCGGAGCTGGTACTTCTCCGAGTCAAGGTACTCCTCGCTGCCCGGCCCGACCGGTGTCGACTCGCACAGCTCGTAGCCCGAGTAGACCCCCCAGGAGGGGGAGAGGGTCGCGGCGAGCACCGCGCGGACCTCGAAGGCGTGGCGCCCGCCCTCCTGGAGGTACGCGTGGAGGATGTCGGGAGTGTTGACGAAGAAGTTGGGCCTCATGTAAGAGGCCGCGTCCCCGGAGAGTTCGGTGAGGTACTCGGTGAGCTCGTCCTTCCCGTTGCGCCAGGTGAAGTAGGTGTAGGACTGCTGGAAGCCGATCTTGGCGAGGGTGTGCATCATCGCCGGGCGGGTGAACGCCTCGGCCAGGAAGACGATGTCGGGATCGGTCCCGTTGATCTCGCCGAGCACCTTCTCCCAGAAGACGACCGGCTTGGTGTGGGGGTTGTCCACGCGGAAGATCCGCACCCCGTGGGACATCCACATCCGCAGGATCCGCACGGTCTCGGCGACGAGCCCGGCCATGTCCGCGTCGAACGCGATGGGGTAGATGTCCTGGTACTTCTTCGGCGGGTTCTCGGCGTGGGCGATCGTCCCGTCGGGGCGGTGGTGGAACCACTCCGGGTGCTCCTTGACCCACGGATGGTCCGGCGAGCACTGCAGGGCGAAGTCCAGGGCCACCTCCATGCGCAGTTCGCGGGCGCGCGCCACGAAGCGGTCGAAGTCCTCGAAGGTGCCCAGGTCCGGGTGGATCGCGTCGTGCCCGCCGGCGGACGAGCCGATGGCCCAGGGGCTGCCGACGTCGTGGGGCCCGGCGGTGAGGGAGTTGTTGGGACCCTTGCGGAACGATTCGCCGATGGGGTGGACCGGCGGCAGGTAGACCACGTCGAAGCCCATGTCCGCGATCGCGGGCAGCCGCTCGGCGGCCGCGCGCAGGGTGCCGGGGACGGGCGGCTCGCCCTCCTCCACCACCGCGCCCTCCGAGCGCGGGAAGAACTCGTACCAGGAGCCGAACAACGCCCTCCTGCGCTCCACCAGCAGCGGCAGGGGGCGGGTGGCGGTGACCGGCTCGCGCAGCGGGTGGCGGTCCAGCGCGGCCACCACCTCGGGCGCCAGCGCCGCGGCCAGCCGCGCGGCGACCAGGCGGGAGGCGTCGCGCAGGCCCTCGGCCGCTTCCAGGACGGCCGCGCGGCCGTCGTCCCCGGGTACTCCCGCGGCGGCCCGCTCGTGCAGCAGCGCGCCCTCGGTGAGGGTCAGCTCGGCGTCGATCCCCGCCGGTACCTTGATCTTCGCGTTGTGCCGCCAGGTGCCGACCGGATCGCCCCACGCCTCGACGGTGTAGGACCACCGGCCCTCCGAACCGGGGGTGACATCGGCGCCCCAGCGGTCGGTGCCCGGCGCCAGTTCCCGCATCGGGGTCCACGGGCCCGGGCTTCCGTTCGGGTCGCGCAGGACGACGTTCGCGCCGACCGCGTCGTGGCCTTCACGGAAGACGGTGGCCGAGACGTGGAAGGTCTCACCGGCCACGGCCTTCGCCGGGCGGCGCCCGCAGTCGACGAGCGGGTGGACGTCCAGCACGGGAATGCGACCGATCATTGGACCACCTGGTGGCGTTACGGATGGTTCTGTTCTTTCTATCTGTTCCACAGACCGTTGACGGGCCGGGGGCATGGCCGCTCCTGTCCGCTTTCACTCGGCTGGCGTGACGGTTGTTCCGGGAGACCCCGGGAAGGGCGGTAGGAGGAGAGAATGCCCGTCCGGACGGGGCGGGCATCCGCCTCAATGTGAACTACTGGTAAGCAAACGTGCCCAACCTGACCGTTCCCGCCATGAGCCGGGAAAATCCTCCTCTTTCCGCGCCGGCGCCCGGCGGAGGGCCGGGGGAGGCGGACACGGGCGCGATGCGCGGGCGCACGACGAGTGCGCGCATATGCGCCCATGGAGCCTTTGGTGACGTGATGACGGGTTACGGGGCGAAAACGGCCGGGATCCGGCTACCGTCGAGGTGTGAAGGCCATTCGTCGATTCTCTGTACGTCCCGTCCTTCCGGAACCCCTACGACCGCTCAGCGACCTGGCGCACAACCTGCGCTGGTCCTGGCACCCCGAGACCAGAGAACTCTTCCGCCGGGCCGACCCCGACGGCTGGCAGGCCTCCGGCGGCGACCCGGTGCGGACACTGGGTACCGTGTCCGCCCGGCGGCTGGAGGAGCTGGCCCATGACCGCGACTTCCTGGAGCGGCTGTCCGCCGCCGCGGGCGATCTGCGCGAGTATCTGACCGAGCCGCGCTGGTACCAGCGCGCGGAGGGCGAACTGCCCGCCGCCATCGCCTACTTCTCCCCCGAGTTCGGCATCACGGCGGCCCTGCCCCAGTACTCCGGCGGGCTCGGCATCCTCGCCGGGGACCACCTCAAGTCCGCCAGCGACCTCGGCGTCCCGTTGATCGGGGTGGGACTGCTGTACCGCCACGGCTACTTCCGCCAGAGCCTGTCGCGCGACGGCTGGCAGCAGGAGCACTACCCCGTCCTGGAACCCAACGAACTGCCGCTCGAACCGCTGCGCGAGCCGGGCGGCGCCCCGGTCCGCGTGGACCTGCGGCTGCCCGGCGCACGCACCCTGCGCGCCCACGTCTGGCGGGCCGGCGTCGGCCGCGTCCCCCTGCTGCTGCTCGACTCCGACGTGGAGGAGAACGCCCCGCGCGAACGCGACGTCACCGACCGGCTCTACGGCGGCGGCAGCGAGCACCGGCTGCTCCAGGAGATGCTGCTGGGCATCGGCGGGGTGCGGGCGGTGCGCGCGTACTGCCGCGTCACCGGCCATCCCGCCCCCGAGGTGTTCCACACCAACGAGGGGCACGCGGGCTTCCTCGGACTGGAGCGCATCCGGGAGATGAGTGGGGAGGACGTCCCCTTCGACACCGCTCTGGAGGTCGTGCGCGCCGGGACGGTGTTCACCACCCACACCCCCGTTCCCGCCGGCATCGACCGCTTCGACCGCGACCTGGTCGCCCGCCATCTCGGCGACGACGGCGAGCTGCCCGGCGTGGACGTGGAGCAGGTGCTTCGGCTGGGCACCGAGACCTACCCCGGCGGCGACCCGGGACTGTTCAACATGGCCGTGATGGGGCTCCGGCTCGCCCGGCGGGCCAACGGCGTCTCCACGCTGCACGGCTCGGTCAGCCGGGAGATGTTCGCCGGACTATGGCCGGGCTTCGACGCCGCCGAGGTGCCCATCACCTCCGTCACCAACGGAGTCCACGCCCCCACCTGGACCGCCGACGAGATGCGGACGCTGCCCGCCGACGCCGGCGGCGCCGGACTGTGGGAGACCCGCCGCACCCTGCGTGAGCGGCTCGTGCACGAGGTGCGGCGGCGGCTGCGCGCGTCCTGGCGGCAGCGCGGCACCTCGGACGCCGAACTCGGCTGGATCGACGGCGTCCTGGATCCGGACGTGCTCACCATCGGTTTCGCCCGCCGCGTTCCGTCCTACAAGCGCCTGACCCTGATGCTGCGCGACCGCGGGCGGCTCATCGAGCTGCTGCTGCACCCCACCCGGCCCGTCCAGCTCGTGGTCGCGGGCAAGGCGCACCCGGCCGACGACGGCGGCAAGCGGCTGATCCAGGAGCTGGTGCGGTTCGCCGACGACCCGCGGGTGCGCCACCGCATCGTCTTCCTGCCCGACTACGGCATGGCCATGGCGCAGGGGCTCTACACCGGATGCGACGTCTGGCTGAACAACCCGCTGCGCCCGCTGGAGGCGTGCGGGACCTCGGGGATGAAGGCGGCGCTCAACGGCTGCCTCAACCTCTCGGTGCGGGACGGCTGGTGGGAGGAGTGGTACGAGCCGGACTTCGGCTGGGCCATCCCGACCGCCGACGGCGGCGGGCCCGGCGCGGCGCACGAGAGCGCGCAGGACCGCGAGCGGCGCGACGACATGGAGGCCGCGGCCCTCTACGAACTGCTCCGCGAGCATGTGGCGCCGTGCTTCTACGACCGCGGACCGGCCGGCGACGGACTGCCCGAACGGTGGATCGAGATGGTCCGCCAGACCCGGGAGAGGCTCGTACCGAAGGTGCTCGCCGACCGGATGGTGCGCGAGTACACCGAGCGGCTGTACACCCCCGCCGCCCGTGCCCACCGTGCGCTGGACGCCGCCGCCGCCGGGCGGCTGGCGGCGTGGAAGGCGCGGGTGCGCGCGAACTGGCCGCGGGTGGCGATCGACCATGTGGAGTCGGTCTGCGAGTCCGTGGAGCTGGGCGCCTCGCTGTCGCTGCGGGTGCTGGTGGCGCTCGGCGGCCTGGAGCCGGACGACGTGGAGGTGCAGGCGGTCGCCGGACGGGTGGACGAGTCGGACTCCATCACGGGCGAGGAGGCGGTGTGCGTACCGCTCAAGCCCTCCGGCGGGCCGGAGGAAGACGGGAGCAGGCTGTACGAGGGGCCGCTGGCGCTGGACCGCACCGGGCCGTTCGGCTACACCGTCCGCGTCCTGCCCTCCCATCCGCTGCTGGCGGGTCCGGCCGAGATGGGCCTGGTGACCCTGCCCCCGGACGACCTCGGAGCCCGGGAGGCCGCCGGATTGCTGATGCGCTGATGCGGCGGGCGCGCCGGGGACGGGGCAGGGGAGCCGCGCCGCCGGCGCGGCTCCCCTGCCCCGTCCGTGTTCTCGAGGACGTCGCCGCCGGGCGGTTCCTCTCCGCCGCCGTCGTCGTCGGGCCGGGAGCCGACGACGACCGCGGCCCAGGCGTGGGCCGCGGGGGTGGGTCTGCCTGTCACGCTGTACTCCTCGCTCGGAGGAGGTGCGAAGACGAAAGGTGGTGCGCCTGAGGATGTGGGGGTGTCCCCGTGGGGGAGACGGCTGCGCACAGCGTGGAGGGAGCGGCACCGCAACGAGATCGACGACAGGAGCGCGTCAAGGAAAGGGAAACGGCCGGAAGCCGTCAGCTGTCGGAAAACGCTGTCCGATGACCGGATGCGGTGGAAACGGCGGGGAAACCGGGCCGTCACCGGTGTCCGCCAGGATCGGGGGGCCGGGTGCGGTGATCCCGGCCGGCGGGTGCGGCTCCGCCGGCCGGGCCGCCCGTCAGGCCAGGCTGTCGCGCCAGGCGCGGTGGAGCCCGGCGAAGCGGCCGTCGCCCGCGACGAGGTCCGCCGGCGAGCCGTCCTCGACGATGCGCCCCGCCTCCATGACCAGTACCCGGTCGGCGATCTCCACCGTCGAAAGCCGGTGGGCGATCACCACGGCGGTGCGCCCGCGCAGCACCGTGTCCATGGCCCGCTGGACCGCGCGCTCACCGGGGATGTCCAGGGAGGAGGTGGCCTCGTCCAGGATGATCACGGCCGGATCGGCCAGCAGCGCCCGGGCGAAGGCGACCAGCTGGCGCTGCCCGGCGGAGATCCGGCCGCCGCGCTTGCGCACATCGGTGTCGTACCCCTCGGGGAGGGCCGCGATGAAGTCGTGGGCGCCGATCGCCCGCGCCGCCTGCTCGATCTCCGCCCGGCTCGCCTCCGGACGGCCGATCGCGATGTTGTCGGCGACCGTCCCGGAGAACAGGAACGCCTCCTGGGTCACCATCACGACCCCGCGCCGCAGCTCGGGGGTGGCCAGCTCCCGCAGGTCGGCGCCGTCCAGCAGCACCCGGCCCGCCGTGGGGTCGTAGAAGCGCGCCAGCAGCTTGGCGAGCGTGGACTTGCCCGCGCCGGTGGAGCCGACCACCGCGACCGTCTGCCCGGCCGGGATCTCCAGATCGAAGCGGGGCAGCACCTCCCCGCCCGTGCGATAGGCGAAACGCACCCCCTCGAAGACCACGGTGCGGCCCGGCCGCCCGCCGGCCGGCGACGGCAGCCGCCGGGGGCGCTCCGGCTCGGGGACGCCGGGTGCCTGGGCGAGCAGCCCGGCGATCTTCTCCAGTGAGGCCGCCGCGCCCTGGTAGGAGTTGAGGAACATCCCCAGCCGGTCGATCGGGTCGTACAGCCGCCGCAGGTACATCGCCGCCGCCGCCAGCACACCCAGCTCCAGCGAGCCGGACGCCACCCGGTGGGCGCCCCACACAACGATGGCGGCCAGCGCGGTGTTGGCCACCAGCCGGGAGGAGACCACATAGCGGGCCATCTCCAGGATGGCGTCCCCGTTGAGCCGCAGATGCCGGTCGTTGAGACGGTCGAACTCCGTCTCGCCCGCCCGCTCGCGACGGAACGCCTGCACCGGGCGGATGCCGTTCATCGTCTCCACGAACTTCACGATCATCGCCGCGGTGGCCGTGGACTTCCTGCGGTAGACCCGCATCGAGCGGCGCCGGAAGTTCCGCACGAGCAGCAGGAGCGGAACGAAGGAGAGCAGCGCCGCACCGCCCAGGCCCGGGTCGAGCCAGAGCAGCACCGAGCAGATGTAGACCACCGACAGAATCACGCCCAGCAGCTCCTGCAGACCCTCGTCGAGCAGCTCGCGCAGCGCCTCGACGTCGGTGGTGGCACGGGAGATCAGCCGTCCGGAGGTGTAGCGGTCGTGGAAGTCCACGCTGAGCACCTGGGCGTGCCGGTAGATCCGGCCGCGCAGCTCCAGCAGCACGGTCTGGTTGACCCGGGCGGCGGCGCGGACGAAGGCGTACTGCAGGCCGCCCGAGGACAGCGCGCACACCGTGTACCCCGCCGCGACGGCGGCCAGCGGGCCGCCGTCGCC
>NZ_JAJFAU010000117.1 GCF_022614595.1 Streptomyces sp. CNQ085
GAGGGGCGGCGCCCGCCGCCCCTCACCACCAGCCCCGCTCCGAGGACCGCGATGCCCAGCCGCTACGCCCAGGTCGCCTTCACCCCGAACGTCCGCCGCCACCAGGAGGCGCACAGCAGCCGCAGGGCCTACGCCCGCATGGAGCAGGGCCCGGAGGAGGCGGACCCGCTCGGTCCCGGCGAGATCGCCTTCATCGCCGAGCGCGACAGCTTCTACCTGGCCAGCATCGGCGAGACCGGCTGGCCCTACGTCCAGCACCGGGGCGGCCCGCCGGGGTTCCTCCACGCCCTCGACCCCGGCACCCTCGCCTTCGTCGACTTCCGGGGCAACCGCCAGTACATCACCGTCGGCAACCTCGACCACGACGACCGGGTCTCCCTGCTGCTCATGGACTACCTGGCGCAGACCCGGCTGAAGATCTACGGCCGGGCCCGCGCCGTGGACCCGCCGGAGGCGGACGACCTCATGGCCCGTCTGTACCCGGCGGGCGTCCGCAGCCCGGCCGAGCGCCTGATCACCGTCGAGGTGGAGGCGTACGACTGGAACTGTCCCCAGCACATCACCCGGCGCTACACCGCCGAGGAGGTCGAGCGAGCTGTGGAACCGCTGTGGCGGCGAGTGGAGCGCCTCGAGAGCGAGAACGCCGCGCTGCGCGGCGACGCCCCGGCGAGCGCCCCGCCACCCCCTCCCGCGAAACAGTGACCACCTTGACCACACAGCAGAGCGCGACCGACGCCCACCTCGCCCACAACTCCGCCCGCGCGGCGTCCCCCGGCGAGCCGCCGCCCATGCCCCCGCCCGCCGTACGGCCGTCGTCACCTGCATGGACGCGCGCCTGTACGTGTACGCGCTCCTCGGCCTGTCCCCGGGGGACTCGCACGTCTTCCGCAACGCCGGCGGCATCGTCCCCCAGGACGTCATCCGCTCCCTGGCCGTCAGCCAGCGCCTCCCGCACACCCGGGAGATCCTCCTGGTCCACCACACCGACTGCGTCATGGCCACCTTCACCGACGAGGAGTTCCTCGGCGCGGTGGAGCGGGACACCGGCGCCAGGCCCGACTGGCGGCCCGGCAGCTTCACCGATGCCGCGGACAGCGTCCGGGCCTCCATGGCACGGGCGCACGCCAGCCCATTCGTGCCCCACAAGGACTCCGTGCGCGGCTTCGTGCTCGACCTGAGGACGGAGCTCCTGGAAGAGGTGCACGCCAAGACCCCGGTGGGCTGATCCCCGCATCCCGCCGGCCCCCCACCCCTGCCCCGCCCCCCCGGTGGCCGGGGCGGCGAAAACACGCCGGATGTCCGGCCCCGCCCGGCGCCGGAAAACCGGCGTCCCGGCGAACCCGGCGTTTCTCCCGCAACCTCCTGAGCACCGGCTTTCCGGCCCGGAGCGCCCCGTTCCCGCAGGCCGCCCCTCGTGCGCCGAGCCCGCGCCCTGGCCGGATCACCACGGTGGTGCGGCCGGAAGCGAAAAGGAATTTTGACGCTCCGTCGAGCAGCTTGCTGGAATCACCCCCTGAGGATCCGGCCGAAAGTGGGGGAGAGACGGCGTGGCGCTCGACAGTCCGAAACTCAAGGACGTCCTGAGGGATGTCGCCTCCGGGGTCCTCCAGCTCCCCGACTTCCAACGCGAGTGGAAGTGGGACGACGAGCGCATCCGGGCGCTCATCGCCACCGTGACGCTCGACTACCCCCTCGGCGTGGTGATGGCCCTGGAGACCGGGGGCAGATCCCCCTTCAAACCCCGGACGATCAAGGGGGCCGAAGGGGAGGGCGACAGGGTGCCCGACCTGCTGCTGCTGGACGGTCAGCAGCGCATGACCTCGCTCTTCCAGGCGCTGCACCGGGACAGCCCGGTCGAGACGGTCGACACCCGCGGCAAGCCCCTCAGGCGCTGGTACTACGTGGACATCGCCAGGGCGGTCGGCGCGCCCTCCGAGCGCGACGAGGCGGTGGTCTCCGTCCCGGACGACCGAGTGCTGAAGACGGGCTTCCCCCGCCGGGAGACGATCGACCTGACCACGCCGGAACGGGAGTGCGCGGCCGGTTACTTCCCGATCCACCTGGTGTTCGACACCCAGAAGGTGAACGCCTGGAAGAGGATCTTCGTGGGGATCGCCGACGAGAACTGGGACCTCTGGTCTCAGTTCGAGGAGAACGTCCTCAACAACGTGAAGTCCTTCCAGGTCCCGATGATCAAACTCGCGGCCTCCACCACCATGGACGCCGTCTGCGCCGTCTTCGAGCGCGTCAACACCGGTGGCGTCCCCCTCAACGTCTTCGAACTCCTCACCGCCACCTACGCCGGCGACCAGGGCTACAGCGCCCGGCACGGCGACTACTACCGTCTGCCGGACGTGTGGTCCGCGATCAAGCGGAAGCTGACCGTCGCCCACCCGGTCTTCGGCCGCCCGGAGGCCGGTGTCGAGGACGGCCTGAGCAGCAGCGACTTCCTCCAGGCCGTCGCCCTGGTGCGCACCTGGGAGCGCAAGCGGGAGGAGCCGCGCGCCGCGGTGTCCTGCAAGCGCCGCGACCT
Source organism: Streptomyces sp. CNQ085 (assembly GCF_022614595.1). Classification (GTDB taxonomy): domain Bacteria; phylum Actinomycetota; class Actinomycetes; order Streptomycetales; family Streptomycetaceae; genus Streptomyces. The sequence continues at coordinate 2,534 of NZ_JAJFAU010000117.1, forward strand.
GCTGGACCTGCCGCTGGCCGACTTCGACCGCCTGGCGCCCCGCCTGGCAGACGCCTTCCACTGGGTGGGCGCCTTCCTGGAGCGGCAGGCCATCGTCCGCACCACCGACCTGCCCTACCGCACCCAGCTCGTTCCGCTGGCCGCCGTTCGGGCCATCGTCGGCGGCGAGACGGACGCGCCCGGCGCCGAGGAGCGCATCGACCAGTGGTACTGGTGCGGGGTGCTCGGCGAGATGTACGGCGGCTCCACCGAGAGCCGCTTCCCGCGCGACGTGGAGCAGCTCATCGCCTGGCTCCGCGACGCCTGCGCCCCCGCCCCCGACACGGTGTCCGAGGCGGCCTTCCTCGACGACCGTCTGAACAGCCTGGCGACGCGCAACAGCGCCGCCTACAAGGGCGTCTACACCCTGCTGGTCAAGCAGGGCGCGGTGGACTGGCACTTCACCGAGGCCCCGCTGACCCCGGCCCGCCTGGTGGAGCAGAACGTGGACGTGCGGCAGATCTTCCCCTGGAACTGGGTCGTGAAGAACGCCCCCGCCGAGTACGCCCGCCGCGCCAACTCCATCGTCAACAAGACCCCGCTGTCCCTGCGGGCCGGCCGCAGCATGGTGGGCGCCCCGCCCGCGTACCTGAAGACGCTGGTCCAGGAGTCGGGCATGCGTCCGGAGTGGTTCGACGACGTGCTCGCCACCCATCTCATCGACCCCGCCGCCCTCCACGAGGGCGACTTCGAGCGCTTCTACGACAGCCGCGCCAAGCAGCTCCTGGAGCTGGTGAAATCGGCCATGGGCAAGCAGACCGTCTTCCGTGAGACGCAGGGCCGGTGAGCGAGGTGCCCCGCGACCCCTCGGACGATGAACTGCGAGCCCTCGGCGGCCGGACGCTCACGGTCCCCGGCCTGCTGGAGGTCTTCGGCGTGCGCAGGCGCGACGACCAGACCGTCCTGCACGTCACCCAGGCGCTCAAGGACGCCGGCCTGGCGACGGACCCGGACTTCGCCTCCTGCCGGCTGCGGGATGAGTTCCAGGTGGTGTTCCTGGACTCCGTCTCGGGAACGGCGCCCGACAACGCCGCCGGGGAGGATGACGAGGGGCTGCCCTGGGGCGCGCTGCCCCAGCAGCCCTTCACCATCGGCGACATCCCGGCCGCCCGGCGCGGCGTCGAGTGCGTCGCGTCCGGCACCCCGCTGACCCGGGCGACGTATCTGATGCAGACCAAGAACTACTCCCAGGTACCCGTCCTGGACGGCGACTCCGCGCTGAAAGGCGTCGTCACCTGGCGCTCGGTCGCCATGCTCCACGCGACGGGGAAGGACCCGGAACTGACCAACGCGGTCGAACCCGACCCGCCCGTCGCCCAGGCATACCACGAGTTCTTCTCCCTGCTGCCCGTCATCAGGGAGCACGGCTACGTGCTGGTCCGGGAGAACGACGGGACGGTCACCGGCATCGTCACGGCGGCCGACATCACCGAGCGCTTCGACGACACCGCGCGCCCGTTCTTCCTCGTCGGCGAGATCGAGCACCGGCTGCGCAGGTGTCTGGGCCCGAAGATCCCCGCCGAGGCCGTCAAGGCCGTCCAGAGGTGGGAGAAGACCGGTCGGCTCACGGACCTGATGTTCGGCGACTACGTCAAGCTCCTCGACGGCGACCAGCGCAACAGGCAGGGGCACCGCATGGAGGCGGCGTGTGCCGCCGCCGACCGCAACTGGGCGGCGCTCGACTGGTCCGAGGCGGTGGACCGTGTCGAGTTCGTGCGTCAACTCGACCGGGTGCGGGGCATCCGCAACAAGATCGCCCACTTCGACCCCGAACCGCTGCCGCCGGGGAAGAACGAGGAGCTGCGCCAGTTCGTCACCCTGCTCCGCCGGCTCACCTGAGCCGGCCCCTGGGGGGCGGGCGGTATCCGCCCCCGCAAGGGCCCCGGGTCAGCGCAGGTGGTCGAGGAAGGCGGTCCAGGCGTCCGGGCTGATCCCAGCCCCCGCGTCCTGCCCTGCCGGGTGGGGTCAGCCGCGCTCGGCGTACGCGCGCAGCCGTTCCTCGCGGCCGGTCAGGCAGCAGCTCGCGCAGCGCACCGCCTCGGCGGAGGTGTGGTAGAGGCAGCAGGTGCGGCGCAGGTACACCAGCCGCTCCCGCCCGTCCCGGGCCCGGCGTACCTCCACCACCTCGCCCAGCCCGGCCAGTCCGCCGGGGGCCCCGGCCGCGAACAGCTCCCACCGCTCCCGGAGCACACCGGGGCCGGGGCCGCCGTCGAAGGCGCACAGGGCGGTGGCGCAGCCGTGGGCCACACCGCCGCGCAACTGCCGCAGCCCGGCCCGGGTGCGCCGGTGCAGGGCGTCGGCGACGGGCAGCAGGTGCTCCTGCAGCACGGTGCGGCGCAGCAGCGCCGCCGAGTCCTCCCCGGGGCGGGCCGCGCACAGCCGCGCCTCGCGCACCCGTACGCCCGCGATGCCGTGGCCCGACGGCCGCAGGAGGACGTTACCCGCCGTCATGTCCGGCACCTGGCCGGTCAGGGCCCAGTGCAGCACGGCCGCGGCCGTGACCCGGCCCGCGTAGACCGCCATCACCGTCAGCGCGGCGGCGTGCTCGGTGCGGTGGCCGCTGCCTCGGTACTCGCAACCGATCAGATCGCCGAGTTCCGCGCTCCGCGGGTCGGAGAGCGCGGACGCGGCCAGCCACCGCCCGGCCTCGGCGGCGGGCGGCCCGCCCACCTCGACGTGCCAGCGGGGCCCGTACGGCGCGGGCTTCCACGGCCCGCTCATGACGGCCCGCCCACGACGGGCCGCCGGTGGACGGCACGGTATACGGCCATGGCCTTGCCTCTCCGGGGATGTCCTCGTCCCCTGGCCGAAGCGGAAGGCGGCGCGTCAGTGTCTGACTCCCGGCGCCCCGCGGGGCGCCGGTCACAGTGGCGGGACCGTACCGGGCTCTCACCGGTTTCCTGTCCGTCGCCGCCCGGGATGGTCACGGCAAGTCTGTCAGGCGGCGGACGGACGCGGGACCCGTCGTGACGAAGCACACGGCGGCGCCCCCGCTTCCGGTCCGGGTTCCGTGATCCCCGGCACCGGGTCACCGGTCAGGCGTCGAGAGGTGCTTCCTTCCGGGCACCGGCTTCGGGCGCGAGGACGGCGCGGAGGCGGCCGATGCCCTGCCGCCACCCCGGACCGTGGCTCGTCTCGTCCCAGAGCTCGGCCAGCTCGGACTCCCCGGCGACCACCCGGTCGAGCGCTTCGACGGCGAGCGGACGGAGGTCGTCGGCGAAGGCGGGAAGGGCCTCTTTGGGCCCGTAGGCCATGCCGACCGGCTCACCGCCCGGGCACCGCGCCGCGACGAGAGCGGCGGCCGCGACGGCCTCCGCGCCCTCGGAGCCGTCGAGGTAGTCGCGGGTCCGCGCGACGCGGCCGAGCGTCGCGCGGACGAGACCCTCGCGTCCGTCCGGGGCCGTCCTGTCCAGAGCGCCGGCGAAATCCGCTGCCGCATCGTTCTCGAAGGGGCCGATGTCCCAGGTTCCCACGGTGATCTCCTCGTGTCGCGATGTGCGGCGATCATCGCAGCGGCCACTGACAGCGGCCGGTGTGCCGGTCCTCCCGGGCGGGGATGTCGCCAGGGAGGACCGGCGGGGCGCGGGTCAGCGCAGGTGGTCGAGGAAGGCGGCCCAGGCGTCCGGGCTGACGCCGAGGACGGGGCCGGCGGGGCGCTTGCTGTCGCGGACGGGGACTATGCCGGGTACGTCGTCCGCCACCTCAACGCACTCGTTGTTGCCGCCGCTGTGTGTACTGCTGCGCCACGTCGCGACCGACAGGTCCGGGGTGCTGTGGCGTGTGCTCTTCATGCTCTGTGCTCCTTGGCCCTGCGGTGGATGACGGCACGGGACTCCACCGGAGAGAGCGCCGATGTGCGTGCGGCGTCGAACAGATCCCGGTATCGGGCGACCTCCGCCTCACGCTCAAGCCACATGGAGCCGGTCGGGTTGTCCGCCAGCACCACGTCAAGCGCCCCCTCTTCGGGGAAACCCAGCACTACGTACGGGCCGAACATACTCGCATGGGCTCCGCGGGAGAACGGCAGCACTTGGACAGTCACGTTGGGATGCTCGGAGGCGTCCAGGAGGTGCTGTAGCTGAGCCTTCATGACGTCCGGCCCTCCGACCTGCTGGAGAAGCACGGCCTCCGAGATGACGGACCAGAGACGAAGCGGGGACTCGCCGGTCAGCCTCTCCTGGCGTGCGAGGCGCACCTGCACGAACTTCTCGATCTCGTCCGCCTTCTGCCACTGCTGCGAGGCCACCGTCACGGCCCGGATGTACTCGGGTGTCTGGAGCAGTCCCGGAACGAGTTGCGCCTGGAAGGTGCGGATGGAGTCCGCCATGGTCTCCATCGCGATGTAGTCGCGGTAGGTGTCCGCGAGAACGGAGCTGTACTGGTTCCACCACCCCTGCCTGCGGCGGCGGTTGGCCTTGCGTGCCAGCGCGGCCAGTCGCTCGCGAAGGTCGGGGTCCGATACCCCGTAGGCATGCAGCATGGCGGTCAGGTCCGGGAGCCGGACCGCCACCCGGCCGTTCTCGATTCGGCTGATCTTGCCCTTGGTGCAGTCGAGGGCCTCGGCGGCCTGGACGGTCGTCAGTCCTGCCGCTTCCCGCAGCCGCCGCAACTCGTCTCCGAGTTGGCGGCCGAGAACGGTGGACGGGTTCGGGGTGTTGCTCTTCGCAAGCATGCCGACACGTTTAGCAGAGCAGCAGGCTTCACGGAATGGTATTAATCCGAAAGAGGGAACATCGCCATCATCTTTGCTGGAAACGTTGCAAGTGCGCTCGATCCGCTCTCATTCTGCTGGTCATGGACACCGGAGTCCCACGGCCAACTGGCCGCTTCCGCAGGGGACTCCGGCCGAGCGTCGATTCCCTGGGAGCTGCCATGGCCGCACCGCATCACGTCTCCTTCCGGCTTTCTCGCCGTCGCGGCAGCGTGCCCAGAGCGAGGGCACTGCTGGGGGCGGTGCTCGGTGAGTGGCGGGTCGGGCAGGACGTGCTGGAGACGGCGGAGCTGGTGCTGTCGGAACTGGTCACCAACGCGGTGCGCGTACGGGTGCCGAACGACCGGCAGGTGGGGGTGAAGATCGCGCACTCGCGGGCGGACGGCCTGCTGCGGCTGGAGGTGAGCGACGCGGGGGACGGATGGCCCAAGGTGCGCGACCCCGGCGAGGACGACACAGGCGGGCGCGGCCTGCTGCTCGTGGAGGCGCTGGCCCACCGCTGGGGGGTGCGCAGGCGCGCGTGCGGGATCGGGAAGACGGTGTGGGCCGAACTGAAGGCCCCGGATCTGGTGGCCGTGCCCGTCGAGAGGGAGATCGCGGCGGTGACGGCCCAGCCCGGCCAGCGGGTCAGGCTCTGGGGTGTGTGGAAGACGATCCGCAGCGTCAGGGGGGAGCGGTCGCCGCTGGGCGGGCTCGTCATGGTGCTGGGGCTGGACGACGGCCCGGCGATGCGCGTGGACGCCGCCGAACCGCTGGTCGTCATGGACGGCGGGGCGGACGTGACCGCTGTGACCGTCGTGACCGCCGTGACCGCCGACGCGGACCGGCCCTCGGACGGGAACGAGGCGGACCGCGCGGTCAGCGGGAAAACGGGGGAGGGACCGGAGCACTACACTGGCCGCCGGACCGGAACACAACCTCAAGGAGACACGGGACCGTGACGGCCATCGTCGACGAGTTCAGGTGGCGCGGGCTCATCGCCCAGTCCACCGACGAGGACGCATTGCGCAAGGCCCTGGCGAACGGCCCCGTCACGTTCTATTGCGGCTTCGACCCGACCGCGGCCAGCCTGCACGTGGGGCACCTGGTGCAGGTGCTCACCGTCCGCCGGCTCCAGCAGGCCGGGCACCGGCCGCTGGCCCTGGTGGGCGGCGCGACCGGGCACATCGGCGACCCCCGGCCGACCGCCGAGCGCACCCTGAACGACGCGGAGACCATCGCCGGGTGGGTGACCCGGCTGCGCGCGCAGATCGAGCCGTACCTCTCCTTCGAGGGTGACAACGCGGCGGTCATGGTCAACAACATGGACTGGACCTCGGGCCTGTCCGTGATCGGGTTCCTGCGGGACATCGGCAAGCACTTCCGGGTGAACAAGATGCTCACCAAGGAGTCGGTCGCCCAGCGCCTCGCCTCCGACCAGGGCATCAGCTACACGGAGTTCAGCTACCAGCTCCTTCAGGCCATGGACTTCCTGGAGCTGTACCGCCGCCACGGCTGCACCCTCCAGACCGGCGGCAGCGACCAGTGGGGCAACCTCACGGCCGGCCTGGACCTGATCCACCGCCTGGAGCCGCACGCCGAGGTGCACGCGCTGGCGACGCCGCTGATGACGAAGGCGGACGGCACCAAGTTCGGCAAGACGGAGACCGGCACGCTCTGGCTCGACCCGGAGATGACCACGCCGTACGCGTTCTACCAGTTCTGGCTGAACACCGACGACCGGGACATCTCGCGGTACATGCGCATCCTCTCCTTCCGCTCCCGAGAGGAGCTGGAGGAGCTGGAGAAGCTGACCGAGGAGAGGCCGCAGGCCCGTGCCGCGCAGCGCGCGCTCGCCGAGGAGCTGACCACGCTGGTGCACGGCGCCGACCAGTGCGCGGCCGTGATCGCCGCCTCGAAGGCGCTGTTCGGACAGGGCGACCTCGCCGGGCTGGACGAGGCGACGCTGGCCGCCGCGGTCTCCGAGCTCCCCGGCGCCAAGGTGAGCGAACCCGGGCAGATCACCGACCTGTTCGCGCGGGTCGGCCTGGTGGCGAGCAAGTCGGCCGCCCGCCGCACGGTGAAGGAGGGCGGCGCCTACGTGAACAACGTGAAGGTGACCGCCGAGGACGCGGTCGCCACGGCCGACCAGCTGATCCACGGACGCTGGCTGGTGCTGCGGCGCGGCAAGAAGAACCTGGCGGCCGTCGAGGTCACCGGGGCCTGACACGGCCCGGACGCTCCGGGCGAGGCGCCGTCCACGCGGGAGACCGCGCGGGCGGCGCCTGCCGTCGTGCCCGTCACTCCGTCCCGCCCGGCTCGGGAGACGGCCCCCCGGGGCCTGGACGTGCGCCTCGGCGGACAGAGACGTACCGAGGGAGCGTTCCGTTCCGCGGCTTCCCCTCCGCCGTTCCCGGGGGCGGACGCGGACGGCCGGGCTATACTTGGTCCACCGCTTAGTCCACCTGGTGACCGGAATGTGGGGCAGCCGTGGAAGCAGCTCGGCAGTACAACGTGCACGAAGCCAAGACACAACTCTCCCGGATCCTCGAGCAGGTCGCCACCGGTCAGGAGGTGGTGATCAGCAAGGCGGGGGAGCCGGTGGCCAAGGTGGTGCCCCTGCGGCCCAAGGTGAGGCGGACCGGCCGTGGTTCGCTCAAGGGGCTCGTCCACATCCCGGACGACTTCGACGAACTGCCCGATGACATCGCCGACGCCTTCGGGATGCGCTGATGCGACTCCTGCTCGACACCCACGTGGTCCTGTGGTGGCTGGACGACTCCCCCGAGCTCTCCGGTGAGGTCAAGGACCTGCTCGACACGGAACCCGCCGTGTACGTGAGCGCGGTGACACCCTGGGAGATCTCCATCAAGCAGTCCCTCGGCAAGCTCGAAGGGCCGGCGGACCTGGCCGAGCGTGTGCGTGACAGCCAGTTCACCGGCCTGCCCGTCACCGCCGGGCACGGAGTGCGGGCAGGCCGGCTTCCGGAGCACCACAGAGACCCCTTCGACCGGATGCTGGTCGCCCAGGCGCAGACCGAGGGGATGACCCTGGTGACCCGCGACAAGTGGATCCCGCAGTACGACGTGCGGGTCATGTCCGTCTGAGGCCCGGACGCGGACGGCCGGGCCGGTGCCGGGCCGTGCCTCAGGCGGCGGTCCGGAGCGGGAAGGACGCCCGGATCGTCTTGCCCTCGCCCGGGCGGAGGGCGACGGTGACGTCGGTGGCCAGTTCGCGCACCAGCAGCCAGCCGAAGCCGCCGGGGACGGAGGGGTTTATCTGGACCGTCCTGGGCCGCCGGACACTGGCGTCCGAGACCTCCACCAGCACGCCGCCGTCCCCGGGGGCCAGGCGGAAGCCGGTCACCCCGCCGGCGTGACGGACCGCGTTGGACACCAGCTCCGAGACCCCCAGCAGCACGGCGTCCACATCGGCCTTCGAGGCGTCCGGCTCGGCCACCCGGAGGAAGCCGCGTGTCATCTCCCGCGCCCGGTCCCCGGACTGTGGCGGGCGGCTGGTCAAGCGCTCCGGTGGGCGGCCTTCCCTGTGCATCGGTCCTCCTCGCTTCGGAGCTGCTTTCCCAACTCCACTGCATCGTCTGCCCCCGGGTGCGCCGCCGAACACAACCGGATCCGGTGCTCCGGATTCCTTCCCGGAGGGAGGAGAAACGCCGGAAAATGATGTAACTGCCTGTGGCATATGCGCGACGAGGCGGGGCGGTCGGCGGTCGGCGGCCGCGACAGGCGACCGGATGCGAATCCGCGGGGACCGCCCGGCGGAGCGGGAGGCGATCCGGTCGGATTTCCCCGAAGGCGCGGCCCGGCTCCGGCCGCTCTTCTACGCTGAGCGGCCGGAGAGGGCGCCTCGTCGCCGGCTCGACGGCGCCCCTGGGGGGAGACGGATGAGAACCGACGGATCGCACGGACAGCCGTACGCCGCGCCGCCGCGGGTCACACTGGAGGACCTGCTCTCCGTGGTGGGAGCCGGGGTCCTGGAGCCGGGCTTCGTCCCCGGAGGGATGGGCGCCGAGGTCACCGGGGTGACGGTGCTGGACGCGCGGGAGCCGGGGACCGGGCCGGGCGAGGTGGTGCTGGCGGTCGGCGTCGATCCGGAGTCGGCCTCCGCCGCCGATGCCGTACGGCGGGCAGGCGGTGTGCGAGCGGCGGCCGTGGTGTTCGGGCCCAGGCGGCCGGAGGAGCAGCCCGAGACGCTGCGGGCGGCCGCCGAGGAGACCGGGACCGCGGTTCTCTTCCGCACGGCGTGGTGTCCCTGGGCGCGGTTGGTGGGCCTGCTCAGGCCTGGTGTCGGCGGGGGTGTCGCCCGACCCCGAGGCGGAGACCGTGGTCCTGGGTGACCTGGACGGTCTGGCCGACGCGCTGGCGGCCCTGGTCGGCGGCGCGGTCACCATCGAGGACACCCGGTCGCAGGTGCTCGCCCACTCCTCCACCTGGGGCGAGGTGGACGAGTTGCGCATGCGGACCGTCCTCGGTAAACGCGTCCCGGAGTGGCGCGTCGCCGCGATGCGCGAGGACGGTTTCTTCCGGATGCTGTGGGGCTCGGGGGACGTGATCCACAGGCCCGCCGGAGGAGAGAACCCGGAGCGCCTGGTGGCGGCGGTCCGGGCCGGCGGGGAGGTGCTGGGCTCGATCTGGGTGGCGGCCGAGGGGAGACCCCTGGCGCCGGGAGCGGCCGACACCCTGCGAGCGGCGGCCCGGGCAGCGGCCCGCCACCTGGTCAGCCATCGCACCCGTGGAGGGCGCGACCGTCATGTGGAGGACGCGGCCCGGGCTCTGCTCGCGGGGCGGGGGCCCGCCGCGTCCGGGCCGTCTCCGTCCGGGGGTGAGAGGAAACCGCCCGCCCTTTGTCGCCGCGCACGGGAACCACCGTGCACGCGCCGGAAGACTGCCCGGCCCCACGGCCTCCGGCGCGGTATCCCGTAAAGCGCCACGAAGACGCCCGCCACTTCCGGGAGCAGCCTGGTGACAGGCCCGGCGGAACCCCGCCGCGGCCCAGGGACACCGACACGGGAGGCACACCGTGACCGACCCCACGACACCGGCCGGGAGGCGGGAGCAGGTCCTGCGGGCCGCTATCGGCCAGGGGCTGCTGGACCCCGAGCGGGCCGTACTGGCCGCGTTCGTCGATCTGGACGGCATCGCCGCCACGGCCGCCACCCGGACCGTCCTCGCCCCCGATGCCTGGCCCCTGCGGATCACCGCCCACAACCCCCACGGCGGAGCCAAGAGCGGTCCGCCGGTGCGGCAGGACGTGGCCGGCCCGGCCTGCTTCGCCGGGGACCTGCTGGCACGCGACCGCGAACTGCCGCTCCTGGCCCCGGGTGACCTCGTCGTCCTGCCGGACACCGGCGCGTACTACTTCTCCACGCCCTTCCACTACAACAGCCTGCCCGAACCGGCCGTCCACGGCTTCCGCACCGGCGCCGGCGGCCGGGTCGGCTTCGAGACCATCCGCCCCGCGCAGTCCCCGCCGGAGGCGCTGGTCCCCGCCGGGCGAACCGCCTGACACCGGCACCGCACACCGCCGGGGCGCACGGTCCCGTGCGTCCCGGCGGCCATCGCGACACGACCGCACGACACGTAGGAGGAGCCGAAGCGATGACAGCACGGCACACCCCGCCGGGGTGTTCTGCGAAAGACCGGAAGTCCTCTCTCCGACCGCGCCGGGGGGAGGGCCCGGCCGGCGCCGGGGGCCGCTGCCGCCGGACGGCGCGCGGCATCGCACGGTGGGCGGTCCGGCGCCGGAACGTCGCCGCTGACCAGTTCCTGCGAGGCGCCTGCTACGGCGCGGGAGCCACCGCGGTGAGCCTGCTGACGGTCTGGGCCCAGACCCGCTGAGGCGTCCGCCCCACGGCCCCACGGCCGCGCGGGCGCAGGGGCGGCCCCGCCTACACTTGGCCCGGTGTTCGCCCCCCTCCACATCGACGAAGAGCTGCGTGACGCGCTCGCCCGCCTCCTCGACGGGCTGCCGCCCCGGCAGGCCGCCGCGGCCGTCGAGCGGCTGATCAGCGGCTACCGGGACAGCGGCGCCGGGGCCCCCGTCCTGCGCGACAGCGGCGACGTCGCCGCCTACGCCGCCTACCGGATGCCCGCCACCTTCGAGGCCGTCCGCGCCGCCCTGGACGCCCTCGCCGACCGGGCCCCGGAGCTGGACCCGGCCACCCATCTGGACGTGGGCGGGGGCACGGGCGCGGCCGTGTGGGCCGCCGCCGCGGTCTGGGGCGACGGCCCGGACCGGAACGGGCAGGCGCGGGCGCGGGCGCGGGCGACCACCGTGCTGGACCGGTCCGAACCCGCCCTCGCCCTCGGCCGTGAACTGGCCGGCGGCTCCGGCTCGGCCGCCCTGCGCGGCACCGAGTGGCGGCAGGAGCGCATCGGGGCCGCGCCGGGGCTGGAGGCGGCCGATCTGGTCACCGTCTCCTACGTGCTGAACGAACTGCCCGGGGACGCCCGGCACTCCCTGGCCGACGCCGCCGCCGCGGCGGCCCGGCGGGCGGTGGTGATCGTCGAGCCGGGCACCCCGGAGGGCTACCGGCGGATCATCGAGGCGCGCGGCCGGCTGATCGGGGCCGGGCTGCGCGTCCTGGCCCCCTGCCCGCACAGCGGCGCCTGCCCGGTAGAGCCCGACACGGACTGGTGCCACTTCGCCGCCCGCGTCAGCCGGTCCTCCCTCCACCGGCGGGTGAAGGGGGGGTCGCTGGCGTACGAGGACGAGAAGTTCTCCTACGTGGCCGCCGTCCGCCCCGGTGCGGGCGGCGGCGATACGGGCGGCGGCACGGACGGCACGCCCGCCGCGGCGCGGATCGTGCGCAGGCCGCAGATCCGCAAGGGCCAGGTCCTGCTCGACCTGTGCGCCGGGCCGGACGCCGGACGCGGCGGGCTGCGGCGCGAGACCGTCACCAAGCGGCGCGGTCCGGCATACCGCGCCGCCCGGGACGCGCGCTGGGGCGATGCCTGGAGCGAGACCCGCGACGGCGGGCGGGACGGGGGCGGGGACTGACGACCCCGCCCCGCACCGGCGCGGTGCGGCGCCCGGGTCAGCCGCGCAGCTCCGCCGTGCAGCACTTCACGCTGCCGCCGCCCTTGAGCAGCTCCCCCAGATCGACCCCGACCGGCTCGTAACCGCGCTCGCGCAACGGCTCGAACAGGCCCACCGCCGCCTGCGGCAGCAGTACGTGGTGCCCGTCGCTGACCGCGTTCAGGCCGAAGGCGCGGGCGTCGGCCTCCCCGGCGGTGATCGCCTCGGGGAAGAGCCGCGCCAGCACCGCCCGGCTGCCGGGCGAGAACGCCCGCGGGTAGTACATGACGGCGTCGTCGCGGGAGTCGTCCAGCACACACAGAGCCGTGTCCAGGTGGTAGAAGCGCGGGTCCACCAGGTCCAGGCCGACGACCGGACGGCCGAAGAACTCCTGCGCCTCCGGGTGGGACAGCGGACTGCTGCGGAAGCCGCGCCCGGCCAGCAGCCAGGAGGCGGTGACGGCGAAGTCCCCCTCGCCCTCGTTGACGTGCTCCGGCTCGCGCACCTCGGCGAAACCGTGCGCCCGGTACCACTCCCGGTGCACCGCGGCCTCCCGCGCCCGCTCCGGATGGGCGAAGCGGGCGCCCAGCACCCGGCCGTCGACGACGAGCGCGCCGTTGGCGGCGTACACCATGTCGGGCAGCTCCGGGTCGGGAGCCAGCTCCTCGACGGTGTGGCCGAGCGCGCGGCAGGCGTCGCGCAGGGCCTCCCACTGGGTCACGGCCAGCGGGAGGTCCACGGGCTTGGCCGGGTCCATCCACGGGTTGATGGAGTAGGTGACCGCGAAGTACGCCGGTGGGCACATCAGGTAGCGGCGGGGTGTGTACACGGGAGGGCTCCTCACAGGATCGCTGCGTGGCGGAGGTGTCGCGCTGTGTCAGCACATCGTCCACCCGGCCGGGCGTCCCTGTCCTGTCCGGGAGGAGGATTTCCGCTGTACGGCGCAGAACCGTCTCCCGGCGGGCCGGGCGGACCGTGACCATCGCGACCACCGTTCGATTACTCATCGGGGGCGCGGAAGGAGCAGGATGGAGAAGGCCGTCCGGGATCTTCGGAATCCGCCCGGCCGAAGGCGCTCGGTTTCGTACCCTCGAGATCCACGGCCCCGGTCACGCGTGGGGCGGTACGCGGTCCGGCACACGAGGTCGCTGCCCGGTCCGCCCCGACGCCCCGCGAGACCGGCCGCGAGCACCGCACACCAGGGAAGCGATTCCCCCACAGGCCCAGGCCGGTGGTTCCCGCGCTAGGAGTCCGATGGAACGCGAAAGCAGATTCTCCCGGTGGCTGCGCCGACGCTCCCGCGGCGCGCACGCGAGCGCCGCGCAGAAAGCGGCCCGCGTACGGGAGGACCTGCTGCTGACGGCCGTCGCGGCCGGCTTCCCCCTGGCGCCGGCCGCGCACCCCGAGGGCTACGGCTGCTCCTGCGACCGGATCGGCTGCCCCGCCCCCGGCCGGCATCCGGTCTCCTTCGCCTGGCAGACCCAGGCCACCACCGACCCCGGGCAGATCGCCCGCTGGGGCGCCGGCCGGCCG
>NZ_JAJFAU010000118.1 GCF_022614595.1 Streptomyces sp. CNQ085
CGCGCTGGTGCTGTTCGCCCTGGCCTTCCGCCACTTCCGCACCAAGGACATCGTCTCGTGAGCCGCCTGCCGGACGGTACGGCTCTCCCCGTTACGTCACCCGGTCCGACAGGGCCCGGCCGGGGCGGGGGTGGCGGTCAGGCTGTGGGGCGGCGGGTCATGTGGGCAAGGCGTCGTCGAAGCACCCGCAGTCGTCCTCGTGGGTCCACATGCGGCCCGTGCCGTCGTCGCAGTCGCCCTCATGGCGGGCCGAGCGCTCGCAAAGCACCTCGTCGCCCACGCTGTTGTGGTTCATCGAGTCGCATGTCGGGCCGACCGGGAGAGGGCGGTCACGGTCGTCCAGCACGCCGGGGGCCGGGGTGTGCACGAGGCCGTTGGCGCCGAGGAGGGCGAAGAAGTCCCGGCTGCAAGCGGGGCAGAAGTTGCCGACGGTGGTGTGGTGAGCGGGGCAGAGGGGGGTCTGAGGCTCGGTCTGGTCGGTCACCGGGTCGGCCTCCGCCCCGCCGCGCCTGCGGCCTCGGCGGCGTGGGTGCGGGCGTCGGCGAGCTGTCCGCGGGCGGCGGCCTCGCGCTCGGCGCGCTCGGCCTGGGCCTTGCGGTACTCCTCCAGGTCCTGCTCGGCCATCAGGCGTGCACCCCCGCGAGGTGGAGGCGGATGCGGGTGGCGTAGTCGGCGCGGGTGTCGCCGGGGAGGATCTGCGGGGCCTGGGCGCGGGCGGCGTTGGCGGTGCGCAGGAGGGCGCAGCGGCCGGTACCGCGGGGGTCGGCGGCGCGGTGGGCGAGGACCAGGAGCGCGCCGTCGTCCATGGGCCGCTGGGGGTTGAGGGTGGAGAGCCTGTCGGCGACGGTGGTGAGGATGCGGCGGATGTCGTGGCCGTCCTGGGCGCGGTGGAGGGCTTCGTCGGCTTGGGTGGTGGCCGGGGTGCTGGGCTGGGGTGGGGGCGCGTCGGTACGCTGCATGGCGGTCAGCTCCTGGGTTGTCAGGTGTCTGGCCGGCCGCCGTCCCGTGAGCCTGGCAGCAACGGGGCGGCGGCCGTTTCGCGTTGTAGCTGGGCTACTTCCAGTGACCGTACGGGATCCCGTACGCTCATGGCAAGCGGCCCACCCGAATCCGAAGGGGCCGACATGGACGAGGAGGTGCAGCGGGTGTCGCACGCGCTTGACGAAGTGGAGCGGATCGAGGACCCCGAGGCGCGGGTGAGGGCGATGAGCCGCGTGATGGCGGAGCAGGTGAAGCGCAATGCCCGCTGGAAGCAGGAGCGGCGGGATCTGGTGCTGTCTCTGCGGGCGCAGAAGGTCTCCTACCGGCAGATCGCGGCTCGGCTCGGTCTGGGGCTCAGCACGGTGCAGGACATCGAGCGGGGCTACTCAGGGTCGGGGAAGCACCGGCCGAGGAAGACGGAGGAGACATGAACGGAGAGCTGACGCACCGTCTGTATGTGGCGGCCGAGACGGCGGGGCCCGGTGCCACCCGCAGCGAGGTGGTGCAGGCCGTGTGCCGGGAGCTGAGCGCATGGCTGGACGAGGAGGCGACGCTGTACACGGCGACACTCACCTCGTCCCGGCGGGGCGTCCGCCAGCCCAGTGCAGGCGACCACGCGCACCGGGGCGTGGTCGACCAGATGGCGGATCTGCTGGCCCGCGTGGGTGACGAGCGGATGCCGTCATAGTCGCGCGCGACAGAGCCCCCGGCCTGTGTGGGTCCGGGGGCTCCGCCATGCCCAGGGTCAGGCCGCGGTCTCCTCCGCCGTCCTGGCCCAGCCGCACCCGCCGCAGCGCACCACCGGGGGCCGCCCGTCGCCGCCCTCCACCACCAGGCGGCCACGGCAGTGCGGGCACGGGTGCGGGAGGCGCTCGCGGCGGCGGGCGGTGGCGAGCATCATCTGGATGCGGCGGGCGGCCTCGGCGGCGACGTGGGCTATGCGGTCGTGCTGCTGGACGGTGAGTGGGCGGAACGGGCCGTCCGGGGCGGTGGTGTCGTCCAGTCGCTGCTGGAGCCACACGGCGGCGTACACGGCCGTGCGGCGGGGGTCGGTGGGGTCGTAGGGCCAGCGGCGGGGGTCGGCGGCGTCGCGTGCGGCGAGGAGCGCGGCTTGGCGGTGGATGGGGTCGGTCCAGCCGCGGGCGAGGTCGACGGACAGGGGGGCGCGCTGGATCTGTGCGGCGGTGTGGTCGGCGGTGGCGAGGAGTGCCGCGGTGACGGCGCGGCGGGTGTCGAGCACCTCCAGATTCAGCGGGGGCTGCCCGGCGGGCACTTCGAGTTCGGTGACCGTCGCGCGGGGCCGGACCGTCGCGAGGAGCGCGGTTTCGTAGTCGGTGTAGCGGCTGGCGGGGGGCCAGGGGGTGTCGGTGTGGGTGTCGAGCATGTCGGTGAGGTGGGGCCAGCCGTCGATGATGGTCTGGAGGTGCTGGGCGGTGGTGTTCATGGGTGCTCCTGTGTTGCTGGTCAGGGGTGCCCGGGGCGGGAGTCGAACCCGCACGCCCACGTGGGGCAGCGATTTTTAAGATCGCGGCGTCTGCCGTTCCGCCACCCGGGCGTGGGGCCCGGCCGGTGGGGCGGCCGGGCAGGGGGTGGCTACTGGCGGGGGTCGAGGGCGGTGTGGATGAGCGCGGTGTCGATGGTCACGGGGTGCTCGGTGGTGAGGGCGCGGACGCGCTGGAGGGCTGCCTCGGCGCGCTCGGCACGCTTGCGCAGGGTGGTGGTGCGGCGCTGCATGAGGCGCTTCGTCTCGGCCGTGATGGCGTCAGCGAGTTCGAGGGCAGTGACGTTCCGGCATCCTCCCTTCCGGTCCCGTTCGGCGAGGATCGCGGCGGCGAGTTGCTGGCGGAGGTTGTCGGCGGCTGGGGCCGGGGCGGCGGGCTCCTGAACCGCGCGGTCGTGCTCGGCCTTCAGCGCGTCCAGCCGGGCCAGGATCGCGGGCATCGGGCCAGGGGCCGGCTTGGGCTTGTCGGCGGGGCGCTCGGTGTGGTCGGTCATCGTCGGGTCCTCTTTCGGTGTCGGGGTGCGGTCAGGGCGATGTAGGCGGGGGTGAGGATCAGCAGCGCGGCCAGCACAGCCCCGGCGACCGGGCTGAGTGCGGCCGACAGTCCGGTCACAGCAGGCCCCCGCGGATGGGCACGGTGTGGATGGGCCAGTCCCACAGGCGGAGCGGCATGTCCACGGTCGGGATGGTCGTGGGCTGGGTGGGCCGGGTGCCGGATTCGGGGCAGCGCGGGGCTCCGTGGGCCCACAGGCGGCCTGTGGGGGTGAGGGCGGGGTTGTTGGCCGCAGCGGGGGCAGCGGACACGCTGAGCGGGCATCAGCGGCTCCTGGTGCGGCGGGTGCGGGCGGCGGCGCGGCGGGTGGCGCGGTTTGGCCGCGGGGGCTCGGCACCGTCGTCGATGACGACCTCCTCGCCGGTCCACTGGAGGCGGGTCTCCCAGCGGGCGCCGGGGCGCGGGGTGTGCTCACCACGTGGGACAGACGACGCGGCACTCACCGGGACACCTCCGCGAAGAGGTCGAGCTGCTGACCGGCGGCGCGCTCCCGGGCGTAGTAGGTAGGCACGCAGCAGCTCGCGGCGCTCGGCGGCGCAGCAGGTGCAGCCGCTCCACAGGTCGACGGGCTGGCCGTCGGGTTCGAGCAGACCCCACTCCTCCCACCACTCCTCGCCGTTGGTGGTGATGCCGGTGAGGACGGTCGCGCCGACGGTGCCGACGACCCAGCCGCGGAACCCGGTCTTGCTGAGACGGTCGTAGTTGCCGCTGTAGCCGTGGCGCTGGACGGGGTCGCCGGCCTTGAAGGGGCAGGCGGGGTGGGTGATGGCCCGGCCCTTGGTGGTGGCGAAGGCTTCGTGGAGGTGGGCGGGGATGTGGGCGGGGATGTGGGCGGGGACGGGGTGGCGGGGCTGCTGAGTGCGGTCGACGGTGTCGGGCATCGCGGGGTTGCTCCTGGGTGTGTGGGCGTGTGGAACCGGGTGCGCGGCGGTCAGGCCGTCTCGCGCTGCTGCTGGCCGCTGGCGGCGTCAGTGCGGCTGGGGTGGGGCGTGGTGCGGGCGCGGCGGCCGATGCGGCAGGGCTGCCCTGCGGGGGCGCGGCAGGCGTCCCAGGGGCAGGGCACCGATAGGGGGTCGGTGCCGGTGGTGGTGAGGCGTCCGCGGCGGGTGGGGCGCCACTGGTCGAACTCGGCAGGCATGTAGCGGCCGATGCGGCTGACGGTGGCGGTGACGTCGCCGTCGGCGGGGCCGCCGCTGGTGAGCTGCCGGGCTTCGACGGGTGCGGTGTGGCCGAGGGCGACGGCGGTGCGGTGGGCGCGCAGCTGCTCGGTGTAGGCCTGCCAGTCGTCGGGGTCGACGGGCGGCGCGGGGTCGGCGTGCCGGTTCATGCGGTCGCGGACTTCGGCCTGCCAGCGGGCGGCGATGTCCGCGGGGAGGATCGGCCACTGCGAGCGGGCGTAGTGCTCGTGCACGTAGCGGACGGCGGCCTCGTACGGGACGTCGGTGAGGATGCCGGCCCACATGTGGGCCTGGGCGCGGCGTTCGATGGGGTCTTCGCGGCGGACGCGGGGGTCGGCGAGGGCGACCTCGGCGATGAACTGGGGGATCAGTTCGGGTTCCATCAGGCTCCTCCGGTCTTCTTCTGCCGCATCTCTTCTGCGATGGCGGCCATGTCTTCGAGGTATTCGGTGACGGGCGAGGGTGGGGCGACGGGCCGGGGTCCGGTGTAGGCGGGCGGGGCGTGGAGGCCGGTCCAGCCGGTGAGGAAGTAGCGGGCGCTGTAGGGCTGGTTCTTGGCGGCGGTCCAGGCGCGGGCGGCGTGGTCTACGAGGGTGGGTACGCCGACGCGGCGGATGGCGTCGCGGAGTTCGAGCCATTCCTGGCTGCTGAAGGTCCAGGAGACGTTCATGCCGCGGGCGGCCATGGCGTCGATGAGGGGTTGGACTTCTCCTCGTCCGCTGGCGGCGACCACGTCGGTGCCGGGCTCTCCGTTGGAGGGGGGAGGGGGAGGAGGTACCTCCGTAGGAGGTACCGGACGGGACGGGGATGGGGACGGGGGGCCGTTACTAACGCCGTTACGAAACGGGTTGACCTGCGGTGATGACTGGTTTTCGGGACGGGTTCGAGTCGCGTTCGTGTCGCCGTCGTGTCGCCGTCGTGCGTCTGTCGTGTCGCCGTCGTGCATTCCGGCGTTGTCCGTAACGGCGTTACGGGGGGCGTTACGCGCGGCGTCTTCCTCGGCCTTCCGGGCGGCCTCTCGCTCGGCCCGCTTCCGCTCCCGGAACGCCTTCTGCCGAGCGGCGTTCGCTGCCCGGTCGGCCTGCACCCGGGCCCGGTCCGGGTTGTATTCGAGGTAGTCGTGGATCTCCCACCCGCCCTCGATGCGGTCCCACAGCCGGGCGTCCTCCAGCTCCTTCGCGACGGTCTTCACGCCGCGGACGCGGGAGATCAGGGGGAGTTCCTTGTCGAGGATCCGGCCTTCGGTGAGGTTCTCCGAGGACCAGCAGAGCGCCGAGACGTACAGCCGGAACGCGCGGTCGGAGAGGAGGGCGACCTTGCGGTGGGAGGGGAACCTGTCGTCGAGGCGGACCCAGGGCATGTGTGGCTTCTTCCTGTGGTGCGGGGTAGGTGGGTTGGTGCTCCCGGGGCGGGGGGCGGGTGGCCGGCCCCGCCCCGGGGCGCGCGGCGGGGTCAGGCGGGGATGGTTCCGGCGAGCATCCGGAGCCACCGCTCCGGCGTGCGGGACCGGAACAGCACCACCGGGTCGATCACGGCGACGACGACCGCGCGGGGGCACTGCCAGGACAGGCCGGGGACGTTGCAGTCGGGGTCCGGGTCCACCGGGCTCTCCGGCGTGGCCATGTAGAGGGCGCCGTCGGGGTAGAACGCGGCGTACACACGGGCGACCTGCCGGTCGGTGGCGAGGTACACGACATCGGTGCGGGTGGCGTGGGCCGGGCCTCCGAGGACAGCGGCGTACGAGGAGAGGCGGTGGTCGGTGCCGGTCGCGTCGGGCGGGAGGAGCCAGTCGCCGGGCTTGAGGCCGGGGTACCCGCCGTGGAAGTAGGTCATCGGTTCTGTCCGTTCTTCGGGTTGGGGCAGTGGGTTCGGTGGAGGGCGGGTACGGTCGCCACGAACTGCGCGACCGCGTCCCCGCTCGCGTGGTCCGTCCAGCCGCACCGTGCGCACCGGTAATCAGCGGACGGGAAGTGCCACCACCGGCCGCCCCGAGCCCGTTCGCCGCAGTCGACGTGGAGGCCGGGGAGATCAGCCGGTGGCCACCGGGTCATGCCGCTCGTCTCCCGGCGTCCGGCTCGGCGGGCACGGCATGCAGGTGCCGGCGGGGCGGATGCCAGCCGTCCAGGGCGGCCTCCAGCTCGGCGCGGTGGGCGGCGGCCTGGGGGTCCGGACCGGGGCCGCACGCGGGGCGCGGGCCGCCGAACTGGCCGGTGGGCCACTCCTCCGCGTACAGGGCGTCCAGGCCTCTCACGCGGCCGCTCTCTTCCGGGCGGCCCTGCGGCGGGCGTTCAGCCGCTCCCGCTCGGTCGTGCCGCCCCAGATGCCGCTGGAGTAGCGGTCGCCGCGCTGGCTCTCCATGTGGTCGGCGTAGGCGCGGCAGTCGGCGAGCACGGGGCACCGGGCGCAGTAGGAGAGGGCGATTTCGGTGTTCTTGTTGGGGCCGCCGGTGTCGGGGAAGAACAGCTCAGGGTCGACGTCACGGCATGCGGCGTGGTCCATCCAGTCGCGGCTCATCGGCGGGTCACCACCGTGTCGCGGTCGGGCCACTGGCAGCCGTCCAGCGCGCGCCGCTGACGCTCCGGCACCTCGGCGAGGGGGAAGCCGAGCCAGTCCCGTGCGGCGGCGAACACGCCGTAGGCGTCGGCCATGTCGTAGCGGCCGCCGCCCTCGGTATGGATGCCGTACCGGTCCGCCACGGCGCTGCGGATCTCGCCCTTCGTGGCCTTGCCGTGGCCGGCGACGTACAACTTCAGCGACGACGGCGGGATGACGGCGTACGGGATGTGCTGGCGGTGGCAGTACAGGCGGATCGCGCACCGCAGCCACGCCAGCTCCTCGTGCCCGGCCATCGCGCCGTGCCCGTAGCTCGGGCCTTCCATGGCGACCATGTCGGCGTGCCGGATGTAGGAGATGACCTGCTGCTCCAGCCAGTCCATGCGGATGTCTCCGCGGAACCGGTCGCCGACGTAGATGCGGTCTGCCCAGCCTTCTCCGGCGGTGCCGGTGGAGGTGAGAGAGAGGTCGAGGCCGATGACGAGGGGGGCGGCCGGGTCGGCCGGCCCCGCCGGGAGGGCGGGGACGACCGGGGCCGGGGTCGGGGTGGAGTCGGGGGTGGTGGTGTCGAAGAGGGTCGTCTGGGCGGTCACCGGGCACCGTCCTTCTGGCTGAGGCCGAGCGCGTCCAGCAGCCGTCGCAGGTCCTCCCGGGAGCGGGCGTGGCGGAGGACGACGCGGGACGCTGCGCGGCGCTGCGCGGGGGTGGGTTCGGGGCCGGAGGTGACCCAGCGGGGCAGGTGCGCCATCAGCGGCCACCCCCCGCGCGGGTGATGTGCTGGTCGATCGGCACGCCGGCCGCGTCCAGCTCCGTCGCCAGCGACCGGGCCAGGACCGCGGTGGGGCCGCCTGCGGTGAGGCCGTCGGCGATGTGCTGGGCGACGACCCGCTGCGTGGTGATGAGCTGCGTCTGGGTGTTGTCGAGTTCGGTGGCGAGCGCGGCCACACCGGACTGGGCGGTCATGCCGTCACCTCCGGGTCGACTCCGAGGAGCCGCAGTTCGGCGTCGGTGTAGCCCATGGCGTGCATGAGCTGGTCTGTCACGGAGCGGATCTGGGCGCGCTGGTCGGTGTTCTCTGCGCGGAGGCGGGCGACGGCGCGGAGCGCGCGCTCTAGCCGGGCCTCCATGCGGTCGAGGTCGTAGTCGCCGTTGGCGTGGCGGGCCTCGTCCAGCAGCTCGGTCAGGACGCGGTTGCGGTCGTGGGTGCGCTTCGCGGCGGCCTCCGCCGACGCGGCGCGGCGTTCGGCGTCGTCGCGCTGGTCTCGCATGGTGGCGAGGCGGGCGCACAGGTCGCGGTTCTCAGCGGCGAGTTCTCGGCGGCGTCCGAACATCACGCGGGCACCCCCTGACCGGGCCGCGCCACCGTCGGCCAGCCGCCGGCCGCGGGCTCCGCGCCGTCCGCCCACGGGTCACCCGGCTCGCCGGACAACTCCTCGACGGTCTCCGGCTGCTCCTCCCGGTTCGTCACCTGCCCTGCGGGCTCCTCCGGCTCCGGCTGCGGGAACTCCGGCTCGGGCGCGGGCGGTGCCTCGGCCGCCTTCCGGCGGGCCTTCCTGCGCGGCTTGTCCGCGGCCCCGGTCTCGTCCTGGTCGGCGAGCTCCTCGGCCGCGTACGGCACGCCGTACAGCACGTCTGAGGCCGTCATCCGGCACACCTCGGCCGTCGCGCGGGCTAGCAGCATCGCCTGGGGCTGGGACTTCCAGTTGTCCTTGCCCGTCAGCCGAAGGCCCTCGGCCCGCTCGATGGTCCACTCCGAGCGGTGGACCTTGTCCGAGCCCTTCCGCTGCCCGCACACCACCACGCGAGTGGGGCTGATCTTCTCCTCCCAGATCTCGTGGCCGCGGGACTGCACCACGCCGCGCATCGCGTTCGCCCGCATCGCCGGGGTGCCTTGGATCAGGTCGAACGACCGCAGCGACGCCATCGGGGACAGTCCCATCTCGTTCCCGGTGAGGATCGCCGCGGTGCACTCCCCGGGCTTGCCGCGGAACTGCGCCGGGACGAACGAGGTCTTCGCCAGCGACTCGGCGACGGCGTAGGCGGCGCGTGCCTCCTCGGCCCACGCGACGAGGTCGCGGGTGCGGCGTCGCGCTGGCGGCGGGACGTCCTCGGCTGGCGCGGCCGGGGCGAGGGAGTTCTCTCGGATATCGATCTCGGTCATGCGGTGTCCCCCCAGGTGGGCGTGGGCATCGGCTCGCTCACGAGCCGGGCCTTCATGTCCTTGTTGATGCGTGCCAGCCAGGCGACGCGGGTGAAATGGGTGAAGGTCTCCGCGCTGATGTCGACCTCGTGGGCGGCGTAGGTGCCGTCCGGGCGGAGATGGACGCCGAGACCGCGCGTGATGCGGAGGTCGGCCATGGGGTGCTCGGCGTCGTCGGCGAGGTAGAACTCGGCGTGCGCGTAGGCCGCGAGCTGCAAAGCGGCCTCGCCCCAGATCCCGGACTTGCCGGACTTCCAGTCGACGATCCAGCGGGTGCCGTCGGGTGTCTCAACAACGAGGTCGAGCGTTCCGGCGTACCACCACTGGCGGGATGCGACCGGGGCCTCAGAGATGAGGACGCGGGGCTGCCAGTCGTCCAGCCAGCGCACGGCGGCGTCGACCTGCGGCGCGATCTCGTCGGGCACCTCGACCTCGTCGCCGTGCGCGAGACGTTCGGCGAGTCGGTGGATCTCGGTGCCGCGGCGGCCGGCCTCGTCGCGCTGGGCGTAGGGGGTGCCCTTGAGTGCGGCGACGACCTGTGCGCGGGGCATGGTGTCCCAGAGCTGGGTGACGGCGTGGCGGTTGTCGGCGACGTATTCGGCGACGGACTTGGCGGCCCAGTTGATGAGGGCGGGCTTGGGGATGCCGTCGCCGATGAGGGTGGTGACGCCGGGGACTTTGCGGTCGTCGAGGGTGTACCAGTGGCCGCGGCCGTTGGAGTGCTTGTGCAGTCCGGGCCGGGCGGCCGGGACCACCACGGTCCCGGCGCGTCCGGTTGCGGTCGTCACGCAGCCTCACCGCCGTGCACGTCGCTGAGGAGCAGCATCAGCACGGTCACTCGTCGGCCGCCTCGTCGGCGGCGTCGATGATCCCCCACGCTTCCGCGAGATCCTGGGCTTCGTAGTCGTCGATCATCTGCGTGAGGTCGAGGTCTCGCCATTCGCGGTCGATCGGGTCCATCAGGGCTTCTCCTCGGTGGGGTGGAGGTGGATGACGTGGGCGCCGGGTCGGGTGGGGCCGCGGCCGGAGTGCTCGGGGCAGTAGTCAGTGCCATCGGTGGGGTGGTGGCGCCAGCCGATCCGGTCTGCGGCGGCGCGCGCCTCAGCGATGGTGTGGGCGTCGGTCATGAGGGAGTTGGGGCAGCAGCCGTCCCGCCATTGGCGGTTGCAGTGGAGGGTGATCCGGGCGCTCACGGGCGGGGCTCCTCGCGGCGGGCGGACGGGACGGCGACGGTCATCGGGCACCGTCCTCGGCGAGTGCGCGGGCCAGACCGTCGTCGGCGGGCAGGAGGGTCCAGCGCAGGCAGTCGTCGGTGTGGCCGCAGGTGTCGCAGCAGGTGCCGCAGTCGCAGTCACGCACTGGCCGCACCCCCCTTCGCGGTGTCCCGGTCGGCGGCGTCGGCCATGCGGCGCAGCAGCTCGGCGAAGTCGGGCGGGTAGTTCAGAAACGGCTCGCCGTGGAAGGCACCGTCCACGGCGTCAGCGGCCTCGTGGAGCGTCGCGGCACGGTGGACGCTCTTCACCTCGGCCAGCAGCCGGGCCGCGTCCTCCGGGCTCACCCGCTCCCGACTGGTGAAGAGGCGCAGCGCCAGGGCGTCAGCGCTCATGCGCTCGATGTCGGTCATCGGTCATCGCCTCCGTACAGGCGGTCGTCGAGGTTGCGGCACGGCCAGCCGCACCACGTGGCACCGGTGGGCACGGGCCGCAGGCAGCCGGGGGCCGCGCACGTGTCGAGCGCCGGGCGGGTGCGGGCGGGGCCCGAGGGCGGGCGGAGGTGCTCGGCGACGATCCCGGCGGCGATGGCGGCGGGTCCGGCGGCGCTGGCGAGGATGGCGATCAGCGCGCTCACGCGGGCCCACCCCCCTCGGCGGCCTGCTGCGGGACCACCTTCATGTCGCGGGCCGCCGGGATGTCGCAGGTGTAGACGAGGTGCGCGGCGACCTTCAGGCCGTTCTCGTCCAGCCAGTCGGCAACGTCGGCGATGGCCTCGACGCGGGCGGTGGTGGTGTGCTGCTCCAGCTCGGCGACACGGGCCTCCGCGTCCAGCAGGCGCCGCAGCACCGGGCCCATCCGCTCACCCATCCACGAGGTGACGTTCAGGCAGTACAGGTCCTCCCACGTGGGGTGCTCGTGCTCGCGGCGGTCGCGGATGGACTTGGCGATCTGCTCCAACAGCCCGTCCGTAGCGGGCTTCGCCTCGCCGATCAGCGCGGCGACCTGCTCGCGCACCTCCGCCGACAGCGGCTCCCGGCGGGCACTCTCCTCGGCGCGCATCGCGCGCTCCTCACGAGCCAGCGCGACGTTGTCGGTCGCCTCGAACGTCGCCGCGAGCTCGGCGGGGGTCAGCGGACGGTCGCTCATGCCGCCACCGCCGAACCCGCCACACCGGACACCGGCAGCACCACAGCCACCCGCACCGTGACGTCCCGCCACACCGCGCTCAGCGTGTGCGTCCGCACCACCACACCGCGCAGCTGCCAGCCACGCGACAGCGCGACCTCCCCGCCGATCAGCGCGGCGTAGGCCGACAGGGCCTCCATGCCGCCGTCGTGCAGGTGCCCGTGCAGCGACCCGGCCTCGGTGTCGATCGTCCACGTCGCGGGCGTCAGCGACGGGTTCTCCTGGATCAGCTGCACCAGCGCCGTCGCCGGTGCCAACTGGGGGGGACCGATAGGCTTCATGAGCCTTGCCTCTCTTTCAGAGGTTGTAGGGGTGAGGCCTTGTGGGGTCGCTCCGGGTCCAGCCGGGCGGCCCCTGCCTCGCGTATGGGGGTCAGGCAGCGGCCGGCCGCTGCGGCTTCACCGCCGCCTTCGCCCGACGGGCCTGCGCCGACCGCAGCGCCATCCGCTGGTAATGCGCGGTCCGCAGGTGCTTCGCGACCCGGGCGATCTGCTCGTCGCTGGCGTCCGGGTGCAGCGCCCGGGCGTCGCGCTCGAACTTGCCGTCAGCCGCCGCGCGGGCCTTCGCCGTCCGCGACTTCGGGTCGAGCGTGTTCGCCCAGCTCGTGTGCACGGCCAGACGGGCTCGCAGTGACCTCTCCTCGGGGTCCATCGGTGGGGTCCTCTCTGTGGGGTGAGGTGACGGGATCGATGTCCATGTCCCTGGACGTGGACATAGGGTGGAACAGGGCGCGCGGGGGCAGGTGGTAGGCCCTCGCGAGGCGCTCCGCTTCGTCGCCGGTGACGGTTGGCCGATCCTCGCCGGTGAGGGCGTGGACCTTGCTCTTGGAGATGCCGGCGGCGGACGCGAGTTCGCGGACGCTTCCGGGCTCCCCCTTGCTGGGGTTGGTGATCAGCTTTCGCAGCAGGTCACCGGCGTGTATGCGGTAGCGGTCAGGCATGGTGCTCCGTTCGTGTCCACGTTTCTGGACACGAGAAGCATGGCACGTAGTACAGCGCTTGTCCAGTTTTCTGGACGGAGGATGTCCACGGATTCGGTTAACAACTCGCCAAAGATGCGAGGCCCGGTGGTCGCGCACGTCCAGGAGTGTGGACAATGGGTGTCCACGGATGAGGGTTGCCTAACAGTCCTCCGACTGGGACGTTTGTCATATTCCAGTGGGGGGACCGTGGACACCTGGACGCAGAGAGGGCCCATGATGGCTGAGCGGCGAGACGCATTGACCCGCCTCGTGCAAGAGCACGTAGGCGAGGGCAGGCCCCTCACCGTCCGCGCCTTCGCCGAGCGCGCTCGCGACCCCAAGAGCGGCCGACGGCTCAGTAAGAGCCTCGTCGGGAATCTCGTCGCCGGGCATCAGATCAAGATCGACCGTGATGTGGTCGCCGCGATCGCCATCGGCCTCGGCGTCCCGCGCCGGGTCGTCCAGGCCGCCGCCGCAGAGCAGTACCTCGGCCTCACCCTGGACGACCCCTTCGACACCGACCCGGGCGACACCGACGCCGTGGTCCGCGTGGCACACCAGCCCGACGCAGACGGCGACATGCCCGCCACACGCGAGTTCATCGAGCGCGCTCGAACCCGCGACCAGTGATCGACGGTTTCCCTTCGGCAAGGGAGTTTCAGATTCACCCACTCGGGTTACCCCATAGGGCACGTGCGTGAGCGTATGGTGATCAGGCCTCGCGATTGTCGAACGTCCGTGCGGCGACGTGTGTCGCCACGGGCGGGGATGGGGGTCGGATTGTCAGAGGTTCCGCACGCACCACGCGTCTACGTCGAATCAGTCGACCTGCACGGCGAAGCGCCGGTCGCGGTATACGACTCACTCGACACCTTCCAGCTCGCGATCGATTTCAACCGGCCCCCGGAGGAGATCATCGCGGCGCTTACGATGACGTTCCAAGACGCCATCAACTCCCGTCGATGGCAGCGCAACCGCCTGTGCACGTCGAGGTTCGCTCAGAACCCACCGCAAGCGGGGGCCGATGACGCAGCCGCCGACCCCCGCTGACCCTCACGCCAGACGATCGCCCGGGCTCAGGTCCCGGTGCTGCTGCCGCGCCCGCTCCTCGCCGGCCGAGGCGCCGTAGCGGGACAGCATCTGCCGGGACCGCCAGCCCGTGATCCGCATGAGCGCGTCCTCGTTGCCGCCGTTCAGTTTCCACAGGTGCGCGAAGGTGTGCCGGAACTGGTGCGGGTGGATGTGCGGGATGCCGGCCTGCTTGCAGCGCCGCTCGATCATCGTGCCGACGCCCCAGATCGTCAGCGCCCGGCGGCTCTTGACGCCCCACCACAGGGGGTCTGACGACTCCAGCTCGCGGCCGACGTGCTTGCCCGTGGCCCGCAGGTAGCGGTCCATCGCGAGCGCGGTCGCCCGGCCGAACGGCACCGGGCGCTCCCTGCCGCCCTTGCCGAGGACGTGGAGCACCATCAGGTCCAGGTCGAGCTTCTCGACCGTGCGGTTGGTGATCTCGGACAGGCGCCCGCCGGTGTCGAGGAACATCATGATGAGTGCCGTGTCCCGGCGGGACTCGAAGTCCTTGCCCTTGCACGCTGTGAGGAGCTTCTTCAGCGCGTCGTCGGGGATGACGGGCACCTCCGTCTCCGGCAGCTCTGGGGCCTTCATCGTGCGCATCGGGGAGCGGTCCATCTCCTCCTCGTCTACCAGCCAGTTGAAGAACGTCTTCAGCGACCGGAAGTGCTGGTGCGCGTTCCCCGGGCTGGTGCGCTCGCGGAGGCGGGTGATGTAGACCTCGATGTGCTCGCGGTGGACCCCGGTCTTCCCCTCCAGCGCGGTCGGGGCTGGCCGGGCATCGGGATCGTCGGGCTCGTAGGTGAGGAGGAACTCGCGGAGCCCTGCGGTGGCGCGGGCGTAGATCCGCTGGGTGTTGTCGCTCAGGTTGCGGGCGCGCAGGGAGCGGGCCCAGGAGGATGCGAGGGGGCCGATGTCGTACGGCTTGCTGGTGGCCATGAGCGGAGAGTAAAAGAGGTGAGGCGCTTGGTCTATACGCGCTGTACGAACTGGCCACGAAGAAGCCTCTCACCTATATTCGCAGGTGAGAGGCTGTTTGCGCCCCCGGCAGGACTCGAACCTGCGGCCAAGCGCTTAGAAGGCGCCTGCTCTATCCACTGAGCTACGGGGGCCCATGCGGTCGCGGACGGACGGCGGAGCGCCCCCGGGTGACCTTGCCGCGACAAGGATAGGGGCCCGGGTGCTTCCTCCCGGTTGCTTCACGTCCGCGACACCCTGTGGAGGTTCAGTGAAGCGGTCCCGATAATCGCAGGCGAGTACGAATCATGCATCGGTTTGAACGCTCGATGGAGCGGGTGTTGTGCAGTCGTTATGCCCTCTGTCTCCGATGCGGCGCGGGCCACAGGGGTCAAAACACCCCGTTGTAGCCCTAATACGCTTCAGAAACCAATCGAAATTGGGCATTCTGCGCATGTGGCGATCTTGGAAGCTAGGACCGAACTGCTCGACGCGCTCACCACACTGCGTGACCGTGTCGCCGCAGCCCGCTTTCCGCTGCCGCTGCCCGGAGCCGAGCGCGCCCGCCGCTCCCGCAGCGAGCTGCTCGCCCAGCTCGACGACTACCTGGTGCCCAGGCTGCGCGCCCCCGAGGCGCCGCTGCTCGCCGTCGTCGGCGGTTCCACCGGCGCCGGGAAGTCCACCCTGGTCAACTCGCTCGTCGGGCGCCGGGTCAGCGACGCGGGAGTGCTGCGGCCCACCACGCGCACGCCCGTGCTGGTCTGCCACCCCGCCGACCAGCACTGGTTCGCCGGACCCCGCGTACTGCCCCGGCTGAGACGGGTCTGGACGCCGCGGCGGGAGGACTGCCGGGCCGCGGAGGACGGGCTTCTCTCCCTCCCCGACGAGGACCACGCGGCGGACGGCGGCGACGCCGACGCCCCGCCCGCGCTCGCTGTCGAGACCGCCGAGGCCGTGCCCGTCGGGCTCGCCCTGCTGGACTCGCCCGACATCGACTCCCTGGTGACCGCCAACCGCCGACTGGCCGCCGAGCTGTTCTGCGCCGCCGACGTCTGGATCCTGGTCACCACCGCCTCCCGCTACGCCGACGCGATCCCCTGGCACCTGCTGCGCAGCGCCCGCGAGTACGACGTGACCCTGGCCACCGTGCTGGACCGGGTGCCCCACCAGGTCGCCGACGAGATCTCCCGCCGGTACACCGCCCTGCTGGCGCGGGCCGGTCTCGGCGACGTGCCCTGCTTCACCGTCCCGGAGCTGCCCGAGTCCGCGCGCGGCGGCTCCGGACTGCTGCCCGCCACGGCCGTGGCGGAGCTGCGCGAGTGGCTGCTCCACCACGCCGGGGACCCCGCCGCCCGCGCGGTCGCCGCCGGCCGGACCGCCGCCGGGGCCCTGGCCTCGCTG
>NZ_JAJFAU010000119.1 GCF_022614595.1 Streptomyces sp. CNQ085
CCGCCGCTGCGCTTCCCGGCGGCCGAGAGCGGCCCGCGCTGCGGGCCGAAGGGGTTCCGCTGCGCTCCACCCCCGGCACCCACCCGCGCGGGGGCCGGGGGTGGGTGGCCGTCAGCAGGTGAGTGGAGGGCGAGGGTTGGGCCCGCTGCGCGGGCCGGGCTGGCTACGGGAAGGAGGGGGGTGGGGAGGGTGACGGGCAGTCACAGGGCGAGGAGGCGGGGAGGGTTGGTTGGCGGGTTCCCGATGCGTGGGGATGCATCAGTGTGTAGAGTCTGGGAAAACACACCACCCCCGGAAAGCGAGGAACGGCCCGTGCACGACGAGTGGGAGGGACCGAAAACCTGCGCACGCGCAGCGGTCCGGTGCAGGGCGACGGGCCTGACGGTGGAACAGATCGAAAAGGCCACGGACGAGGCATGTATGCGGGAGCGGATTCGCTCGAAGGTCTGCGAGAGTGACGAGGATGCCCGCGCTATCGGTATCGCGGTGGCCGAGCACACCGAATGGCGCCGCATCGGATACGTCATGGGAGAAGAGGGGCTGGAGGTCTACGACCCGGAGCGTGATCCCACGGCGGTGCGGTGGGCGCGCGAGGAGCAGGCCGCTCGCCTGGAGCGGGCCCGAGGGGAGGAGGCCGAGCGGGAGCGCCGGGCGCAGGCCCGGCAAGACCGTGCCGGCGAGCTGAGACTGGACTTCCCGCTGGATGCGGAGACCTCCCGGCGGCTGCGGGCCTATGCCGCCGCCCAGGGCGTCACCCCGCAGCCGCCTGGTCGGCCTGCTCGCCGAGCGCGCCCGCACCACCAGTGAGGGACTGATCCAGGTGACGCCGTTCACCGCAAGTGACGCCGAGAGGTGACCTGACAGAAATTAAAGCCTGTTCTTTCGAAGAATTCATTCGCGTCATACTCCGGACACGGAAAAGCGCAGACCGCATCAAGGGAAAAAGAAAAAGACGGGAGGGAGTTTCGTGGCGGGCATCAAGCTTCGGCCGCATCAGATGGAAGCGGTGGACACGATTATCCGGGCGCTGGAATACCGTGCAGGACGCGAGGTGCCGGCGGAGGGGTTGCGAGCCACAGCAGTGGCCGCCACCGGAGCGGGCAAGACGCTGATCGCCGCCGAGGCCGCACGGAGGCTGGAGCCGCGGGGGCGGGTGCTGGTCATGGTGCCCACCCTGGACCTGCTGACACAGACGGTCCAGGCGTGGCGGAAGGCCGGCCACACCGGCCCCGCCGTCGCGGTGTGCTCCCTGGAAGGAGACACCGCCCTGGAGACGATGGGGGTGCGGTGCACCACCAACCCGATCCGGCTCGCCCTGTGGGCGGGGTCGGGACCGGTGACCGTGTTCGCCACCTACGCCTCCCTCACGCCCCGCCAGGACATCGACCCGGACGGGGCGGTGGTGGAGGCGCCGGGGCCGCTGGAGGCCGCTTTCCAAGGCGTCTACGGGCAGAAGTTGGCGCCGTTCGGGCTGGCCGTGGTGGATGAGGCACACCGCACCTCCGGGGATCTGGCCAAGCCCTGGGCGGCGATCCACGACAACAGGCGGATCCCGGCCACACGGCGGCTGTACCTCACCGCCACACCCCGCATCTGGCAACCAGCCACCACCGGACGCCTGGGGCGCCCAGGTGAGGAAGAAAGCGAGGCAAAGGCCACAGAGGACGGAAACAGGGCCCAGGAAGCCGCAGAGGGCGGGAACAGGGCGCAGGAGACCGCAGCCCCGAGCGGCACAGGAAAGGCAGCAGAGGGCCGCTCGGAGGCCGCCCCGGCTATCCCCGGACAGCTGGTCGCGAGCATGGACGACAAGCGGCTGTACGGGCCGCACGTCTTCACGTTCTCCCTCACCGAGGCGATCGACCGGGGTGTCCTGGCGCGGTTCGAGATCGACGTCCTCGAGATCCGCCCACACGACCTGGGCGCGGGCGGGAGCGAGGAGGAGCGGCGCGGCCGGCGCCTCGCCGCCCTGCAGGCCGCGCTGGTCAAGCACGCGGCCGCCACCGGGGTACGGTCACTGATCAGCTTCCACCACCGCACCATAGAAGCCCTCGCCTTCGCGCGAGCTCTGCCGGGCACCGCCGCGCGGCTGCACCAGGAGGACCCCGCCACCTACCCGCGGCGGATATGGGCCGACTGGCTGTGCGGAGAACACGAGCCCGCCCACCGCCGGGCCGT
Organism: Streptomyces sp. CNQ085; assembly: GCF_022614595.1. GTDB lineage: Bacteria > Actinomycetota > Actinomycetes > Streptomycetales > Streptomycetaceae > Streptomyces. Next base: position 2,176 of record NZ_JAJFAU010000119.1, read on the forward strand.
GCTGGGCAGGTTCGCCGACGGCGTCGATGAGCAGGGGTGGGAGACCGAACTGGCCGTGCTGGCCAACGTGCGCGTCCTGGGCGAAGGCATCGACATCACCGGCAGGCGTGGTGTCGACGGCGTCCTCTTCGCCGACGTACGCGGCTCGGCCGTCGACATCGTCCAAGCCGTCGGCCGGGCCCTGCGCCAGAAACCCGGCCAGGGCAAGGTCGCACGACTGGTGGTGCCGGTCTTCCTGGAGCCGGGTGAAGCGCCGGACGACATGCTGGCTTCCGCCTCGTACAAGCCGCTGGTGGCCGTTCTGCAGGGGCTGCGCAGCCACTCCGAGAAACTCGTCGAGCAACTCGCAGTTGCGTCCGCGCCCAGCCGCGGCCGGCCCGCCTCCGTCACCGACCTCGACCCCGCACACGGCAGCGGCGGTGGTGGCGGCGGAGACAGCAGCGGTGAAGGTGGTGCGGAGCCAGAGGAGATGCCGCTGCTGCGATTCGCCACCCCCCGCGACCCTGCGCTGATCGCACAGTTCGTCCGCACCCGCGTCATCCGACCCGAAACCCACCTCTGGCTCACCGGCCTCAACACCCTACGCACCTGGCACCAACAACAGAACGAGCACGGGGACAGGGACCAGGACCACGAGCCCGAGAAGCACGGCGGCGAGCACGAGAGCCAGGAGCAGGAGCAGGGCGGTGGTGCGGGGCGTGCGGCCAGGCCGGTAGCGGTGCCGCTGGACGCCCGCGTCGGCACCTTCCCCCTCGGGCAATGGATCAGCGAACAACGCCGCGCCTACCGCGCCGGGACCCTGGCGACATGGCGGATCGAGCTGCTGGAGGAAGCCGGCATGGTGTGGTCGGTGCCCGACGCCGCCTTCGAGGAAAACCTCGCCGCCGCCCGCGCCTACTTCGCCGTCCACGGAACGCTGTGCGCACCCCGGAAGGCCGTGGCCGAAGGCCGGCCCATCGGACAGTGGCTCACCAACTGCCGCCGCCCCCAAGGGCTGGGCAAAGACCCGGAACGCGCGGCCGAGCGGGCCGCCCGGCTGGCCCAGATCGACCCGGACTGGAACCCCGCGGAGAAGGGCTGGACCGTCGACTGGCAGCGGCAGTACGCGGCCGTGCGGGCCTGCATCGACGGCGGCGCCTCCCTTGAGGAGATCCGGCCCGGCGTCACCGTCGGCGGGGAGGACGTCGGACTGTGGCTGGCCCGGCAGCGCACCCAGTGGGAGCAGCTGACCGACGGGCAGCGCGAGCGCCTGGAGGCGCTGGGCGTTCATCCGACCGCGGTAGCGCCGGGTCGTGAAGCCGGTACCGGAGACCAGGCGGCGGGGACAGTGGTGGTGCCCGCCGGCGCTTCTGCCTGGGACCGCGCACTGGCCGCGCTGCGCCAGTACCAGGCACGCGAAGGACACACGCGGGTGCCCCGCAAATGGACCGAAACCATCCACGACCAGACCGGGCAGGAACACCCCATCCGGCTCGGAGTATGGATCAACAACCAACACCAACGACGAGACAAGCTGGACACCGAACGCGCTGCCACGCTCGAAGAACTGGGAGTGCTGTAGGAGTCTCTGCCAGCCGGTACAGGGGCCGGGGCTCTCGCCGTCGGCCGCCGGGGCCGTGTACGGTCCACCCGCCGGGAGGGGAGACCATGGGGCGGATGCGAGTGCTGCTGCTGGACGCGGCTCCCGACAAGCTACTCGACCGTGAGCTGGAGCGTCTGCTCGGGCACGGTCTGGCCGTCACCCTGAACCTCCGGCGGGTGACCGACCCGGCGGGCGTGCGGGCGGCGTGGGCGGGCCGGGTGGCCTTCGCCGACTTCGACGCCTTCGACGAGCCGGCGCTTGTCGCCGAGACCGTCCGCGGCGGACTCGGTTACCACGCACTCAAGTCCCGGGCCGGTGTCCCGCTGCGCGCCGCCTTCCTGGCGGCGGCGACCGGCCCGGCACTGGCCAACCGGCTCAGGGTGATCGGGCGGGCCGGGGCGGGCACCGACCACGTGGACCTGGCCGCCGCCGACCGCCACGGCGTGGCGGTCACCCACACCCCGGGCTCCAACGCGAACGCGGTCGCGGAGTTCGCCCTGGCCCGGAACCTGGCGGCACACAACGAGGCCGCGCACGACGGCCGCTGGAGCACCCCGGCCGCTCCCGCGACCGAGCTGCCGGAACTGACCCTGGACATCGCCGGACTGAGGCGGATCGGATCAGCCCTGGCCCGCCGGGCAGCCGCCCTGGGCATGACCGTCCAGGGCTTCTCCCGCCGCCCGGCCTCGGCGGAGCCGGCGGTGCGCCAGGTCGCGTCCCTCAAGTGCCTTCTGGCCACCAGTGACGTGGTGTCGGTACATCTCCCGCTCACCGAACAAACCCGCGGGGTGATCGGCCGAGCTGAACTGGCGCTGATGCGGCCCGGGGTCCTTCGCTGTCCGGGGCCAGCGGCACCGCTCCCAGGGCCTACACGCACTGAGGTGCGATGCCCGGGGGTTCTGAGCTGCGGCATCGCACTGGTGTGCGCGTAGGCCGCAGGGATCTTGGGCTGCTCCCCGGCGAACTACGTTGCAGCGGGGGCACGATCGGTGAACGAAACCGGCTTGCCGGTGGCGTGGGCATAGTCGATTTCCCTGCTCGTGGACTCGCCGATGTACCCGCCAGGGTTGACGACCAGAACCCGGTCTGCCAGGTCGATCTTGCGTAGGTGGAGGGCGGCCAGCGCCTTCTTCTGCTTGTCGGTGATCAACTCGTCTGCTTCGCCTGGCGCGACAACAATGACCCCGGCGAGGGTCAGATCGCGATTCACCGCACGCATCTCGTTCACGAACCGGATAGAGCCGCAGATGCAGACGATTTCAGGTCGGTCGGGCACAGCTCAGTCCTTCGCTCGAACGGGACACGCCAGCGTGCACGTCGGTACTGCAGTTGTACATCTCCTTGGACCGCAGGCCGTCCGTGTTCCCGATCGCCGTGGCTGAGAGCTCGTTGCCCAGATCGCGGTCACGATGGGCGTTGACCGGCCGGTCAGCCGTCGGCTCGTTCCTTCTCGATCGCATTCATCCTGCGGACCATGTCGATCTGCGCGCGGATCATCGTGTCGAACAGGGCCTCCGGATCGCCGTCGGGTCCGGCGTTCGCAGCCAGCAGCGAGGCGACTTGGCTGGCGAGGACAGTGACCACGTCGGCCGTCCCCACCGGGCCGCGGACCTCGATCAGTTTGCGCACGGCGTCGGCGGGGAGGACCTGGTCCTCGCCCACGATCCGGCCGGCGCCGTCGGAGCACCCCCGCGTCGGCGGGGAGGACAGGCGCTCACCGTCCAGCGGGCCGCCGTGCAGCGGAGCACCCCCGCGTCGGCGGGGAGGACGCCCACGTCGAGGGAACTGTCGTGATGCTGTACGGAGCACCCCCGCGTCGGCGGGGAGGACGACCTAATCGCCAAGAAGGTCGACCTGGTCATCGGAGCACCCCCGCGTCGGCGGGGAGGACGAGAACCCCGCAGCCAACACGACGACCTTGAGCGGAGCACCCCCGCGTCGGCGGGGAGGACGCCGTCGCGCCACACGATCGCGAGCGTCGCCTCGGAGCACCCCCGCGTCGGCGGGGAGGACAAACCAGCGAAGGAGACGCGGTCATGATCGAACGGAGCACCCCCGCGTCGGCGGGGAGGACCGAGGAGTGTCGTAGTGACGGAATGACATGTACGGAGCACCCCCGCGTCGGCGGGGAGGACGCCGCCTCACGGGCCGCCGTCATCGCATCCCGCGGAGCACCCCCGCGTCGGCGGGGAGGACGCCGCCTCACGGGCCGCCGTCATCGCATCCCGCGGAGCACCCCCGCGTCGGCGGGGAGGACACTTCCTGACCTGCAGCTTACGGAGGGCTTTGCTTTTCCTTTGCCTGAGGAGCGCCTCTCATGCGGATGAGGGTCAGGCCGTCGAAGTCCATCGGAACCCGGCGGCGGGTGCCGGCGGTGCGGATGGCGTAGCCCTGTTCTGTGTCGGCGGGGTGGACCAGGAGGGCTGCGCCGTCGCCGACCGTTTCGGTGACGGCGTCCCAGAGTTGGTCGCGGACGCGGGCGGAGACTGTGCCGACGAAGATGCCTGGGACGACTTCGCTGGTCCAGCGGCTGAGTGCTCCGCGCAGGTGGTCGGGGACTGCGGTCGTGGCGATGACGAGTAGGGATGGCATCAGTCGCCGCCCGAGGCGTAGTTGACGCCGGCGGGGAGGGCACCGGCCTTGGGGTCCCACAGGTGGACCATGTCGATGTCGTTTCGTTCCGAGCGTTCTGTGTCGGTGTCTGGTGTGAGGAGGGTTTGGACATCGCGCACGACGCGTGGGAGCAGGCGTAGGAGTCGGAGTTCCTCGCGGAAGCGTCGGCGGGCTTCCTGTTCGGGGTTGGAGGACTGGTGGAGGGCGAAGGCGACGGGCAGGGTCGTCTCCGCTTTGTAGAGGTCGGCGATGTCGTAGACGAAGGCGTGTTGTGTGCCGGCGTGGACGAAGCCGAGGGCTGGGGAGAGGCCGAGGGCCAGTAGGGCCGCGTGCACGATGCCGTAGAGGCAGGTGTTGGCGGCGGATAGGGCGAGGTTGACGGGGTCTTGGGCGTGCCATTGGTCGGGGTGGTAGTTGCGGCGGAACCGGCCGATGCCGTGTTGCTGAGCGAGGATCTTGTAGAGGGCTTTCATGCGTTGTCCCTCCATTCCTCGCAGTTGCTTCAGGGTGATGTTGTCGGGGACTTCTTCGTCGCCGAAGCGCATGCCGTACATGCGGATGGCGACGTCCAGTCGCCGGTCGGGGTCTGACCAGGCTGCGACCTGCTGTTCGAGCCAGTGGGTGGTGAGGGAGTCCGGGAGGATGCCGGCGTAGGCGCGGACGCCGCCGGAGCCGGTGCATACGACGCTGGTGCCGTGGCGGGCCAGGGTGGTCAGGGCGCGGGTGGTGATGGAGACGCCGGGGCCGAGGAGTAGGCAGGAGAGGGCGGCGGTGGGGATGTAGACGGTGTCGGTGCGGTTGTCGTTCGCTTGGATGTGGGCGCAGACGCCGGTGTCGTCTTGGACGATGCGGACCATGTCCGCGTACAGGAACGACAGGGAGTCGGCGATGCGGGGGAGCATGGCGAGGGTGGGGGCGGCGAGGCGTCGGCGCGCGTCGCCGCCCCGTTTCGGTGCGCTCACGCCGAGGCCGCCGGGGCGAGGCTCAGCAGGCCGGCGCCGTAGGGTTTGCCGCGGCCGATGCCGCTGAGGACGGCGTTGGTGAGGGCCTCGGGGTCGGTGACGGTGGCGGTGCCGTCGTAGCGCAGGAGGCTGTGGCGCAGGGGTGGGGCGTCGGTGTCGCGGGGGCGCACCGGGGCCAGGTTTGTGGGGGTGAGTACGTGGAGGTGGAGTCCGGCCGAGGTGGCCCGGCGGAGCCACCATGCGTCGGCTTCCGGGCCGGAGAGCGGCACGATCCGTCCTCGTTTCCCTTTTTCTTCCAGGGAGAGCCGCTCCCGCTTGGTGGGGTTGAGGACGATCCGGTAGCGGATGCCGAGTCCCGGGCGCAGGGCGGTGAACATGGGGGCGAGGCTTTTGACGTCGGCCTGGCCGTAGTCGGCGGGCAGCCGGTCGGGATCGAGTTGGGCGGCCTGGACGAGGAGGGTGCTGGAGGTGTCGGTTTCGTCTACCCGGTACAGCAGGCCGGTCTGCTGTCGGGGGGCGTCGCCGAGGTTGTCGGGAACCATCCGCATGACGGTGCGGTGCATCTGGGTGGCGTCGCGCAGGTCGCGCTGCACGGCGCGGCTGTGGGGGTTGAGGCGGATGCGGGCGATCACCGGATGGTCGTTCATGCGCTTTCCTCGAGGTGGGCGTAGTCGATCAGGCGCTGCATCAGAGTCTGTGGGGGTCCTGCGAGGGAGCGGGGTACCGGTAGCCGGGTGCGGTACAGGCGGCGGCCGGTGTGGCTGCGGCCGTGCTGGGCGAAGCTCACCGGTGTGTCGTTCACCTCGATGACGTCGGCCGGTGCGGGCTCTCCGGGGCCGGGGGGTGGTGGTTGTTCCCAGAGGAATTCCACGGCGATCGTCTCGGTTTCCTGGCCGTCGCCGTCCTTGGCTTGTGGTGCGGTGCGGCTGAGCGGTACCCGGGTGCGGAGTTCTTCCTCGGGGTCGCTGACGTGGCGGCGCAGCAGGAACGGCTCGTCGGGGACGCAGGAACGGCGGCCCAGGTAGGGCGCCCAGTGCGGGCGGCTCAGGGCATCGGCGAGGCGTTCGACGGTCTCGTCGGCTGCGGTGACGGCGACAACGAATACCGCGTCGGACAGGTAGTGGCGTCGGGTGATGACGGCGGCGCCTTTGTTGCTGCCTCCGCTGGTGGCGGCAGTGCGGTCTTTGGGGAATCCGCCGCCGACGGTGTGGTAGTCGACGAGTCGGATGCCCGGCCGGTCCACGCGCACGGTGAGCCGCAGGTCCTGGTAGCGGTCCGGGTTTGCCTCGCTGCGGCCGATTCCCTCGGCCGCAGCGAACATGCCGATCAGTGCGGAGCGGGTCGGGAAGGGTGCGGTGTCCCGTACAGAGGTGAACGCGGATCGTTCACCCCAGGACTGCAGGGGGCCGGCCAGGCGCAGCAGCAGCCCGCTCACTGCTGGTCCTTTCCGGCGGGCACGGCGGCCTCGACGGCGGCGTCGATCAGCTGGTCGAAGGAGTCGTGGGCGGTGCCGAGCCCGGTGTACTTCTCGTCGGGGTTGATGACGGTGTGGCCGTGGAAGCGGCGGTTGCGGTTGCCGGTGAGGCGGTTGATGTTGCCGGCGTAGGTGGCCAGGGCCTGGCGGGAGGGGTGGGAGAAGCCGCCTTGCTGGTCGCCGGTGACGGGGGTTTCGAAGGCCGCGGCCAGGGAGAGCGGTCGGTGTTCGCGTACGGCGAGGTAGGCCAGGTCCGGGACGGTGTGGGGGGCGGTGCTGTTTTTCTTGGCCTGGGGGAGGGAGAGGAGGAAGTGTTCGGCGAAGGAGGTGAGGACGGTGCGGGCGGCCTCGACGTCGCCTTCCAGGTTCTTCAGCAGGTCGGCGATGTTGACGGTGGCGTAGCGGTAGAAGACGCCGGCGCTGAACTCGGCGGTGTCGAGGTGGCCGCTGCCGGTGTCGGCCTCGCCCAGCCAGTCGTCGACGGCGGTGAAGTAGTCGCGCTGCGGCTCGGCGGCGTGCGTGGTGAAGGCGTGGGCGACCTGGGCGGCGCCGTCCACGTTCGCGCCGGGCAGTTCGGCCAGCATGCGGCCGAGCAGGCTGATGGAGGCGGTGCGCCGCTTGAGGATCTCCTCGATCTGCTGGGGCGGCAGGACCTGGCCGGGCTTCTTCTTGCCCTGGGCTGCCTCCAGGGCCTGGCGGTGCTCGGTGCACACGGCGGCCAGTTCGTCGATGGCCGCTTCCGGCAGGAACAGCAGCACCGAGGTGTGGCCGGCCGCTTCCGTGCCGATGCCTTTCTTCCCGGCGCTCGCGGCGACCTGCGATCCGGCGAACGCGGCCAGCTCGGTGGGCCAGCCGGTCTTCTCCAGGGCGTGTTGCATCTTCGTAGGCACCAGGCGGGTGCGGGCGGCCTTCTCTCCGAGGTCCTGTTCGACGCCGAGCCGGATGGTCCGCTTCCAGGACTGGCTGGAGACCCGGATGCGGGAGGTGTTGCCGTAGCGGACCTGCTTGGGGGAGCCGAGGTCGTCCCGGTTCAGGTTCGCGGCGGGCACCGACTGCAGGGCGCTCAGGTCCAGGTAGAGGGTCATCGGTTGTTCTCCTCGGCAAAGTCGGAGGGGGCGGGGTCGGTTGTGCCGCCGGCGGTGCGGAAGTAGCTCTCCAGCCAGCGGGTGGCGATGCGGTCGCGGCTGCGGTTCCACCAGGCGAGGTCTTCTAGGAGAACCGCCCAGTCGACGGTGATGCCGCCGGACAGGAGTTGGCGGGTGAGGGCGGGCAGGCCTGGGTGGAGGGTGTCGCTGCTCTGCCGGGTCATGAGGTGGAGGGCGCTTTCGGCGGAGTTCGCCTTCATCGCGCCCTCGGCGACGGCCTGGCCGAGCGAGGCGCCTAGGTTGGGGCGCTCGTACCAGGAGGCGGGTGTGTTCTCGTCGGGTGGGGTGTCGCGGGCCGAGCGGGGGCGTGCGGCGATCAGCGAGGCGGTGGCGTAGTACGCCCTGCGGACGCCGGCTTGGTGCTGGTCGTCGTGGTCGCGCAGCCACGGCACCAGGTAGCGGTGCATGTAGTTGCACCGTTCCACCGGCAGGCCGAGACCGCGCCGCAGGGCGGCGCGGGCCTGCGTGGAGGCGCACACGCGGTGTACGTAGGCGACGAACCGGTCCGAGACGCGGTCGGGCTTGGAGGTCGGCGGAGCAGGTGCCGCCGGCGCGGAATCGGTCATGAGACGTCCCTGGTGCGGGGAAGGGTGGGGTGGTGGAGCGCCGAGTGTGTCGGCGTGGGCCCGGCCGGGCGGGTTCAGTCAGTGGTGGAGGGCTGCAGTAGTGCGAGGAGGAGGCTGCGGGCGCGGTGGCGGGCGCGCGTCACCCGGATGTCCGCGCGGTTGGCCTGGCCGATGGCCTCGTCGAGAGCGGCGAGGGCTGCCTCGACGAATGGTCTGTCGACCCGGTCTGTGGTGTGGCCGGGCTTGGTGAGCTGCCAGAACTGTGTCTCCGCGGTCGGCCAGTACTGTGTCAGCGCGGCAGAGGCCCACGGGCCGGGTTTGCGGGCGTCCAGCTTGATCTTGGCTTTGGGGGACGGGTCGACGCTGCTGTCGGTGGCGATCTTCCAGGCGATCTTCGCGGCGAGGTCCAGCCGGTCGCCGGCCCGCTCCGCAGCGGTGTGGCAGCGTTTGACGTGATGGGCCATCTGCGGGTCGTTCTCTTCCTGCCACCGCAGGACCTGCGGACTGGTCGCTTTGAACCAGACGCTGTCTTTTTGCTGGCCGTCCTGGTCGAAGCCGTAGGCGCGCACCCGCAGCCGCGGCAGCAGCCATCTGGGCAGGTGCTCGAGGGCCGGAGGGCGCCGGGCGTCTTGACGGCTGTCTTTCAGCAGCAGCGAGTCCAGATCGCGCCACAGAGCCCGTGCCCCGTCGGCTTCCCGTGGCTGGAAGTTGCCGTCGTGGCGCCGGTCGAGGATCTGGTAGGGGTCGCGTACTTTCCGCGGCGGCTGGTGCGTGGACCAGGTGAGGTAGGCGTCCGTCACTGTCCGGTTGTCCTGGGAGGGTACGAGCAGCGCGGCGTGGCGGAACCGGCCGGTCAGTATCCGGCCCGGCCAGGTGATCGGCGGCAGTGCCTCCAGGGGGGCGTGGAGGTCTTCCTCCCACGGGCACGCGTCCTGCGTCTCCCAGTCGGCCTCGCTCTGCGGGCTCGGTACGGCCAGCACCAGGGTGGTGAACAGGTCGGGGCCCCACGAGAAGTAGGAGACGGACTTGCGCAGCGGGGCCGCGTCACCGCTGCCCGCCCGCTCGCTGGTGATCCGGCGGGGCGTGCACTGTCCGGACGGCCCGTAGTACAGCTGTGCGATCAGGTGCCAGGCGGCCTCGGCTGCCGGTACCGGCACGGGCGCGGTGTCGGTGAAGTGCCCGAACAGCACCGCCCCGTTGACTCCCGTGGGCCGGCCCATCACCAGCTTGTTCACTCCGGACGGGTTCGGCACCCCCTTCGCGTCCACGCATTCCGTGCGCAGCCGCGGATCCTGCAGGAACGGCCGCTCGGGGTGGAACAGGTCGAACCGGTCTGCCAGGTCCTTGCGGCCGAAGTAGGCGTCCACCGCCTGCGGATCGAACCGGCCGGCTTGCAGGACGCGCTCCCGCAGGTCGAACCAGTCGTCGATGTCTTCTGCGATGTCCGGGTCATCGAGCCGTTCCCCGTCGTCGGCGGCGATCCTCGCCGCGATCGGCGCCAGGATCCGCATCAAGCCCGCCGCGGCCGGCGGTACCGGGATCTCCACATCCTCGATCTCGTGCGCCCTCTTGAACAGCTCGCACAAGCCCACGCACGCCGGCTCCCCGGTCAGCAGACGCACCGCAATCCACGGCTCGACCCGCAGGTCGAATCCCCCACTCACCGTCATCCCCTCCCGCAGCCCACTGGACCCATGGCGCACCGGCACGGCAAAGCCCCCCCCAGCAGCCCTGCTCTGGCGTCGCCTGGGCATTCAAGCAGCCGTCACTGACAGCGGAGCCGTTTTCCGCCGGATGCGGCACCAGTAGAGCACTCCTGAGCAACGCGCGCAGCCTTTTACAGAAGGTCGAAGACCAGGGAGGGCATGGGAGGGTGTTCGGAGAGGAAGATCGACTTGCCTGCGCCGTCCCAGATGGGTTACAACCATCGCCAACGCGCCGATCCCTCAAGGGAATTGCTCGGCCTGACCATGAGGAGAACCATGCAGTCGGACCTTCCCGCCCCGTGGACTGCCGCGGCACCGTGGGTGCTTGTGGTGGCCGTCATCGTGATCGTGATCGGCATGCGTCCGGACCCGGCAACGGTCGCATCGTGCGGCACCTTGCTGCTGGGGGCTGCCGAGGCCTACCGCCGCCTGTGCCAGTAGCCTCCAAAGGCGTGGCCCCCGGCTCTCTCCAGGGGCCGCTCCCCGCCGACGCGGGGGTGTTTCAGTCGAGGAGCAGGGAGGCTGCTTCAGCCCTGTGCCTTCCCCGCCGATGCGGGGGTACCCGGCAGGACGCGGTCACTTACGGACAAGCCCGAGATCCTCATCCAGCCGCAGTGTCGTGCCGCCGACCTTCACCGCCTGCGCGCTGCCGTCCTGCACAAGCTGGTGGAGGACACGCAGGTCCGCGAGCATCGGGTGCTGCGTCCACGACTCCGGCGGGGCGATGCTGTCGGGGTCGGCGTCCTTGAGCCAGTCGGCGCGGACCGGGATGGTGCGGCGCATCACCTCCCGCACGGCCGGGACCGGCATCGTGCCGCCCGCCGCAGCCCGGGGAAGCGGCCGCTCCCCCTCCACGTCCAAAGTCAACCGGCCGTCCTTGTGCACGTAAGCGCACAGCAGCCGCACCGAGTCGGCACCGAGCCGGGTGGACACCTCCCACTCGTCCTCCTCGCCGGGCAGGCTGTGCAGGTCATGCAGCGCCGAGACGCTCCGCGCACGCGGGACGGCGAGGAGGCCGGCCATGCTGCGCTCCGCCATTTCCTTGCCCTTGTGGGCCGTCCAGGCCGCGGCAGCGCCGCCGCCCGGGGTGTCCCAGTGGAAGTCTTCGCTGTCCCCGTGCACGGCTTCGACCAGGGCTTGCACATCGCCCGGGACGGAGACGGTCCCGCCCGCGATCCCGGCGAGAGTGCGGGAGGTGACGGAAAGAAGGTGCTCGGAATACACCTCGCCCCACTGCCGGGGCGTCTTCCCGCCCTCCGCGATCGGGTCGAGCACCACAAGGCGCGGCCCGCTCGCCCACCCCGGGCGGCCGCGGCCGCCGGGGTGGCCGTGCCGGGCCCAGTACTTCTCGTGCCGCCAGCACCGCCCGGCCCGCTGCAGCAGCAAAGACAGCGGAGCGAGATCGCTGATGACGATGTCGGCATCAAGATCAAGCGACTGCTCGACCACCTGCGTGGCCACCACGATCCGGCGCAGCGGACGCGGGCCTGTACGGCCCAGCCCTTCGGTGACCTCCCGCGTGCGGGCCTCACGCACGTCGCCGGGGAAACGGGCGTGCAGCAGCTGCACGCTTCCGCCCTCTCGGTGGGAGCGCCCATCGAACCGTTCACGGAGCCTGAGGTAGGTGTCCTGCGCGTCCCCCACGGTGTTGCACACCACCAGGGCGGTGCCTCCCTCCGCTCCGCTCACCGCATCCAGGAGCCGCTCGAGCACCGCCAACCGGGTCCGGGCGCCGCCCCCGGCGCCGTGGACGACCGGCTCGACACCCACCCGCAGGTCCATGCCGCGCTCGGCCGCCTGCTGAGTACGCCGCCGCTGGGAGATCTGCGTGCACTGCGCGCTCGCCCCGTCCACATACAGCCACCCCGGATAAGGGGCCGGGAACGTCCGCTTGCCCAGGGCGCGCGTTGGGTGACCGGCGCCCTGCAGATACTCCTTGACCAGCCGGTCGCTGACCGACGCCGGCAGCGTCGCCGACAACAGCACGACCGGCACGCCGTACGCCCCGAGCCAGTTCAGCAACCGGCCCAGCAGCACCTGCATGTAGGGGTCATAGGCGTGGGCCTCGTCGACGATGAACGTCTTGCCCGACAGGGCCAGCAGCCGCAGCGCGTTGTGCCGCACCGGCAGCACCGCCATCAGGGCCTGGTCGATCGTGCCCACCGCGAACTGCGCCAGCAGCGGCCGCTTGGACCCGCGCAGCCACCGCTGCGGCCGCATGTCCGCCTCCGCCCGGCCACTGCCCTCCCCCACCTCGTCCCCGTCACACGTCAACACGCCCTGCGCCGCCAGGTCCCCATCGGCGTAGGCACTGCTCAGCCAGGCCATACTGTGCACCAGCGTCAGCCCGGCGTCCTCACCGGACTGACGCATCAGCGCTTTCGCGACCCGCCCGTGCATCTGATCGCTGGTGGCCATCGTCGGCAACAAAAACGCATACCCCTGCGTGCCGAAGGCCTCGGACAAGATCCGTTCGGCCTCCAGAGCCGTCTCACTCTTGCCGTCCCCTGGCGCCGCCGTGACCAAGAGGATCCCGCCACGGCCCCCCTCGCCCACCGCCTGACGCAGCTCGTCCATCACCGAGCGCTGCAACGGATTGGGCTCACCCCGGATGCCGTACGCCTGCGCGAACTCCTTGCGTTCCAGCGCCACCGGCGCCAGCCCGGCCCCGGCCAGCAGACCGGCAGCCTCGCGCTGGGAACGCCGGAAATGATCCGCCAGCACCGGCTCCAGCCCCCGCTGCCGCCGCCTGAGATAGTCCTCCTGGCTGACCAGCCAGTCCGCCAGGATGACCACCCCCGTCACCAGCACCGCAGCCGGCGCCTTGAACACCCCCGGTACAGCCGGCGCCCCCAGCACCCCGTGCACCGCAGCCGCGTGCGCCATCCGCTGCCGCGCCCAGGCGGCCCCACCGAGAAACGCCGCAGCGATACCGTCCTCGAGGCGGTGGAAACGCCCGTGATGCCCGCCGACGACCTCGGCCAGCCGCTCCGCAGCCCGCGCCTCCCCGCCGACGGCCAGCCCCAGACCCGCCAGCACCTCTCCCACGCCCTGCGCGCCGGCCACGTCATGCCCGAACCGCTCCACGCACATCACTACCCGGTCACCGCCCAGCTCCGCACCGAGATACCGGCTACCGCGCTGGGAACAGAACTGAAACCCCGACACCTTGCCCAGATCATGCAGACCGGCACACCACCCCACCACCGCCCTGGCACGCTCCAGCCCGCCCGACAGCCCCATCCCCTCCGCGATCCGCACCCGCTGGTTCTCCGACAGAAAGACATCCCACAGATGCAGCGCCATCGCCGCGGTATCCAGAAGATGCCGGACCAGCGGATACGGCGGAAGACCAGGATCCAACCCCCGCGACTTCCCCCACACCGACTCATCCAGGGCTTGATCAAGTTCCCTCGGTTCCCGGGTTGTTGGTGATGCCCAGGAGTGGAAGTGCTCGTTCGGGTTGGTCGCGGATTGCGCGGGTGGTCTTGGCGATGTTGTCGGCTCCCAGGGTTCT
>NZ_JAJFAU010000120.1:0-12994 GCF_022614595.1 Streptomyces sp. CNQ085
CGGGCGCCCGGGCCGCGTGGCGAGGCCGAGCCGCCGCCCCCGCCTCCCGTGGCGCCGGAGGACGACATGCCCGCCGAGGACGATCCGGATCTGGACGAGACCGCTCTGTCCGGCCACGACCTGATCGTGCGCGAGCTGGGTGCGACGGTGCTGGAGGAGATGTACCACGAGTGACGCCGACCCGTCCGCCGGCATGTCGCCGGGGGCCGGGATCGTCCGGTCCTCACGAGGCCAACAGGCCGGGGAAGCGCGTACGCTCAGGGGTACGGAGTACCAAAGCGGGCGTGTGCGCTACGAGCACGTGTACGCACCCGCGCACGTCGTCGAGCGAGCCAGGAGCGAATCCCGTGATCCCCGGTGGTGGCCAGCCCAACATGCAGCAGTTGCTTCAGCAGGCGCAGAAGATGCAGCAGGATCTCGCCGCCGCCCAGCAGGAGCTGGCCGACACCGATGTGGAGGGATCGGCGGGCGGTGGCCTGGTGAAGGCCACGGTCTCCGGCTCCGGCGAGCTCAGGGGCCTGGTGATCGACCCCAAGGCGGTGGACCCGGAGGACACCGAGACCCTCGCCGACCTGGTCCTGGCGGCCGTCCGTGACGCGAACGCCGCCGCGCAGGAGCTCCAGCAGCAGAAGCTCGGCCCCCTCGCCCAGGGGCTGGGCGGCATGCCGGGCCTGCCTTTCTGAGAAAGGCCGGGCACGGACCGCGCGCCGGGCGCATGGTGCACCGAAAAGCGGAAACGAGCGTACGGTCAGCGCGGGGACCGTACGGGAGCGACAAGGGCAGAGCGGGAAGAGTGGAGTAGGCGGCCGTGTACGAAGGCGTGGTTCAGGACCTCATCGACGAGTTGGGCAGGCTGCCCGGCGTCGGTCCCAAGAGCGCGCAGCGGATCGCCTTCCACATCCTGCAGGCCGAGCCGGTGGACGTCCGCCGGCTCGCTCACGCGCTGACCGAGGTGAAGGAGAAAGTCCGGTTCTGCGAGGTCTGCGGCAACGTCGCGGAGGCCGAGCGGTGCAGGGTCTGTCTGGACCAGCGCCGCGATCCGTCGGTCATCTGCGTCGTGGAGGAGCCCAAGGACGTCGTGGCCATCGAGCGGACACGCGAGTTCCGGGGGCGCTACCACGTCCTCGGCGGTGCGATCAGCCCGATCGAGGGCGTGGGCCCGGACGATCTGCGGATCAGGGAACTGCTGGCCAGGCTCGCCGACGGCACCGTCACCGAGCTGATCCTGGCCACCGACCCGAACCTCGAAGGGGAGGCCACGGCCACCTACCTCGCGCGCATGGTGTCCTCCATGGGCCTGCGCGTGACCAGGCTGGCCAGCGGCCTCCCCGTCGGAGGGGACCTGGAGTACGCCGACGAGGTCACGCTGGGACGTGCCTTCGAGGGGAGAAGACTGCTCGATGTCTGAAGCCATGCCCGACAACCGCGACCAGGACCTCGGTCAGGACCGCAACCCGGACGACTTCGCGGTGCAGATCGCGGACCAGGTCGAGAGCTTCCTCGTGGCGGTCACCGAGGTGGCCAAGGGGGACGAGCCGGACAGCGCCGTCCCGTACCTGCTGCTGGAGGTGTCCCAGCTGATTCTCGCGGGCGGGCGCCTCGGCGCCCACGAGGACATCGTCCCGGAGGAGCGGTACGAGCCCGACACCGGCCCGGAGCCGGACGTCGACGAGCTGCGCATGCGGCTCGCCAGGCTGCTGGACCCGGTCGACGTCTACTCGGAGGTCTTCGACCCGTATGCGCGCAGCGCCCCGGTCGCCTGCCGCATCTCCGACGACATCGCCGACGTGGTCACCGATCTGCGTCACGGTATGGCCCACTACCGGGCCGGGCGGATCAGCGAGGCGCTGTGGTGGTGGCAGTTCTCCTACCTGTCCAACTGGGGCCCCACCGCCTCCGCGTCCCTGCGTGCCCTGCAGTCGCTGGTGGCCCACGTCCGCCTCGACACCCCCCTCGACGAGCTGGAGGGCCTGGACACGGACACCGACGCCGACGACCTCCAGCTGGAGAGGGAGGCCGGCGCGGTGATGGCGGCGGAGATCGCCGCCCCGCTCGGCATCAGGCAGGCGCGCGACTGACCCGGGCCTGACGGCGCAGGACGGGAACCGGCCCCGGGCCGGGCGTACTCCGCGCCCGGCCCGGGGCGAGACCTCCTTCCTCTCCGCCTGGCCGGAGGCTGACCGCCCGCACCTCGCCGGCTCGGCTGTCCACATGCGCGCGAACCCGCCGGTCACCCTCGCGTCCACGCCCGCCGGGGGCGGTGGATGATCTCACGGCAGGTGTGGCGGGAGGGGGCGCGGTCCGCGTGGGCGAGTGCCCAGCGCTGGACGTCCTGGCAGCCGACGTCCGCCCCCGGTCGACGCCCGCACACCGCGCACTCCATCGCGTACGTGACGGGCTCGGCGCCGGGCTCGGCGCCGGGCTCCAGGGTGCGACTCGCGAGACGGATCACACTGCGCGTGCTCACGGCAGCCTCCTGGTGCGGTCGCGGTTGATCTCGGTCACCCGGGCGCGCAGCTCCTCGCACGTCCCGGCCGGCCGCAGCGCGTGGGCAGGACAGTCCCACTCCAGCCCTCCGCCGGGCGGACGGAGCTGCACCAGCCCGCCCACCGTCCCCATCACCTGCCCCACCCGGTCGCTGCGGTTGTCCACGGCGTACGAGCCGACGACGAGGTTCACCTCTCCTCACCCTCCGTGCCGGGCCGCGTGAGCGCGGCGGCCAGCCGCCGTGCCGTGTCGGGGGTGCAGCGGCCCAGTTCCACCAGCGGCGGCTCGGCCGTCTCGCCCGCGTACGAGACGAGGTCCACGCGCAGCGAGGGAAGCGTGACGCCCGCCTCGCACAACACCTTCCGCAGCTCGTCCACCGCCTCCTCCGCGACGCCGAGCCGTTCACGATCGGCCTGTCGCCCTGTCACGACCACGTCTGACCTCCTATGTGTGCCGAGAGTCCCCGATTAGATACCCAGAGTGGCCGTCGGCGACCGCTCTCGCCAGAGTTAGACCATTTCAGTGACCCTTGGTGAGGGAGTGATGCCATGGCCAGTGGTGGCAGCGGACCGGGCCGGAAGCGGGCCGGGACCGGCCGGAAAAATCCCTGAGAAAAATCCGGGGAGCTGTCGATCCGGTCGTCTCCCGATCGACGCATGGGTGGAGGCGGGAAGAGCGCCCGCCTCCACCCGAAACGAACCGAGGAGCCACCATGCCCCGCTTCATGTCGCTGATCCGCGTCGACGAGCAGAACCTCCCCGCCCAGGCCCCCGACCCCGACTTCGAGAAGCGCATGGGCGCGCTGTTCGAGGAGATCACCAAGGCCGGGGTGATGCTGGACACGGCCGGGCTCGCCCCGACCTCCCAGGGCGCCCGGCTCCACTGGTCGGGCGGGAAGGTCAGCCAGACCGACGGGCCGTTCACCGAGACCAAGGAGGTCGTGGGCGGCTACGCGCTCATCCAGGTCAAGGACCGGGCCGAGGCCCTGGAGTGGACCAGGCGGTTCCTGGAGGTCCACCCGGAGCACTGGAGCGTCACCGCCGAGGTCCGCGAGGTCCAGGAGGGTCCGTCCGACCCGACCGAGCTTCCTTGCCCCTGAGGCCGCGCGGCTGCTCTGATGGGTGGCCGTGACGGGAACGGACGAGATCGACACGACCGGTGCGGACAGCACCGGCAGCACCGGCAGCACCGGCGGTACGACGGCCGAGACGGTCGAGACGGTGTTCAGGATCGAGTCCGCGCGGATCATCGCCGCCGTGGCACGCATCGTGCGGGACGTCGGGCTGGCGGAGGAGATCGCACAGGACGCCCTGGTGGCGGCGTTGGAGCAGTGGCCGGAGGCAGGCGTACCGGAGCGGCCGGGCGCCTGGCTCACGGCCGTCGCCAAGCGGCGCGCGGTCGACCTCGTGCGCCGCGGGGAGACCTACGCGCGCAAGCTGGCAGAGGTCGGGCGGGCACTGGAGGACGCCCCACCGCCGCCCGAGCCCGCCGATCCGGAGGACATCGACGACGACCTGCTGCGGCTGGTCTTCACCGCCTGCCACCCCGTCCTGGCCACGGAGGCCCGGACCGCCCTCACCCTGCGGCTGCTGGGCGGGCTGACGACGCAGGAGATCGCCCGCGCCTTCCTGGCCACGGAGGCGACCGTCGCCCAGCGGATGGTGCGGGCCAAGCGGAAGCTGGCGGCGGCCGGGGTGCCCTTCGAGGTGCCGTACGGCGAGGACCGGGCCGGGCGGCTGTCGTCCGTGCTGGAGGTCGTCTACCTGATCTTCAACGAGGGTTACTCGGCGACGGCCGGCGACGACCTGTGCCGTCCGGCCCTGTGCGAGGACGCGCTGCGCCTGGCGCGCGTGCTGGAGGGGCTGATGCCGGGCGAGCCCGAGGTGCACGGGCTGGCGGCGCTGCTGGAGCTCCAGGCGTCCCGCATCCCGGCGCGCACCGGCCACGGCGGCGAGCCGGTGCTGCTCGCCGACCAGAACCGTGCCAAGTGGAACCGCATGCTGATCCTGCGCGGCCTGGAGGCACTGCGGCGCGCGGGGGAGGGTCCGTACGGCCCGTACTGCCTCCAGGCCGCGATCGCCGCCTGCCACGCGCGGGCGGTGCGGTACGAGGACACCGACTGGGCGGTGATCGCCGCGCTGTACGGGCGGCTGGCGGCGCTGACGCCCTCGCCGGTGGTGGAGCTGAACCGGGCGGTGGCCGTTTCCATGGCCGAGGGGCCCGAGGCGGGGCTGAGGCTGGTGGACGCCCTCACCGGTGAGCCCGCGCTGCGCGGCTACCACCTGCTGCCCAGCGTCCGGGGCGATCTGCTGGAGCGCCTGGGGCGCGGTGAGGAGGCGCGCGCGGAGTTCGAACGCGCCGCTTCCCTGACGCGGAACGAGCGCGAGCGCGAACTGCTGCTGGGGCGCGTCCGGCGCTCGTGACCCGAGCCCCGGACACGGGCGCGTACGCGAGCACGGGCGTGCGAAGTCCGTTGGGGGGAGGGCATTTCACCAGGGAGGTCAGGAGGGTGCGGGGCCCGGGTCTCGGGTTCCGGGATTCGAGCGCTGCCTGTGAGGAATGGGTGGGTTGGTACAACCCGCCCACCCCCCCGCGGCGCGCGTACGACAACCGGGCCTGTGGTGATGACCTGAGGTGAACGGATCGCGACGATGCGTCGCGCCGGTGTGGCGTGCCGATCGAAGAACTCGACCCCCGGCGGTGCGCCAACACCGGTCGGGGGTCTGGCCACCCAGATCGAAGAAGGCGATCCTGTGGCTGCACAAGACCTTGTGCGCCGGCGTGCCCGCGCACAAGCACCCCATGGCGTCACCGGGCTACGGAAAGCGCACCGCACCCGGCCAACGGCCGCGTACGGCGACCGACTTCGCGCGCCTGAGCCGGACGACCCGGCCGTACGGGGCCGTGGTGGAGATCCCCGCCCCGGTCGGGATCACGCTGCGGACGGAGAAGTTCGAGGGCTATGCCTGACATGCCCGCCGGGGACCGTCCGGGGTCTACGGGTGGAAGACCGCGCGTACGCAGCCGTCCTTCTTGTGCTTGAACATGTCGTAGCCCTTGGCCGCCCGGTCCAGGGACATGGTGTGAGTGGCCAGGTGGGCGGTGTCGATCTCGCCGGCGGCGATGCGCTCCAGCAGCATCGGGATGTAGCGCTGGCCGTGCATCTGCGCGCCGCGCAGCGTCAGCCCCTTGTTGACGACCATGCCCAGCGGGAACTTGTCGACCGCTCCGGCGAAGACGCCCAGCACGAAGACGGTGCCGCCCTTGCGGCAGGCGTGGATCGCCTGGCGCACGGCGGTGGGGCGGTCGGTCTGGAGGCGGAGCCGGTGCTTGGCCTGGTCGTAGAGGTGGCCCGGCCCGGTGCTGTGGGCCTCCATGCCGACGGCCTCGATGCACACGTCCGGACCCCGGCCGCCGGTGCGCGTCCGCAGTTCTGCGGCGATGTCGGTGGAGGTGTAGTCGATGGTCTCGGCGCCGGTGTACGTCTCGGCCATCGCCAGCCGCTCGGGGTAGCGGTCGATGCAGATGACGCGCTCGGCGCCCTTGAGGACGGAGGCCCGCGCCGCCATCTGGCCGACAGCGCCGCAGCCCCACACCGCCACCACGTCGCCGGGCCGCACCCCGCCGAGGTCGGCGCCCATCCAGCCGGTGGGCACGGCGTCGGAGGCGAACAGCGCGCTGAGGTCGTCGACGCCCTCGGGGACGGGGAAGGCGCCGTAGTCGGCGAAGGGGACGCGCACGTACTCGGCGTGGCTGCCGCGGACGCCGCCCATGGCGTGCGAGTAGCCGAAGATCCCGGCGGTCTCGTAGCCGAAGAGGGCCTGGCCGATGCCGGGGTTGGTGTTGGTGTTGTCGCACAGCGACCACATGTCGTTGCGGCAGTACCAGCAGCGGCCGCAGCCGATGAAGGAGCACACCACGACCCGGTCGCCGACCCGGTGCCGGCGCACCCCGGAGCCGGTCTCGACCACCTCGCCGACGAACTCGTGCCCGATCACGTCACCGCGCCGCATGGCGGGGATGTAGCCCCCGATGAGGTGCAGGTCCGAGCCGCAGGTGGTGCTCAGCAGCAGCCGTACGACGACGTCCTGGTCGTTGCGGATCTCCGGTTCGGGGATCTGCTCGACCGACAGCTTGTCGATCCCTTCCCAGCACAGAGCCCTCACAGCACTCCCTCCCCGCCGGCGCGCTTCGACGCCAGTGCGACGGCCCTGCCTCCGGCGGTGTCGCCGCGTCCGGTCGGGGGTGCGTCCGGCAGCATCACCTCGCCGGCCTCCAGCAGGGACTTGGCCTCGCGCAGCGCGCGCCGCACTCCCTGGCGCGGGTCCTTGCCCGCGAGCCGGGACGGCGGTGAGGCGGAGACGGGCGGCGCGGGCTCGCGCAGCCGGGCGGCCAGTTCGGTGCCGCGGTCGCCGGGGGCGGGCCGTACGGTGATCTCCAGCGCGTCGCCGAACTCGTCCAGGGGACCGGGCGGGCCGCCGTGGGGCATCACGTCGGTCGGTGCGCGGTCGATGGTCACCACCATCCACCGGCGGCCGTTCCCCCGCGCCCTGCGCCGTGCGGCCGTGGCCCCGCGCAGGGCCGCCGCGCCGGCCCCGGCGCCCGCGAGGACCAGTGCCGTGCGTGCCAGTCGGTTCATGGCCTTCCGCCTCCCGCTCCGTCTGCCGTCGTCCCTCTGCCGTCGTCGCCGTTCGTACCGTCGTTGCAGGGCTGTCCGGGGTACCCCCGTGGGGCGGCGGCCATGCGCGGGACGGGGCGGCCGGACGGGCCGGTGTTCATCCGTACGGGCGATGGAACAGGGAAGTCGCCGGGTAGGCTGACGAGGTCGGCGAGGATACGGCTCATGGGAGCAGTGATGAGTGTCGAGCCCGAGTACGCGTGGCCGCGACCGCCGGCGGGCGGGTACACCGCCGAGGACCTGGACCGGATTCCCGATCTGCCCCCGCACACGGAGCTGATCGACGGGAGCCTCGTCTTCGTGAGTCCGCAGACCGCTTTCCATGCGCGCGCGATGCGCCTGCTGGAGAACCGCCTTCTCCAGGCTGCCCCACCCGAGCTGGACGTCTTCCGGGAGATGACCGTCACCCTCGGGAAGCGGGATCGTCCGGAACCGGACGTCGTGGTCGTCCGGGCCGAGGCGTTGACCAGGCTGCGGCAGACCGGCTTCCGCCCCGAGGACGTCGTCCTGGCCGTCGAGGTGGTATCGGACGACTCCGAGGCACGCGACCGCGAGACCAAGCCGCGCAAGTACGCCGCGGCCGGGATCCCGCACTTCTGGCGGGTGGAGGCAGGGGAGGGGGAGGACGGCGCCGCGAGCCCCGTCGCGTACGTCTTCGAGCTGGAGCCCGCCACCCGGGCCTACGCCGTGACCGGCATCCACCATGAGCGGCTGAAGACGGATGTCCCGTTTCCGGTCGATATCGACCTGACGGCAGTCGCGCGGCGGATGTGAGCTGCGCAACGTTCCCGTGTGAAGAGCCTGTAAACGGGCAGGGGTGCCCGCTGAGCCGGTGCGACGTGGCGCCGCGCCGCGCTGCTTGTGGGCGGTACATCTCACGAGGTGGTAAAGGCGGGGTCGGAAAGGCCTGCTCGGTAAACTGAAGCGACCGCTGGGTTCCTGTACGGGAGCCCCGGAAGACAGATTACGAGGAGCGCACGTGGGCCTTGTCGTGCAGAAGTACGGCGGCTCCTCCGTTGCCGATGCCGAGGGCATCAAGCGCGTTGCCAAGCGGATCGTCGAAGCCAAGAAGAACGGCCACCAGGTGGTCGTCGTGGTTTCGGCGATGGGCGACACGACGGACGAGCTGATCGATCTCGCTGGAGAGGTGTCCCCGGTCACGTCGGGGCGCGAGTTCGACATGCTGCTGACCGCCGGGGAGCGGATCTCCATGGCCCTGCTGGCGATGGCGATCAAATCCCTCGGCCACGAGGCGCAGTCGTTCACCGGGAGCCAGGCGGGCGTCATCACCGACTCCGTCCACAACAAGGCCCGCATCATCGACGTCACGCCGGGCCGTATCAAGACAGCGCTGGACGAGGGCAACATCGCCATCGTCGCCGGTTTCCAGGGCGTGTCCCAGGACAAGAAGGACATCACCACCCTGGGCCGGGGCGGTTCGGACACCACCGCGGTGGCGCTGGCCGCCGCGCTGGACGCCGAGGTCTGCGAGATCTACACCGACGTCGACGGCGTCTTCACCGCCGACCCGCGGGTCGTGAAGAAGGCCCGCAAGATCGACTGGATCTCGTTCGAGGACATGCTGGAGCTGGCCAGCTCCGGCTCCAAGGTGCTGCTGCACCGGTGCGTGGAGTACGCACGCCGTTACAACATCCCGATCCACGTCCGCTCCTCCTTCTCCGGACTGCGGGGCACGTGGGTCAGCAACCAGCCGCAAGGGGACCAGCAGATGGAGCAGGCGCTCATCTCCGGTGTCGCACACGACACCTCCGAGGCGAAGATCACGGTCGTCGGAGTGCCGGACAAGCCGGGCGAGGCCGCGAAGATCTTCCGGGCCATCGCGGACGGCGAACTGAACATCGACATGGTGGTGCAGAACGTCTCCGCCGCGTCCACCGGTCTGACCGACATCTCCTTCACCCTGCCCAAGACCGACGGTCGCCGGGCCATCGAGGCGCTGGAGCGGGCCAAGGCATCCATCGGCTTCGACTCTCTGCGCTACGACGACCAGATCGCCAAGATCTCCCTGGTCGGCGCGGGCATGAAGACCAACCCGGGCGTCACCGCCACCTTCTTCGAGGCGCTCTCGGGCGCCGGGGTCAACATCGAGCTGATCTCGACCTCCGAGATCCGCATCTCGGTCGTCACCCGCAAGGACGACGTCAACGAGGCCGTCCGCGCGGTGCACACCGCGTTCGGCCTGGACAGCGAGAACGACGAGGCGGTCGTCTACGGGGGCACCGGGCGATGACCCCCGCCGGGGGTCTCCCCCGCGTCCCGATCGGTCGCGCCGACCGGCCCACGCTGGCCGTGGTCGGCGCGACCGGGGCCGTCGGCACCGTGCTGCTGGGACTGCTGTCCGAGCGCGCGGACGTCTGGGGGGAGATCCGCCTGGTCGCCTCGGAGCGCTCGGCCGGCCGCGGGCTGACGGTGCGCGGCGAGGAGGCCGACGTCCTCGCCCTGGGCGAGGACGTCTTCGACGGTGTGGACGTCGCTATGTTCGGCGTGCCCGCCGATGTCGCGGCCCACTGGGCGCCGGTGGCCGCGGCCCGGGGCACGGTGGTGGTGGACGACTCCGGCGCGTTCCGGGCGGACCCGGACGTACCGCTGGTCGTCCCCGAGATCAACGCCCACGCGGCGCGGACCAGGCCCCGCGGCATCGTCGCCAATCCCGGCTGCGCCACCCTGACGACGGTCGTGGCACTGGGGGCCCTGCACGCGGAGTGGGGTCTGGAGGAGATGGTCGTCTCCACCTACCAGGCCGTCTCCGAGTCCGGGAGGCGGGGTGTGGAGACCCTGCGCGAGCAGCTCGCGGCCGTGGCCGGCGCGGAGCTGGGCGTCCACCCCGGCGACGTACGGCGCGCGGTGGGCGACACCGGCCCGTACGCGGCGCCGGTCGCGCTCAACGTGGTGCCCTTCTCCGGGACGCCGGCCGAGGACGGCTGGACGGACGAGGAACTGGCGGTCCGCGAGGAGACCCGCAGGATTCTGGGCCTGCCGGGGCTGCGGGTCACCGCCACCTGTGTGCGGGTGCCCGTGGTCACCACCCACTCGGCGTCGGTGCACGCACGCTTCGAGGACGAGGTCTCGGTGGCGAAGGCGCACGAGATCCTGGCGAACGCGCCGGGCGTGGTGGTGTGCGACGATCCGGCGGTCGGCGAGTTCCCCACCCCGGCCGACGCGGTCGGCACCGATCCCGCCTGGGTGGGGCGGGTGCGGTGCTCGCCGGACGACCAGCGGGCGCTGGAGCTGTTCGTGTGCGGCGACAACCTCCGCAAGGGCGCCGCGCTCAACATGGCGCAGATCGGCGAGCTGATCGCGGCCGAGCGCGCCGGAGAATGACCGGAAATCGCTGTCGATTCCCGTCGGCGCCCCATCTGTTTCCGCCTGTCCCCGTCGGCTTTCACCGGCTTTCACCGGCCCCGCTGCGGCCGGACAGGACACGGTGGGCGGACGGCGGGCCGTGTGCTCCGCCGCCGGCGGCCACCGGTGGCCGGATCCGGGCACTGCGGAGTCAGTTGTGAAGGACTTGTAATGAAGTCATACCCAGTAACCGCTTGATCCGGACCAGCCTTCTGGATGAGGATTTTCCCTCGCATGCCCGGAACCGCGATCCGGGCGCGGGCGTCTCTCGTTTCGCTGCCGGAAGCCGAAGGCGCCTGTTCGGCGGCGGAGAGGAAGAGGTGGTACGCATGCGGTCGTCCGGTTCGCCGGAAAGAACGACGCTCCGCGCGTACAACCCTGACGGGGGGAAGCGTGTCCAACAGGCGTGGCAGAGGCACTCGGAATCGCAACGGCGCCCGTACGGGTCCCCGCGGGCGACGGCACGCCCGGCAGGGGCATGCCCGTGATCGCTCCCTGGTCGGCTTCCCGTCCCGCACGGCTCCCCTCGCAGCCGAGGGACGCTGACGGCACGATGGCAGCGGGCGCCACCGTCGACCACCTCACAGAGACCTACCGGGCCCACTACCGCTCCCTGCTCGGGCTCGCCGCCCTGCTGCTCGACGACACCGCGTCCTGCGAGGACGTGGTGCAGGAGGCGTTCATCCGTGTGCACTCCGCGCGCAGGCGGGTGCGGGAGCCGGAGAAGACACTGGCGTATCTGCGCCAGACCGTCGTCAACCTCTCCCGGTCCATGCTGCGCCGCCGCATCCTGGGGCTGAAGCTGCTCTCCAAGCCGATGCCGGACATGGCCAGCGCGGAGGAGGGCGCGTACGCGCGCATCGAGCAGGACGAGTTGAAGAAGGCGCTGCGCAAGCTCCAGCGCCGCCAGCGGGAGGTGCTGGTCCTGCGGTACTTCGCGGACATGACCGAGGCGCAGGTCGCCGAGACGCTCGGCATCTCGCTCGGCTCGGTGAAGGCATACGGCTCCCGGGGCATCGCCGCCCTGCGGGTCGCGATGGAGGCGCCCGCATGAGCGGCGGCGGACGGCACGAGGAACAGCGCGACCTGCGGGGGGGGGCCGGAGACGGCGCGGGCGGGGGGCGGGAGGGACGGGAGTCGGCCGAGAGCGGCTCGGCGGGCGAGGACCCGGCCGGCCCGGCGGACACTCCGGCGGATCCCGCCGACCCGGTGGACCCGGACGGCCTGGACGAGCGGTCGCTGCGGCTGATGCTGCGCGGCGCCGTCGAGGACGTCGCGCCGGCCCCGGACGCCCTCGAGCGCCTCCACCACGCCGTACCCGCCCGCCGCGCCCGTCGCAGGCAGCTGGCGGTCGGGGCGGTCGCGGTCGGCCTCGTCATCGGCGTGGCCACCCCCGCTCTGGTGCAGAGCGGCGTCATCAACCGGGTCCTGGACGGCAACGCCACCAACGCCGCCAGTGCCCGGGACCCGCGGGAGGGGGCCGAGGCGGGCGGCCGGAGCGGCGACGCCGCGGAGCAGGACACCGGCCGGCGGTCCGCGGGCGACGGACGGCAGGACACGGCGGGATCGCGCGACGGCTCCGGCAGGGACGGCTCCGCGTCGTCCTCCGAGACCGGCGACGCACTCGGCCCGACCTCGCCGAGCTGCCTGCGCTCCCAGATCGGTGACGGCGGCTCCGCGGTGAGCCCCGCCGACGCGGACGGTCATGTGTACGGGGTCTTCAGGATCACGAACGTCTCCGACGCCTCCTGCCTGGTGGACGAATCCGACACCGTCACCGCCACCCCGGTGGGCGCCGCCGACCCGACCGGCTTCGGCGTCGTCGACCACACCCTTGGCGGCAGGGCGGCCAAGCTGCCCGACCCCCAGCTCGAACCGGGCTCGTTCGTCCTGGAACCGGGCCGCTCGTACGTGGTGCGGTTCGCCTGGGTGCCGCGCGATGGCGGCGGTGTCACCGGCTGCCCGGTCTCCCCCGGCCCGGATCCGACGGCTCCCGGCGGCTCCTCCGCGGGGACGGATTCCGGCGGCGGCACCGGCGGAGGAGGAGGGGGCACCGGCGGCAGTGGCGGCCCAAACTCCTCCGCGGGCGCCGACACCGGCGGCGGCGCGGCGCCCCCCGACGGCGGCCAGGGCAGCGAGGGCGGCGACACCGTCGAGGAGCCCACCGAGAGCAGCGGCAGCGGCGTCAGCCCCCAGCTCGCGTACGACAGCGGAGGCTCCGGTCCGGGCGCCGCGGCGGCCTCGGTCGTCCTGCGCTACGTGCCCGCGGCGGGGGAGCCGCGCATCGGCAGGATCGAGATCGCCGGGGCCTGCGCCGGGACGGTGTACCGCACCGGCCCCGTACCGGAGAGCTGACGCACAGCGGGCCCGCGCGCGGCGGGGGCGGATGGGCCGCCCCCGACGAGCGGTGGGGCGAGAAGGTCCACGCCTTCGTCGTACCCGTAGCCGGGCAGGAACCCTCCCCAC
>NZ_JAJFAU010000120.1:13004-15672 GCF_022614595.1 Streptomyces sp. CNQ085
GGGGCGGATGGGCCGCCCCCGCCGCGCCCCGTACCGTTGAGGGCGTGTACCGGTTCCTGCTGACCCCGCGCTGGTGGGTGATCAACCTCTTCGTGCTGCTCTCGATCCCCGTGTGCCTGTTCATGGGGAGCTGGCAGCTCAGCCGATTCGAGGACCGCGTGGACTCCCATCAGGCCCGGCAGGAGCGCTCGGCGGAGGAGACCGCCGAGGCCGACGCCGGGGAGCTGGACGACCTGCTGCCCCTCACCCAGGAGACCGTCGGGCAGGCCGCCCGGGCCACCGGCCGCTACGACGCGGCCCACGAGTTCCTGGTACCCGGCCGCCGCCTCGGCGACCGTGAGGGCTTCTACGTGCTGACCCCGCTGCGCACCGGCGACGGCCGGGCCCTGCCCGTCGTACGCGGCTGGCTGCCCGGCGAGGCCGACCCCGCGCGGGTGCCCGCGCCGCCGGCCGGCGAGGTGAGCGTCACCGGGGTGCTCCAGGCGCCCGAGAGCCAGAGCTCACCGGGAGCCGTCGGCGGCGCCCTGCCGCAGGGCCGGATCGGCATCATCAGCGCGGCCACGCTGGTCAACCTGGTGCCCTATGACGTGTACGACGCGTGGGTCACCGTCCAGCGCGCGCAGGGGCCGATGGAGGCGGTGCCGCCGGTCGCGCCGACGGGCACGGGACTCGACCTGAAGGCGTTCCAGAACCTGGGCTACACCGCGCAGTGGTTCGTCTTCGCGGGCTTCGTGCTCTTCATGTGGTACCGGCTGTTCCGCCGCGAGACGGAGACCGTCCGCTATCTCGCCCTCGGCATCGAGGCGCCCGCCGCGGCCCCGTCCGGTGACGGGGAGCGGATCGCCCCGCCGCCGTCCTGACGGCCGCCGTCCCCGAGTGGCCGGCCGGTACGGAGACCCCCGGCCGCGTCACGGGGGCGGCCGGGGACGGGCCCGGCCGCCCGGCGGCTCGGGGAAGAAGCCCCGGCCTCTCCTTCAGCGGCTCGGCACACGCGCCGTGTGATGCATGGTTACTATGACGAAGGCAATCGCACGAGAAGGCAACTTCCCTTTCTCCAGCGGGCTTTCGGCCGCCTTTTGTCTTCCGACCGCATCACTCGCCCCCACACAGCCACAGGGATTGCGCGATGTCAGATCCTGCCGCCCCCGGCCAGCACCGAGTGCCCGGAGGACGCCTGCCCCTCGCCTTACTCGCCGTCGGCCTGACGGCGCTCGTGGCAGGCGGAGTGGCGGGCGCCGCCGCGGCCCCCGAGAGCACGCGCCCCTGGCTGCTGGGCGTGGTCGCGGTCGCCGGAGCCCTGGCCGTCGCGGCCTCCCTCGCCGTCTTCCTGACCCTGCGGCGGACGGCCACCGCCTCCGCGGACGCCGCGGCCGAGAACACGGCGATGCGCCGGCAGTCCGACTACCGGCAGGCGCACACCGCCCATCTGGCCGACTCCGTCCTGCCGGCGGTCGCCGAGCGGCTGCGGACCGGCGTCCGGCCGGAGGAGGCGCTGGCGGGGATGCCCGTCCCGGAGGACCTCCCGCTCCAGCGGGTCCTCCACGTCTTCGCGCACGAGATCTCCTCCGCCACCGGGCAGCGGCTGTCCGCGCAGGCCGGACGGGACGAGGCGGTCCGGCGGGCACAGGCGCTGGCGGACGGGGTGGACGACCTCCTGGCGAACGTCCTGCCCAGGACCTTCGAGCGGCTGCGCGGCGGCGCCTCGGCGGGCACGGCCCTGGCGAAGGTGCCGCGCCCCGACGACGAGCGGCTGGCCGCCCTGACGGAGTTCGTGATCCGGGAGTACGCGACCAGCGAACGGCGGTCGGCCGCCGCCCGGACGGCGGGCACCAAGGCCCTCAGCCGGGTGCAGGCGGCGGCTGTGAGCATGCTGGCCGACCTGCGCGAGATGCAGGAGCGGCACGGCGAGGAGGTCTTCGGCGACCTGCTCAGGCTGGACCACAGCACCTCGCAGGTCGGACTGCTCACCGACCGCCTGGCCCTGCTGATGGGCGGCCGCGCCAGCCGGGCCTGGAACAAGCCGATCATCATGGAGAGCATCCTGCGCGGCGCGGTGGGGCGCATCGCCGCCTACCGGCGGGTCCGCATGCACTGCGCCAGCTCCACCGCGATCGCCGGGTTCGCCGCCGAGGGCGTGATGCACCTGCTCGCGGAGCTCATCGACAACGCCGCGAACTTCTCCCCGCCCATCGACGAGGTCAACGTCTACGTCGAGGAGCGCACCGCGGGCCTGGTGGTGACCATCGAGGACAGCGGACTGCGCATGTCCGACGCCGCGATGCGCCGCGCGGAGAAGGCCGTCTCCGGTGCTTCGACCGACCTCGCCCACCTCCAGGGCACCCGGCTCGGTCTGGCCGTGGTCGGGCTGCTGGCCCACAAGTACGGCATCTCCGTGAGCTACCGGCCGTCCTCCCGGGGCGGCACCGGTGTGGTGGTCCTGCTGCCGCCGCACCTGCTGGCACAGCAGCGCGCCGAGGCCCCCTTCCCGGCCGCGGTCCCGGCCGCCAGGTCCTCCAGGACCACGCGGGAGGCCCAGGCGCCCGCCACCGGCCCCGCCCTCCCCGCCGCACCGGCCGGCCCGGCGGCACCCGCTCGCGGAGCTCATCGACAACGCCGCGAACTTCTCCCCGCCCATCGACGAGGTCAACGTCTACGTCGAGGAGCGCAC
>NZ_JAJFAU010000013.1 GCF_022614595.1 Streptomyces sp. CNQ085
CCCCCCCCCCCCCCCCCCCCCCCCCCCCCCCCCCCCCCCCCCCCCCCCCCCCCCCCCCCCCCCCCCCCCCCCCCCCCCCCCCCCCCCCCCCCCCCCCCCCCCCCCCCCCCCCCCCCCCCCCCCCCACGGCCGTATCCGCACCCGCACCCGCACCCGTATCTGTTCCCGGTCCCGTCCCGGCCGGTCAGGCGGTGGGGGTGAACACCACCGGCACCTCCCTGGGGCCGCGGGTGAACACGCCCTGCTCGACGATCTCGGCGCCGTCCGCCGTCCGCATGTCCGGCATGGCGTCCAGCAGCTGGTTGACGCCGGTCTCGACCTCGGCCTTGGCCAGCAGCGCCCCCACGCAGAAGTGCCGGCCCAGGGCGAAGGCCAGGTGGTCGGCGGCGGCCGAGAACGCGGTGGTGGACGTCAGGTCGTCGCGGAAGATGTCGAAGGAGTCGGGCTCCTTGTAGTGGTCCGGGTCGCGGTTGGCGGCGCCGATCAGGCAGGTGACGGTCGCCCCGGCCGGGATCGTGCCGCCGCCGACCTCCACGTCCCGCGCGGTCTGCCGCATGATCATGTGGACGGGCGGGGTGTAGCGCAGGGTCTCGGCGAACGCCCGGTCTATCAGGGAGCGGTCCTCCCGCACGGCGGCGAACTGCTCGGGGTGGGCCAGCAGATTGGCGAAGATGGCGGCGATCGCCTTGTCGGTGGTCTCCCCGCCGGCGGCCAGCAGCAGGCTGCAGAACGCCTTGATGTCCTCGTCGCTCATCCGCACGCCGTCCACCTCGGCGGCGCACAGCGTGGACAGCAGGTCGTCGCCCAGGTTCTCGCGGCGCTGCCGGATGATGGGGATCATGTACTCGGCGAACTCCACCCGGGTGCGCTCACCGTCCGCCGTCACCTCCGGGTCGCCGGAGAGGTTGCCCAGGAAGGCGATCACCGAGGTGTACCAGCGGTGGAACCTGGGGTGGTCGGCCTTGTCCAGGCCCAGCATGTCGGCGATGACGTTGACGGGGAAGCGGGTGGCGTAGGCGTCCACCAGGTCCACCCTGCCGGTGTGGCGGAAGGTGTCGATGAGTTCGCGCGAGTTGCGTTCGATGACCGGCAGGAACTTGTCCCGCAGGTCGCTGCCGCGGAAGGCGGGGGCCACCAGGGCCCGGCGCACCGCGTGCTCGCGTCCGCTGAGCTGGAGGATCGTCTTCCCGTGCACCGGCTCGATCTGCCACTCGTAGTTGTCGGTGCTGAACGACGCTCCGTCCTTGAACGCCCGCTCCACGTCCTCGTAGCGGGAGACGATATAGCTGCGGGTGGCTTCGTGCCAGATCAGCGGCGCGCTCTCACGCATCACGCGGTAAGCGCTGTAGGGGTCGGCGGCGAACTCGGGCGAGAGTATGTCGGGGAACTGCTGCGTGCTGGACAAGGCGAGCTCCATCGAAGAAGTGACGGGCAGACAGGCTCAGGGTATTGATCATCTGGCGAGCGGAACAGCCTTGCCAAAGCACATGCTCATCACATATGCAGCGTCAAAATCCTTGTGTAACCGCTGATTTCAAGCCACCCACCGCCGTATGCGGCCGTTGCTTACCCGAACATCCGCCACCTCTGCGAATGCCGCCCCCTCGCCTGCCGACGCGGCGTAGACGGCACCCGGTGATATCTGCTCGCGCCGGGGGAACCGGACCGCCTTGGTGGCGGACCGTGCCTGCACTGCGTTCGCGCCCTGCCCGAACCGGGACATCTCATCCCGGCTCCGGGCCGTGCGGGGAGGAGACCTCAAGCGGGCAGTCTCATGTCGATGACCAAGCTGATCTCGATGACCTGGCCGGGCAAGGTCAGTTCTGTGATACCCAAGACCGTGCTGGCCGGGCGGTGGTCGCCGAAGTACCTCGGGTTGCCCTCCGC
Source organism: Streptomyces sp. CNQ085 (assembly GCF_022614595.1). Taxonomy (GTDB): domain Bacteria; phylum Actinomycetota; class Actinomycetes; order Streptomycetales; family Streptomycetaceae; genus Streptomyces. The sequence goes on from NZ_JAJFAU010000013.1 coordinate 1,888, forward strand.
CGCCGCCGCGGCGTTCTGCCGCAGGTTCACCACGTACAGGGTCTGTGCGAGACGGCCTGGTTCCGGGTGGCGCCGTAGTGGTCCAGGACCTTGTCCATGTTGGCGTAGGTCTGCCTGAGCTGGGCGGCGAAGTCGCCCGCGTGGAGGAACTCGCCGGCCTCGTCGAACGAGAGCTGTCCGGAGACGTGGATCAGATCGCCGGTGAAGGGCCTCGTGTTTTCCGGACAGGTAACTTGGCTTGGCGTTTAACGTCGCAGGCCACCTGACCTGCTGATCTGCGGTTCTTTCCGGGGCGGCGAAGGCGGCCGTTCTCCGCGCTTCGAGATGTCGAGTCACGAAGTACAAGAGAGCGGCCGCTGTGTGCGAGTCTGTCCGCCGATGTGCCCGCAGGCGAGGTGCTGGGCGTGTTATCCCGATTTCGGGTCGAGTTCCACGAATGCCTCTCCCCTCGTGCGGATGCGCTCTTCGAGCTGACCGACGCGCTGCTCTGTGCGGACGGGCCGGTGAAGAAGCTGGTCGAGCTGTCGCCGACGGTCGAGCACCGGCGTGGGCACGGGGCGCTGTACGCCGGGCTGGACCGGGGCTGGACGGAGCCTACGCGTCTACGCCCCGCACGCCGCGGCCTGCCGCTGCCCAGGGCGGCCGATGGCAGGGTCGTGCCGGCCGTGGACGTGGCCAACGGCTGCGCTCTGACGCGCCGACCAGCAACGATCGGCTGTCCTGCCACGTCTACGGACACGGAGACCGCAAAACGGACCGGTTCGTGCCGGGCTGGCAGCACTCTTTCGTCGCCGCGCAGGAGTCCGGCCGCGCCTCCTGGTGCGCCCTGCTGGATGCTATGTGCCTGGGGCCCGCCGACGACGCGACCGCCGTCACCGCCGCCCGACTGCGCGATGCCGTCCAGCGGTTGACGCAGGCCGGGCACTGGCAGCCAGGCGATCAGGAGAACCTGGTCGTGATGGACGCCGGCTACGACGTCGCCCACCTTTCCCACGCCCTGGGTTGATCTGCCGGTCGTACTGGCCGACCGGCTGCGCTCGGACCGGACCGTGCTCCGCGACCCCGGCCCTGCCCGGGGCCCGGACGGTCGCCCGGCTCGAAGAACAAGCAGCGCGACAAGCGCCACGACATCGACAAGACCGTCAAACGCTCCGAGTCGATCAAGAAACACCAAGCGCACCGACGTTGAACGCAAGCTGAGGACCAGCACTGACAGTTCGGGCTTCGTGGAACCGGAGCCAGCCTGGCCGGCTCTGCCACCGTGGCTTTCACCACCCGCTCTCGGAGCCTGTGTCCTGATCGCCGACTCTGTAAGGGCTGCCTAAGGAGCCAGATCCGGAAACTGGCTCCCGAACGGCTCCCAAGCAGCCCTGGAAATGAGTCAGAGGCCTGATCCGCTGTGCGAATCAGGCCTCTGACCTGGTGTTTCGGCTGTCGGGGTGGCGGGATTTGAACCCACGACCTCTTCGTCCCGAACGAAGCGCGCTGCCAAGCTGCGCCACACCCCGTGTGCAACGAGGACTACTTTAGCCCACGCCCGCGCTCAGGAGAAATCCGGTTTCGTGGGGTGCGGGTCGGCGCGGCGGAGTGGGTCAGGGGCGCTCGACCAGGGTGAGGAGGGTGGCTTCCGGGGGGCAGGCGAACCGGAAGGGGGTGTAGCGGTTGGCACCGCAGCCCGCCGAGACGTGGAGGTAGGAGCGGTGGCCGTCCACTTCGTGGTGGGACAGGCCGCGGGCCCGGTCGGTGTCCAGATCGCAGTTGGTGACCACGGCGCCGTAGAAGGGGATCCGGAGCTGGCCTCCGTGGGTGTGGCCGGCGAGGATCAGCGGGTAGCGGTCGGTGGCGAAGGCGTCCAGGGCGCGCAGATACGGGGCGTGGACCACGGCGAGGGGGAAGTCGGCGCCCTGCTCGGGGCCGCCGGCCACCTCTTCGTAGCGGTCGCGCTTGATGTGAGGGTCGTCCAGGCCGGTGAGGGCGATCTCCTCGCCGCCGTCGAGCTTGATCCGGCCACGAGTGTTGGACAGGCCGACCCAGCCCGCCGAGTCGAAGGCGTCGCGCATTCCCTCCCACGGATTGTGGACGGCGCCCACGACCGGGGGATTGCCGTTGAGGCCGTGGCGGCCGCTGGCCTTCTCCAGCAGGTAGCGGGCGGGGTTGCGCGGCCGGGGGCCGTAGTAGTCGTTGGACCCGAAGACGTACGCGCCGGGGAACTCCATCAACGGGCCCAGCGCGTCCAGGACCTCGGGGACGGCCTCCGGGTCGGAGAGGTTGTCGCCGGTGTTGACGACGAGGTCGGGGCGCAGCCCGGCCAGCGACTGGAGCCAGCGCTGCTTCTTGCGCTGGCCACCGACCATGTGGATGTCGGAGACCTGGAGCACGCGCAGCGGCCGCATCCCACGCGGCAGTACGGGCACCGTGACGCGCCTGAGGCGGAACGAACGGGTTTCGATGCCCACCGAATAGACGAGGCAGGCCGTGCCTACCGCCGTGATACCGAGGGGGACCTTGAGGGAGAGCGGGTATTGCGCACGCATGATCCCATCGTCGCAGACACGGGGGCGGCGCGCGGACGCACGGGCGGCGGGAACGGCGCGGGCGGAGGACGGCGGAAGGGTGCGGGGGCAGGGCGTGGGAGGGGGTACGGAGGGACGCGGAGGGGAGGCGCGGCACAATGCGGTGGGCGTCGGGCTCCGCGTCCTGGCAGACTTCCGGCATGACCACGCTCAAGACCCGGCTCCAGGACGACCTCACCGCGGCGATCAGGGCGCGCGACGAGCTGCGCTCCTCCACCCTCCGCCTCACGCTGACCGCGATTCAGAAGGAGGAGGTGGCGGGCGAGAGCGCCCGTGAACCGTCCGACGCCGAGGTCGAGAAGATCATCACTCGTGAGGCCAAGAAGCGGCGCGAGGCGGCGGACGCGTTCGCCAGGGGTGGGCGCGCCGAGCAGGCCGAGCGGGAGCGCGCGGAGGGCGAGGTGCTCGCCGAGTACCTGCCCAAGCAGCTCACCGACGAGGAACTGGACGCGCTGGTGGCCAAGGCCGTGACCGAGGCCAAGGCGGCCGGGGCCGAGGGGCCGAGGGCCATGGGCGCCGTCATGAAGATCGTGAACCCGGAGGTGGCGGGACGCGCGGAGGGCGGCCGGGTGGCCGCCGCTGTCAAGAAGCGCCTGGCGGGCTGACCGCGGGCCCGTGGACCCGCGGGCCGCAGGGAAGCGGGGCCAACGGCGGAGGGGCCCCGGAACGGGGCCCCTCCGTGTGTCTTCTCGCTGCCTTCGTGCGGACCGTGTCGGCTACCGCGGGCTCCAGCCGCCGTCCTGACCGGAGGTCTGCCAGCCCCCGTTGCCGCCGCCCACGTCCCAGCCCCCGGTGGTGGAGGTGGCGCCGACGCCGTCGTCTCCGTTGCCGCCTCCGGTGTCACCGCCGGTCACACCACCCACGGTGGTGCCGACCGTGGTGCCGTCGGTGGTGCCGCCCATGGTGCTGGCGCCTCCGCCGCCGCCGGGGCCCCCGTTGCCGCCCCCGCCGATGACGCCGGGCGGTAGGGAGACGTCGGGGAACGGGTTGCCGGGACGGCGGTCGCCGGACTTGTCGTCGTCCCCGCCGCGGCCCCGGTCCTCCTCCTTGTCGTCGGTGTCGGCCCGCGGCACCCGGACTTCGTTGAAGGACTCGACGGGCTCGCCCTTCAGGGCCCCGAGCATCGCGGTCTTCCAGATGGGACCGGGCAGGCAGCCACCGCAGACCTTGGCGTAGTAACGGCCGCCGATGGTGAGGTTGTACATCTTCATCGGCTTGCCGATGTCGTCGCCGACCCAGACGGCGGTGGAGAGATTCGGGGTGTAGCCGACGAACCAGGCGTCCTTGCGGAAGTCCGTCGTACCGGTCTTGCCCGCGTTGTCACGGTCGGTCAGGCCGGCTGCGGTGCCGGTGCCGTCCTCCACCACGCCCTCGAGCATCTCGTTGATGGAGTCCGCGATGTGCTCGGACATCGCCCGCTCGCACTTGGTCCTGGGGACCGGGATCTTCTTGCCGTCGGCGTCGGTGATCTTCTCGATCGCCACCGGCGAGCAGTAGGTGCCGCGGTTGGCGAACGTGGCGTACGCGGCGGCCATGGTCAGCGGGCTGCTGTTCTGGCCGCCCAGGAGTGTGGACGGCTTCTGCTCGATGGGCTTGCCGTCGCCGCGCTTGACCCCCATCTTCTCGGCCATCTCCACGATGTCGCACAGGCCGACCTTCTGGCCCAGATCGACGAAGTAGGTGTTGATCGACTTGCCGAGGGCGCCTGTCATGTCCCAGGTGCCCTTCTCGGACTCCAGCTCGTTCTGGACGGGCCACTCCTCGCTGCCGTATGGCTTGTTGCCGCAGACCGTGAAGTCCTCCAGTGCGAAAGAGGTCTTCCAGTCGCTCTTGTAGGTGCTCGCGGGGCTGACGCCCTCGGCCAGCGCGGCGGCGGCGATGATCGGCTTGAACGTCGAGCCGACCTGGAAGCCGTGGGTGCTGCCTCCCATGGCGTTGTCGACCGAGAGGTTGAGCAGGGTCTGGTTCTTGTTCTGGTCCAGACCGTACGGGCGGCTCTGGGCCATCGAGAGGATCTTCCCGGTGCCGGGCTCGACCTGGACCACGGCGGTGGCCACCGGGTCGTCCTCGTAGACCATGCTGGTGGCGGCGTCGGCGGCGGCCTTCTGCGCCTTGGGGGAGAGCGTGGTGCGGACGGTGAGGCCGCCGCGCTTCCAGAGGTCCTTGCGCTCCTCCTCGGTCTTGCCGAAGGCGGGGTCGCTCAGAATGACCTTGCGGACGTAGTCGCAGAAGAAGCCCGCCTTGTCGGTGGCGGTGATGCAGCCGCTCCTGGGCTTGCTGACCTTGAGGCCCAGCTTCTTCTTCTTGGCCGCCGCGACGTCCGCCTTGGCGGCGGCCCCCGTCTCGGCCATGCGGTTGAGCACGATGTCGCGGCGCTTGACGGCCCGGTCGGGGTAGTTGACGGGGTCGTAGTAGGTGGGGGACTGGACGAGCCCGGCCAGCAGCGCCGCCTCGTGGAGCTCGAGGTCGGCGGCGTTCTTGGAGAAGTAGCGCCGGGCCGCGGCCTCGATGCCGTACGCCTGCTGGCCGAAGAACGTGATGTTGAGGTAGTTCTCGAGGATCTGCTCCTTGTCGAGCTCCTCCTCGATCCTGATCGCGTACTTCAGTTCCTGGATCTTGCGGCCGAGGGTCTGCTGGGTGGCCTCGGCGACCTTCTCCTGGTCGTCGCCGGCCTGCTCCACGAAGACGTTCTTGACGTACTGCTGGGTGAGGGTGGAGCCGCCCTCGGCGACTCCACCCTGCTGCGCGTTCTTGTTCAGGGCACGCAGCACGCTCTTGAGGTCGATCGCGCCGTGCTCGTAGAAGCGGGAGTCCTCGATCGCGACGATCGCCTTCTGCATGGTGGGGCTGATCCTCTTCAGCGGCACCACCGTGCGGTCGCGGTAGTAGTCGGTCGCGATGACGTTGCCCTCGGAGTCGAGGATCTGGTTCTTCTGGCTCAGCGGGGGGCGCTTGAAGTCCATGGGGATCTCGTCGAAGCTCTCGACGGTGCCCTTGGCGGCCAGCCCGAGGCCGCCGGCCACGGGCAGCGCGATGCCCGCCAGCACCGCTCCCGAGAGCACGCTGACACCGAGGAACTTGGCGGCCTGTTGGGTCCCGGACAGTCCGCCACCCGAGCGCTTGTTTGCCATGAGGGCAGCCTACGTTCTCAATCGCCGGACAGGTGTGCGTGTGTTCGCCTACGCTGTATCACGTCTGGCACGGTCGTTCGGTTCCTTGTCAACTCAAGGTTCACTCCATCGAGGGTGGAGCTGTGACCGAATTGCAATCCTGTGTCAGGAAATATTCGACTCCACGCTCTTGAGGCGCGGCCCTATTGTCCCCTTTTGGGTGAGTGGTCAATGTCGTTCTCGGATCACTCCGTTGGGTGATCTGCCGCGCACCCATAGTCCGTTCGGGCCATTCAAGATTGGGCCCGTCGGGGGTGTTGCGCTCCTGTCGCCTTCCGTAACGTCCTGCACTGGCAGCGGTGAACATGCCGTCTGCCGCCGTGGGGGAGCCTCGATTCGGGAGAGGACGGCGCCGGCATGGGCTGGGTTACCGACTGGAGCGCGCAGGCGGCCTGCCGCACTGCGGATCCGGATGAACTGTTCGTACAAGGGGCGGCACAGAACCGCGCCAAGGCGGTCTGCACCGGATGCCCGGTGCGCACCGAGTGCCTGGCCGACGCCCTGGACAACCGTGTGGAGTTCGGCGTCTGGGGCGGGATGACCGAGAGGGAGCGGAGGGCACTGCTGCGCCGCCGCCCGACGGTCACCTCCTGGCGGCGGCTGCTCGAGACCGCGCGCTCCGAATACGAGCGCGGCGCGGGTCCGCTGCCCGTGGAGGTCGAGATGCGCGATCACGAAGCGCGGCGGTACAGCGGCGACTACGCCGCCGCGGGCTGAAACCAGGACCTGAGGGCCCCGGGGACTTCGAGGGCCCCGGACAGGAACCCGGGCATCGGCCATCGCCCGGCGGTACGGCTAGGCGGGCTCGACGCCGGGCTGCTCCGCCAGACGCCCGCCTATCGCCCGCAGTCCGTCCAGGTCGTGCACATCACCCGGCAGCGCGGCGACCTCGGCCACCGGCACCTCCGGGTGCAGCGCGGCGAAACGGTCGCGTGTGCGCCGCTCACGCGCCAGTACGTGCATCCGCTCCGCGTGCAGCCTCAGCATGCCCGCGGCCAGCCGTTCGGCCGTCGTGGGGGAGGAGGGAGAGCCGTCGTGGCCCACGTCGGCCCCGGAGCCGTCACCGGAGGAGGTGCCGGAGGCGGACCGGGGCGCGGGCCGTTCATCCCCGTCCTTCCCGGTGGGCTGATCGGCGATGCCGTCCTCCTCGAGGTTCTCCGCGGCCGCCAGCGCCCGCTCCGCACTGAGGTGGGCCGCCTCGCTGCCGTGCATGCGGTTCAGCACGAGCCCCGCCAGCGGCATCCGGTCCGCGGCCAGCCGCTCGACGAAGTACGCCGCCTCGCGCAGCGCGTCGCGTTCCGGTGCCGCCACCACCAGGAAGGCCGTGCCCGGTGCCTGGAGCAGCCGGTACGTGGCGTCGGCACGGGTGCGGAACCCGCCGAACATCGTGTCCATCGCCGCCACGAACGTCTGCATGTCGCGCAGCAGCCCCGTACCCAGCAGCTTGTTGAGCAGCCCGGTGAACACCGACAGCCCGGACACGCCCAGGTTCATGAACTTCAGGCCCGCCCGGCCGCCTGCCTTCGCCGGAGCCGTCAGCAGCCTGATGAACCGCCCGTCCAGGAAAGACCCCAGGCGCTTGGGCGCGTCCAGGAAGTCCAGCGCGGACCGGCTCGGCGGGGTGTCCACGACGATCAGGTCCCACTCGTCGTCCGTGCGGAGCTGGCCGAGCTTCTCCATGGCCATGTACTCCTGCGTCCCCGCGAAACCGGCCGACAGCGACTGGTAGAAGGGGTTCTCCAGGATTGCCCGGGCCCGCTCGGGGTCGGTGTGGGCCTCGACGATCTCGTCGAAGGTCCGCTTCATGTCGAGCATCATCGCGTGCAGCTCGCCGCCCGGCACGCCGTCGACGCCCTCCACCCGGCGCGGGGTGTTGTCCAGTTCGGTCAGGCCCATCGACTGGGCCAGTCGGCGGGCCGGGTCGATGGTGAGGACGACGACCTTCCGGCCGCGCTCGGCCGCGCGTACGCCCAGGGCCGCGGCCGTCGTCGTCTTGCCCACGCCGCCGGAGCCGCAGCAGACCACGATCCGGGTGCCGGGATCGTCGATCAGCGCGTCGACGTCCAGCACCGGGAGCGTGCCCAGCCCGTGTGCCTGTCCCTGCGTCCGGCCCCTCGCCCGGCCCTGTGCCCGTGCGGTCCCCGCCTCGGCAGTCCGTGCCGTCACCTCGCCACCCCCTGTTCACGCAGCTGTTCGCGCAGCTCGCCGGCGAGCAGGTAGACGCCGGGCAGGTCGGCGCCCTCGGCCAGCAGCTCCAGTTCGTACCCGGGCAGTTCCAGCCCGGCTATCTCCGACCGCAGTTCGCCCTCCAGCGCCAGCCGTTCGGCGTGCTCGTGGGCCTGGCGCAGCAGCGGGTCGATCAGCTGCTCGGCCCTGCCGCCGCGCCGCGCGCCGCCCAGACCCGCCCGGGACAGCGCCTTGGCGATCTCGGTGCGCGACTCCTCGGCGGCCCGCACCGACGCCCGGCCCAGCACAGCCGGCCGCGTCATGTTGACGAACACGCCGCCGACCGGTAGCCCGGTGGCACGCAGCTCGGCCACACCGTCCACGGTCTCCTGGACGGGCATCTCCTCCAGCAGGGTCACCAGGTGCACGGCGGTCTCGGACGACTTGAGCACCCGCATCACGGCCTGGGCCTGGTTGTGGATCGGGCCGACCCGGGCCAGCCCGGCCACCTGGTCGTTGACACCGAGGAAGCGGGTTATCCGCCCGGTGGGCGGCGCGTCCATGACCACCGCGTCGTAGACGAAGGCACCGCTTCCGGCGCGACGGCGCACCGCCTCGCAGACCTTGCCGGTGAGCAGGACGTCGCGCACGCCGGGTGCGATGGTGGTGGCGAAGTCGATCGCGCCGAGCCTCTTCAGGGCCCGCCCCGCGCCGCCGAGTTTGTAGAACATCTGCAGGTAGTCCAGCAGCGCCTTCTCCGCGTCGACGGCCAGCGCGTACACCTCGCCGCCGCCGGGCCCGACGGCGATCTTCCGTTCCTCGTACGGCAGCGCCTCGGTCTCGAAGAGCTGGGCGACGCCCTGCCGCCCCTCGACCTCCACCAGGAGTGTGCGTCTGCCCTCCTCGGCGAGGGCGAGCGCGAGTGCGGCGGCGACCGTCGTCTTTCCGGTCCCGCCCTTGCCGGTCACCACATGCAGCCTGCTCATCCTTCGGAGCCTAACCACCGGACGGGGGGAGTACGCGTGCGGATGGGCCATGGAGGTGCGCCCGGGCTCCCCGCGGGCGGACCAAAGCGGCGGGACACCGGGAGGAGGGCGCGCGGGCGGGGTGCGGGGGAGGGGCTAAGGTCGGCCCCATGACGAAGTGGGAATACGCGACCGTGCCGCTGCTCGTGCACGCGACCAAGCAGATCCTGGACACCTGGGGCGAGGACGGCTGGGAACTGGTCCAGGTGGTGCCCGGCCCGAACAACCCCGAGCAGCTCGTGGCGTACCTGAAGCGGGAGAAGCGGTGAGCGACGCGCGCGGCTCGGTGGAGTCCAGGCTCGCGGAGCTGGGGCTGACCCTGCCGGAGGTGGTGGCGCCGCTGGCGTCGTACGTCCCGGCGGTGCTCTCCGGCTCCTACGTGTACACCGCCGGACAGCTGCCGATGGTCGACGGCGCGCTGCCGGTGACCGGCAAGGTCGGCGCCGAGGTGACGCCGGAGGAGGCCAGGGACCTGGCCCGGATCTGCGCACTGAACGCCCTGGCGGCGGTGAAGTCGGTGGCCGGAGACCTGGACCGGGTCGCCCGGGTCGTCAAGGTGGTCGGCTTCGTCGCCTCCGCCCCGGACTTCACCGGTCAGCCCGGCGTGGTCAACGGCGCCAGTGAGCTGCTGGGCGAGGTGCTGGGCGACAGGGGCGTGCACGCGCGCAGCGCGGTGGGGGTCGCGGTGCTGCCGGTCGACGCGCCGGTCGAGGTCGAGATCCAGGTCGAGCTGGCGGACTGAGCCGCCGGCCGGCCCGGTGCGTCCGGCGCGGGCCGCGGTGTCCGGGGCCCGCACTCGAACATCGCGGCCCGTGGCCGTACGATCCGGCCATGTCGTCAACGCCGCCGCCGTCCGCGTCTCCCGCCCGGCCGCCCGAGCCCCCGCGAGACGGGCAGTGGTATCCGCCCGAGTGGCCCGAGCGCATCCGTGCCCTGGCGGAGGGCCGGGTCACGCCCGTGCCCCCGCGCCGGGCGGCGACCGTGATGCTGCTGCGGGACGCCGGGGGCGGGCCGGCCGTCCACATGCTGCGCCGGCGCGCCTCCATGGCCTTCGCCGCCGGCGCGTACGCCTATCCCGGCGGTGGCGTGGATCCCCGCGACGAGGGCGCGGTCGCCTGGGCCGGCCCGGCGCGCGCGCAGTGGGCGCGGCGGCTAGGGGTGGAGGAGGCGGTCGCGCAGGCCGTCGTGTGCGCCGCCGTGCGCGAGACCTTCGAGGAGACGGGCGTTCTGCTGGCCGGCCCGGACCCGGACACGGTCGTCGCCGACACCACCGGCGAGGACTGGGAGGCGGACCGGGCCGCCCTGGTGGCCCGTGAGCTCTCCTTCGCCGACTTCCTCACCCGCCGCGAACTGGTCCTGCGCAGCGATCTGCTGGGCGCCTGGGCGCGCTGGATCACCCCGGAGTTCGAGGCGCGGCGCTACGACACCTGGTTCTTCGTCGCCGCCCTGCCCGAGGGGCAGCGCACCCGCGACGTCTCGGGCGAGGCCGACCGCACGGTGTGGATCCGCCCCGCGGACGCGGCCGCCGCCTACGACCGGGGCGAGCTGACGATGATGCCCCCGACGATCGCCACCCTGCGGCAGCTCATGTCGTACGCCGGCGCCGCCGCGGCGCTGGATGCCTCCGGTGAGCGGGACCTGGCGCCCGTACTGGCCCGGGCGAGCCTGGAGGACGACGGGGCAGGCGGGCAGCGGGTGGTGCTGAGCTGGCCGGGGCACGAGGAGTTCACCAAGCACGTGCCCGCGGCCCGGCGGATGGCGGGGGGCGCACCGTGACCGACGCCTCCGCCCTGCCCGGGCAGCCGCGCGGCGGCGCCGTCGACGGCATGGGCACCGCCCGCGCGGTGTGCGTGCTCGCGCCGAACCCCTCGCCGATGACGCTGGACGGCACCAACACCTGGATCGTCGCCGAGCCGGACTCGGCGCTGGCGGTCGTCGTCGATCCCGGTCCGCTGGACGAGAGGCACCTGCGCCAGGTGATCGACACCGTCGAGCGGTCGGGCCGGCGGGTGGGGCTGACGCTGCTCACCCACGGCCACTGGGACCACGCCGAGGGCGCCGCCCGCTTCGCCGGGCTGACGGGGACGGCCGTACGCGCGCTCGACCCGGCGCTGCGGCTGGGGGACGAGGGGCTGGCGGCCGGGGACGTGGTGACCACGGGCGGCCTGGAGCTGCGGGTGGTGCCCACGCCGGGGCACACCTCCGACTCGCTCAGCTTCCACCTGCCCGCCGACAAAGCGGTGCTGACCGGCGACACCGTTCTGGGGCGCGGCACGACGATGGTGGCCCATCCCGACGGGCGGCTGGGCGAGTACCTCGACTCGCTGCGGCGGCTGCGCTCGCTGACCGTGGACGACGGCGTGCGCACGGTGCTGCCGGGGCACGGGCCGGTGCTGGACGACGCGCAGGGGGCCGTCGAGTACTACCTGGCGCACCGGGCGAGCCGCCTGGCGCAGGTGGAGACGGCCGTGGAAGCGGGCCACCGGACGCCCGGGGAGGTCGTGGCGCACGTCTACGCGGGCGTGGACCGCTCGCTGTGGCCCGCCGCCGAGCTGTCGGTGCGGGCGCAGCTGGAGTACCTGGAGGAGCACGGCCTGGTGTGACGGCCGTGCTCCGGGCGAGGGAGGCTCCCCGGCCCCGGGGGAGGGCGGAACTCAGCGCGAGCGCTTCGCCAGCCGCTCCACGTCCAGCAGGATGACCGCCCGGGCCTCCAGCCGGAGCCAGCCGCGGCTGGCGAAGTCGGCCAGCGCCTTGTTGACGGTCTCGCGGGACGCGCCGACGAGCTGGGCCAGCTCCTCCTGGGTGAGGTCGTGCACCACGTGGATGCCCTCCTCGGACTGCACACCGAAGCGGCGCGACAGGTCCAGCAGGGCCTTGGCGACGCGGCCGGGCACGTCGGAGAAGACCAGGTCGGACATCGAGTCGTTGGTGCGGCGCAGACGCCGGGCGACGGCGCGCAGCAGCGCGGTGGCGACCTCGGGGCGGGCGTTCAGCCAGGGCTGGAGGTCGCCGTGGCCCAGACCGAAGAGTTTGACCTCGGTCAGCGCCGTGGCGGTGGCCGTACGGGGGCCCGGGTCGAACAGGGACAGCTCGCCGATCAGCTCGCCGGGGCCGAGAACGGCCAGCATGTTCTCCCTGCCGTCCGGGGAGGTGCGGTGGAGCTTGACCTTGCCCTCGATCACGACGTAGAGCCGGTCGCCCGGGTCCCCCTCGTGGAACAGGGCCTCGCCCCGTGCGAGCGTCGTCTCCGTCATGGAGGCACGCAGCTCGGCGGCCTGCTCGTCGTCAAGCGCCGCGAAGAGCGGGGCGCGCCGCAGAACGTCGTCCACGAGTTCTCTCCTTGTCCACGTGCCCACGGGTCTGTCGCCCCCATGATGCCGGACGGTGAAACAGTGCGATCAGTCACAAGTTTGACGCACCCGGCGTCCGGCGTGTGCGCCAGGGGTCCGATCGGGCCCCGAATCGGCGGTGAACGGGGCGGATGTCGGTGCTCCCCCGTACGCTGGCCGGGTGTCCAACACGCCGGTGAGACCGGATGGAAAGGGGGCGTACGGGTGACGGTGTCCCGCGACCCATCCCAGAATTCCGCCGCGGGCGAACGGAAGTCCGCCGAACGGGTGGCGGAGGAGAAGCCGCCGCGAGCGGCCGGGGGAGGAGGCAAGAAGGCGGGGAGTAGGCCGGAGACACGGCTGGCCATGGTCCGCCGCGCCCGGCGCATCAACCGCGAGCTGGCCGAGGTGTACTACTACGCCCACCCCGAGCTGGACTTCGACAACCCCTTCCAGCTGCTGGTGGCCACGGTCCTCTCCGCTCAGACCACAGATCTGCGGGTCAACCAGACCACCCCCGCCCTCTTCGCCGCCTACCCCACGCCGGATGAGATGGCCGCGGCCGACCCGGAGCGGCTGGAGGAGTTGATCCGGCCCACCGGGTTCTTCCGCAACAAGGCCAAGTCGCTGCTGGGGCTCTCCGCGGCGCTGCGCGACCGTTTCGGCGGCGAGGTACCGGACAACCTGGAGGACATGGTCTCCCTGCCCGGCGTCGGACGTAAGACGGCGCATGTGGTGCTGGGGAACGCCTTCGGCAGACCGGGGCTGACGGTGGACACTCATTTCGGGCGGCTGGTGCGCCGCTGGCGGCTGACGGAGCGGACCGACCCGGAGAAGGTCGAGGCCGAGATCGCCGGGATCATCCCCAGGAGCGAGTGGACGATGTTCTCGCACCGGGTCGTCTTCCACGGCCGCCGCGTCTGCCACTCCCGCAAGCCCGCGTGTGGCGCCTGCCCGATCACGCACCTGTGCCCCTCGTACGGCGAGGGCGAGACGGACCCGGAGAAGGCGAGGAAGCTGCTGAAGTACGAGATGGGGGGCATGCCCGGCCAGCGGCTCAGGCCCCCCGCGGACTACCCCGGGCAGCCCGCGCCGCCGCTGGGCGCCTGAGCGGGGTTCGGATGAGGGAAGCACAGGAGAAGCACAGGGGCTCCTTCGCCGGTCCGGCGGCTGGCCCGGTGGCCGTCACCGACCAGGGGCTGCCGCACTGGCTGCGCCCGGTGGCCGATGTGGCGTCAACGGTGCGGGCGGGGCAGCTCAGCCGCTTCCTGCCGCCCAGCGACGGGGGTGGACGGCAGTCCGCGGTCCTGGTGCTCTTCGGCGATGGCGGCGCCCGCGGAAGCGGCACCACCACCGGTGGCGGGAACGGGGGGACGACGGGCGCGGGGGCCGGGCCGGAGCTGCTGCTGATGGAGCGGTCCTCCAGCCTCCGCTCGCATGCCGGGCAGCCGTCCTTCCCCGGCGGAGCCCTCGACCCGGAGGACGGCGACCCCGAGGGCGACGGGCCGCTGCGCGCCGCGCTGCGGGAGGCGGAGGAGGAAACCGGACTCGACCCGTCGGGGGTGCAGGTATTCGGGCGGCTGCCGCGCGTCTACATCCCGGTGAGCGGGTTCGTCGTCACGCCCGTACTGGGGTGGTGGAGGGAGCCGAGCCCGGTGGCTCCGGTGGATCCGGCCGAGACGGCCCGGGTCTTCACCGTCCCCGTGTCCGACCTCGCCGATCCGGCGAACCGCGCCACGGCCAGACACCCCAGCGGCTACCGCGGTCCGTGCTTCCTCGTCAGTGACGCGCTGGTGTGGGGCTTCACGGCCGGGATCATCGACCGGATCCTGCACTTCGCCGGATGGGAGCGGCCGTGGGACACCGATCGCAGCGTCCCCCTGGACTGGCGCGCGTGAGACGGTGGGCGACGTGAACGTGCTGGACGTACTGCTGCTGCTCTCCGCCGTGTGGTTCGCGGTCGTGGGCTACCGCCAGGGCTTCGTGGTCGGTGTGCTGTCGGTCGCCGGTTTCCTCGGGGGCGGGCTCGCCGCGGTCTATCTGCTGCCGCTCATCTGGAACGAGTTCACCGACGGTGCCTCATCGGGGACGGCGGGTGCGATCGCGGTGGTGGCGGTGGTGATCGTGTGCGCTTCGGTCGGGCAGGCGTTCACCACCCACCTGGGCAACCGGCTGCGGCGGCACATCACCTGGTCGCCCGCCCGGGCCCTGGACGCCTCCGGTGGAGCCCTGGTGAACGTCGCGGCCATGCTGCTGGTCGCCTGGCTGATCGGCTCGCTGCTGGCCTCCACGGCCGTGCCGGTCGTCGCCCGGGAGGTCCGCGGCTCCGCGGTGCTGCACGGTGTCTCCCGGGTGCTGCCGGACAGCGCCGACACCTGGTTCACCGACTTCACCTCGGTACTCGCGCGCAACGGCTTCCCGCAGGTCTTCTCGCCGTTCGCCAACGAGCCGATCACCTCGGTGGAGCCGCCGGACCCGGCCCTGGCCGGCAGCCCGGCCGTGGCCCGCGCCAAGCGGTCCATCGTCAAGGTACTGGGTACCGCACAGAGCTGCGGCAAGGTGCTGGAGGGCACCGGTTTCGTCTTCGACCGCGGCCGGGTGATGACGAACGCGCACGTGGTCGGCGGCGTCGACGAGCCGACCGTGCAGGTCGGCGGCGAGGGCCGACTCCACGACGCCACGGTCGTCCTCTACGACTGGGAGCGCGACATCGCCGTGCTCGACGTGCCGTCCCTCCAGGCCCCGGCGCTGCGATTCGTGGAGGACGACGCGGAGACCGGCGACGACGCGATCGTCGCGGGCTTCCCGGAGAACGGAGGGTTCGATGTCCGCTCCGCGCGGGTACGCGGCCGTATCCAGGCGACCGGCCCGGACATCTACCACCGGGGAACGGTGCGCCGCGACGTCTACTCCCTGCACGCCATGGTCCGGCAGGGCAACTCCGGCGGTCCGCTGCTGACGCCCGACGGCAGGGTCTACGGTGTCATCTTCGCCAAGTCCCTGGAGGACGAGAACACCGGTTACGCACTCACCAACGACGAGATCCGCCAGGACATCCTGCAGGGGCAGGCGTCCCGGGGGCCGGTGGACAGTCAGGGATGCGCGATGTGAGGACGGGGTTCCGCCGGTCCTTCCGGTCCTCGACCGCGCTCGCCGGTCCTCGCCTCAGCCGCGCGTATGGCGCAGCCGCGCGCCGACCCAGCGGGCGCGGCGGCGCAGGATGTGAGGGATGCCGAGCCGGGGATCGCGGAGATCACCGAGATCGCGGTGGTCCCGCGCGGAGCGTGGGGGCGAACCCGGCGCGCCGCTCTGTTCCCGGATGTTGCGTGACACGTCACGGTAGTCGTGCGTCCAACCCATACTCCGGACTCTGCCCGTGCCTCAAGGTCGGTAATCACCCAATGGTCCGTCAATTGACCTATGCGGGCGTCACGTACTCTTATCATCGGTCTGGTTCGGGGTCCTTGAGCCAGTCGACGAGCTCACTGGTGAACGCCTTCGGGTCCTCCTCGTGGGGGAAGTGGCCAAGCCCGTCGAACAACCGCCAGCGGTACGGGGCCTCCACGTACTCGCCCGACCCCGCCGTGCTGCGGGTGCGCATCACCGGGTCGAGCGAGCCGTGCAGATGGAGGGTGGGGACACGGACCGGCCGCTTCATACGGCGGTTGAACTGGAATCCGTCCAGGCGTGCCAGTGAGCGGACCATCCAGCGGTACGGCTCGATCGAGCAGTGCGCGGTGGAGGGGACGCACATCGCCCGCCGGTAGACCCCGACCGTGTCGTCCTCCGGCAGGCGGGGCCCGGACCACTCCCGCAGCAGACGGCCGACCAGCGCTCCGTCGTCCGCCACCAGGCGCCGCTCGGGAACCCAGGGGCTCTGAAAGCTCCAGACATGCGCTCCGGCCGCGGTCTGCCGCAGGTCGCCCAGCATGGCCGCGCGCCAACGGCGCGGATGCGGCATCGAGGTCACGGCCAGACGCCGGACCAGCTTCGGGCGCATCACCGCAGCCGTCCATGCCAGGTAGCCGCCCAGGTCATGGCCGACGAGAGCGGCATCCGGCTCGCCCAGGGAACGGATCACGCCGGTGACGTCGAGGGCGAGGTTGGCCGGGTCGTAGCCGCGGGGGGTGCGGTCGCTGCCGCCCACACCCCTCAGGTCCATCGCGACCGCGCGGTAGCCCGCCTCGGCGAGGGCGGGCATCTGGTGCCGCCAGGACCACCAGAACTGCGGGAAACCGTGCAGCAGCAGGACCAGCGGACCCTCGCCCATCTCGGCGATGTGGAAGCGCGCACCGTTGGCGGCGACATCCCGGTGCGTCCAGGGCCCGTCCATCCGGATGACGGAGGAAGGGGTGCCGGAGTGGTTCACGCCTGTCACACCTGCCGCTGCCGTGTCGTTCGTCTCCACCGTGTTCGCCGTGCCCGTGTTGCCCGCGCCGTCAGGGCTGTGCGTGCTGTGCGTCATGCGGAAGAGCGTGTCACGTGCTCGACGGCCATGGGTTCCGCCCCGACGGCCTTGGGCTCCGTCCGCGCGGCCGGAACGGTCCGGGGGTGGGGTTTGACACCCGACAGCACGGCCGCCGACTGCTTGGCCGAGGCGATCGAGCGCTTGGGCGGCTTGACCTTGGTCAGCTTGGCCTTGGCCAGCAGCAGGAGCACGAGCGCGACCAGCAGGTAAGCGCTCCCCACGATGGTGAACGACCAGGCGAGCCCAAGCCCCAGGTTGTGGATGCCGTAGGCCGCGGCGAAGCTGAAGACCGGCAGCGAGAAGAGCACCAGGATGCCGGCGGCGATGGCCGCACCGCTGCCGATCGCGCCGCGCTTGACATCTTGCCGGAGTTCGGCCTTGGCCAGCGCGATCTCCTCGTGGACCAGTGCGGACAGTTCGGTCGTCGCCGAGGCGACCAACTGACCGATGCTGCGGCCGTCGTCGGCTGGGCTCATTTCATGCTCCCTCTCGTCGTGGCGGTCGATGGCTCTGCACCAGGGTCTGCATCATGCCGGACCGCGGTGCCCGCCGCCGCACACGGTGTCGGCGAGCCGTCCGCGCGTGCGGGCGGAGACAACGGACAGGGGCACCCGGCCACCGCGCACGCGGTGGCCGGGCGCCCCTGCGGGGCGGACCCGGTGCCGGATCAGTCCTCGCTGGAGGCGGCGCCCGGCAGTTTGGACTGGATGAGGGTCATCACCGTGGAGTCGGTGAGTGTGGTGACGTCCCCCAGATCCCGGTTCTCGGCGACATCACGCAGAAGACGGCGCATGATCTTGCCCGAGCGGGTCTTGGGCAGCTCGTCGACCGGCAGGATGCGCCTGGGCTTGGCGATCGGGCCGAGGTGTTTGGCCACATGGCCGCGCAGCTCCTCCACCAGGCCCTCGTCCTCGGCGGCGTTGCCGCGCAGGATGACGAAGGCGCAGATGGCCTGGGTGGTCTGCGGGTCGGTGGCTCCGACGACCGCCGCCTCGGCGACCTTCGGGTGCGAGACGAGGGCGGACTCGACCTCGGTGGTGGAGATGTTGTGACCCGAGACCAGCATCACGTCGTCCACCCGGCCCAGCAGCCAGATGTCGCCTTCCTCGTCCTTCTTGGCGCCGTCACCGGCGAAGTAGCGGTCCTGGAAGCGCGACCAGTAGGTGTCCAGGTACCGCCGGTCGTCGCCCCAGATCGTCCGGAGCATCGACGGCCACGGCTCGGTCAGGACGAGGTAGCCGCCGGAGCCGTCGGGCACCTCCTTGGCTTCGTCGTCCACGACCGTGGCGGAGATGCCGGGCAGCGGCACCTGAGCCGAACCGGGCTTGGCCTCGGTGACCCCCGGCAGTGGACTGATCATGATGGCGCCGGTCTCGGTCTGCCACCAGGTGTCCACCACCGGGGTGCGGTCGCCGCCGATGTTGTGGCGGTACCAGACCCAGGCCTCGGGGTTGATCGGCTCACCGACCGAGCCCAGCACCCGCAGCGAGGACAGGTCGAACTTCGCCGGGATGTCGTCGCCCCACTTCATGCAGGTGCGGATGGCGGTCGGGGCGGTGTAGAGGATCGTGACCTTGTACTTCTCGACGATCTCCCACCAGCGGCCCTTGTGCGGGGTGTCGGGGGTGCCTTCGTAGATCACCTGGGTGGCGCCGTTGGCCAGCGGACCGTAGACGATGTACGAGTGACCGGTGACCCAGCCGACATCGGCGGTGCACCAGTAGACGTCCGTCTCCGGCTTGAGGTCGAAGACGGCGTGGTGGGTGTAGGCCGTCTGGGTGAGGTAGCCGCCGGAGGTGTGAAGGATGCCCTTGGGCTTCCCCGTGGTACCGGAGGTGTAGAGGATGAACAACGGGTGCTCGGCCTCGAAGGGCTGGGGAGTGTGCTCCTCGGCCTGGCGGTCCACCAGCTCGTGCCACCACAGGTCCCGGCCCTCGGTCCAGGCGGTCTCCTCGCCGGTGCGGCGGACGACCAGGACGTTGCGCACGTTCTCGGTACCCGGCCGGGCCAGGGCCTCGTCGACGGCGGGCTTCAGCGCACTGGGCCTGCCGCGCCGGTAACCGCCGTCGGCGGTGATGACGACGCGGGCGTCGGCGTCCTGGATGCGGGTGGCCAGGGCGTCGGAGGAGAATCCACCGAAGACCAGGGAGTGGGGGGCGCCGACGCGGGCGCAGGCCAGCATCGCCACGACGGTCTCGGGGATCATGGGCATGTAGATCGCGACCCGGTCGCCGGCCTCGACACCCAGCTCGATCAGGGCGTTGGCGGCCTTGGAGACCTCACGCTGAAGGCCGGCGTAGGTGATTGCCCGGGTGTCGCCCGGCTCGCCCTCGAAATGGATGGCGACCCGGTCGCCCAAACCCGCCTCGACGTGACGGTCGACGCAGTTGTGGGCCACGTTGAGCCGGCCGTCCTTGAACCACTTGGCGAAGGGCGGGTTGGACCAGTCCAGAGTCTCGGTCGGCTCGGTCTCCCAGCTCAGACGGCGGGCCTGCTCGGCCCAGAAGTCCAGCCGGTCCGCTTTCGCCCTTTCGTACGCCTCCGCGGTGATGTTGGCATTCGCTGCCATCTCGGCGGTCGGCGCGAACCTCCGTTCCTCCTTGAGTAGATTGGCCAGGCTTTCGTTGCTCACGACATCTCCCTTTCCCAGGGTGTCTGGTGTGTCCCGCGTCATAGCAGACCAGCCCTTGTCGCCACCTGACAAGGGCTGTCCGTCAAGTGGTGTAGACCTTTTGTGCTCAGGGGTCGGCGCCTGTCGGTGAGCGGTCGACGAGCGGTCGAAACGGCTTGTCCTCCCGCTCTTCACTCTGCCGTCGGCCGCCGGTCTCCCGTTGTGCGCGGGACCGTTCAGGCGACCGCCGCGCCGGGGCGCACGGCAGTGAGGACCGGCGCCTCGCCTCCGTTCCCGTTGCCCGGATCGCCCAGTGCGTACGCCTGTGCCTCACCGACGTGGAGATGCATTCCGTGCGGGATCGTGGAGTTGCGGCTGACCGCGCCGGCCTGGATGTTCGCCGAGGTGCGCACCGCGACGCCGGTAACCGGCGGTCCGCCCAGGGCTCCGGAGGTCATCGCCGACAGCGGCGACTCCACACGGGTGACCGGGGTGACGGCCGGCACGGCGGCCAGCAGCCCCGGCGCCGGCCCCCCGGGCGGTGGGGGCGGGGCGTGGCTGCACCAGGACGGCAGGTACACGCGCTGCGCCCGGACCGCTTCCGCGGGGGCCTCCTGGACGCGAGGAGGGCGGACCGGCAGGCGTGGTCGGCGTGGTCGGCGGGGTCGGCGGCTTCTGTGGCGTCGGCGCCGTCAGGACGTTCGGAGGGACTTCCAGGACGAGGGCTGGCGCAGGCGGACACACTCGTCTCCGTCGCGAGGTTGCGTCACTTGACGTGTGGGTATGACTACATAAAGTCGCGGTAAGCGAATCGTAATGTCGCTCGAGGTGCCAAGGGGGAGAGCCGGAGCAATCGGGCTCACCGTTCACGCCCGGGGGTGAATAAGTCGCAGGAACCGGCCTTTTCGCTTGCGCCTCCCACCGTGCGTGTGAGGTTGGTCGCAGGTCGAGCGCATCGGCCGGAAGAGCACAGAGGCGACGACGGAGGCGATGAGATGGAGAGCATGGGAGCCGCGTGGAGGCTGACCAGAGGCGTCGCGGGAGCGGCCGTGCTGGCCGTGCTGGCCGTCGGCTGCTCGGGTTCGTCCCCGAGCGTGTCGAAGGACGAGGGACATGCGAACAAGGACGGGCGGGAGGCGAGGCCCGCGGCCAAGGCCAGGCTCATAGGCGACGGCTCCACCGCCTACATAGGCGCCCAGCCGAACCAGCCCGGTTTCGGGCGTCTGAAGCCCGGCGACAAGCCTCCGCAGTTCGTCGTCTTCTCCTGGGACGGCGCGGGGGAGGACAGTAAGAAGCTCTTCTCGCACTTCCGCGAGGTGGGAAGGAAGTACGACGCGTACATGACGTACTTCCTCAGCGGAGTGTACGTGCTACCCGAAGGGGAGGCCCACCGCTACGAGCCGCCCGGCCGTGGTCGAGGCGCCTCGGACATCGGCTACCTCAAGGACGAGAACATACGGGCCACACTGGAGCAGCTCCGAGGTGCCTGGCTCGAGGGGAACGAGATAGGCACCCACTTCAACGGCCACTTCTGCGGTGCGAACGGCGTCGGCGGCTGGACGCCCGAGCAGTGGAGGAGTGAGATCGAACAGGCCAAGTGGTTCGTGAAGAACTGGAAGACCACGACCGGCTGGAAGGACCTGGAGCCCCTCCCCTTCGACTACGACCGGGAACTGGTCGGCGGCCGCACTCCCTGCCTGGAGGGCCGCGCGAACCTTCTCCCCGCCGCGAAGGAGATGGGCTTTCGCTACGACTCCTCCGGCAACGGCACCCAGGTCTGGCCCGACAAGGAGGGCGGCCTGTGGGACCTGCCGCTCCAGCAGGTGCCAATGCCCGGACGCTCCTTCGAGACGCTCGCGATGGACTACAACTTCCTGGCCAACCAGTCGGGGACGGTCAACGGCGATCCGGCGCAGCGTGAGGCATGGGGGCGCCAGATGCGTGACGGGCTGCTGGAGGGCTTCGACCGCGCGTACGACGGCAACCGCGCACCGATGATCATCGGCAACCACTTCGAGGACTGGAACGGCGGCGTCTACATGAAGGCCGTCGAGGACGTCATCAAGAAGGTATGCCCCATGGCCGACGTGCACTGCGTCTCCTTCAGGCAGCTCGTCGACTGGCTCGACGCCCAGGACCCGCGGCTTCTGGAAAGGCTGCGCACGCTCGGTGTGGGGCAGGCACCCGAGGGCGGTTGGAAGAAGTTCACGACCGCCCCGTCGGCGGCGGCCCCCTCCCAGTCGTCCGGCGCGTAGACCCCGCCCCTCCCGGCCCGGCGTCCCCGCACACGCGGCACGGTCGGCGCGCCCGGCGCGCCGACCGTACGACGCGAGGGACCGGGTCCGGGTCAGACGGGCCGGGAGAGGCGGGGCTGTTCCTCACGGAGCATGAAGGAGGGATCGACCTGGGCCGCCAGATCGACGCCCGTCCTCGCGTTGCCCCAGCTCTCGGCGTTCTTCAGGTGGAAGTGCACCATCTGCCGGGTGTAGCGCTCCCAGTCCCGCAGCCCGTACGAAGCGTCCGCCGTCTCCTGCATCATCCGCAGCGCCTTGTGGTTCGCGTCCTCCAGTTCGGAGAAGGGCCGGAGGCGGCCCTTCTCCATCGCCCGGACCCAGTCGGAGTGCCCGACGGTCACCAGGAGGGCGTCCCCCGCCTCCGCGTGCAGGAAGTCCAGGTCTTCCTGGCCCTGCACCTTGTTGCCCACCACGCGCAGCTGGACATCGTAGTCCCGGGCGTACTCCTTGTACTGCCGGTAGACCGCCATGCCCTTGCGGGTCGGTTCGGCCACCAGGAACGTCATGTCGAAGCGCGTGAACATCCCGGAGGCGAAGGAGTCGGAGCCCGCCGTCATGTCGACCACCACGAACTCCCCGCGCCCGTCTACCAGGTGGTTCAGACACAGCTCGACCGCGCCGACCTTGGAGTGGTAGCAGGCCACGCCCAGATCCGCCTCGGTGAAGGGGCCGGTGGCCAGCAGTCGTACGTCGCCGCCGTCGGGAACGCCTCCGGGCCGGACGCGGCGGGCGCACGCGTCGTACACGGGGTTGTCCTCGGTGATCCGCAGCAGCCGGGATCCCTCACCGGGCGGAGTCGTCTTGATCATCGTCTCGACCGAGGCGATCCGGGGGTTGGCGCCGCGCAGATACTCCTTGATCAGCGGCAGACGGGCGCCCATCGCCGGCAGGGCGGCCGCCTCCTCCTCGTCCAGGCCCAGCGCGACGCCCAGGTGCTGGTTGATGTCGGCGTCCACGGCGACGACGGGGAGGCGCTGGGCGGCCAGGTGGCGGACGAACAGCGAGGACAGCGTCGTCTTGCCGCTGCCTCCCTTTCCCACGAAAGCGATTTTCATGGTCGGAAGCGTAGTGGGGTGCTCGCGGTACGGACGGGGGCCGCGTGAAGAAGACCACTCGATCGTGGGGCTTTCGCGCCGTCGGCGGTGCGTAGGGTCTAGGCATGTCTACGACTGCTGATCCCCTCGCGGCGCTGGGTGCGCTGCCCGGTGTCGCCGACTCCGTCGAATCGGTGCGCAAGGCCGTGGACCGGGTGTACGGGCATCGGGTGATGCGGCGGCGCAGCAGCGAGGTCACCGCCGAGGCGGTGCTGAGAGGCGCCCGCGCCTCGGCAGCGCTCGGCGGCGCCGACTGGCCGCTGGAAGAGGTGCGCCGCCGCAGCGACTTCGGCGCGGACGCCGAGGCGCGTACGGTCGGCGCGGCCCTGCGGGTGACCGCGGAGGCCGGTCAACTGCTGGACGTGTGGCGGCAGTCGCCCCTGCGGGTGCTGGCCAGGCTCCACCTGGTGGCGGCGGGCGGCGAGGCGGATGGCGAGCGGGTGGGCCGGCCGCGGCTGGCGGGCGAGCCGGTGGAGGAGCCTTTGGTGTCCAGGCTGCCACTGCCGGAAGCCGCCGAGGTCTCGGCCCGGCTGGACGCCCTGGCGCAACTGGTGGTCACGGGTACTTCCGCATCCGCGCTGGTGGTGGCGGCGGTGGTGCACGGCGAGCTGATGGCCCTGCGGCCCTTCGGGGCGTACAACGGCCTGATCGCCCGGGCGGCGGAGCGGATCGTGCTGATCGGCGGCGGCCTCGACCCGAAGTCCGTCTGTCCCTCGGAGGTCGGTCACGCCGAGCGGGGCGAGGGCGCTTACGTCGGGGCTCTGGAGGAATACGTCTCCGGCAGCCCGGAAGGAGTGGCGGCGTGGATCCGTCACTGTGGCCGGGCCGTGGGGCTGGGCGCACGGGAGAGCACAGCGGTCTGCGAGGCCCTCCAGCGCGGGGCGGCCTGACGTGCGGGAGGTGCACAGGCCCGATCCGCGGGACAGGTAGAGCGGTCGGAGACCCGTACACAGTGATGCGGCGGCACCGGCGCGAGGTCGGTGTCGCCGCTGGCACGTCCGTCGGGGTACCAGGCGTGCACGGTACTGCCGTCATCAGGGGGGGACTCCGCCCGACCCTGGTGCGGCCGGCCCTATCGCGGGTCTGCTGCGCGTGGGTTCCCGGCTTCCATGCTCGGTCCGTGGGGCCTTCTTCTGTGCCGATCCTCCTTTCGGACGGTATCGACCAGGTCTCGCGGGCCGTCGACTCCTTTGTACCCGAAAAAGGGGCGAATCGGAACCTCTCTCCATGGATCTCTACTTTCCATTTCAACTATCCTGAAAGCTCCGGAACGCCGCGAAGGGGGCATCGGGTCCAGTCGGAGTGCGGCGGTGCTCACGCCGCGCCGAGACGGGCGCGCCGTCGGCTCGCGTACCAGACCAGGCCGGCGGTCGCCGCCGCCGCGCCAACCGCCACCGCGGCGGCCAGCGCGGGGCGCTGAGGCATGGCGAGCGAGGGGACCCGCTGCTTGAGGCGGACCGGACGCTGGAAGGCGAGGATCGGCCAGTCCCGGGTCACCGCCTCCCGGCGCAGCGCCCGGTCGGGGTTGACGGCGTGCGGGTGACCGACCGCCTCCAGCATGGGGATGTCGGTGGCCGAGTCGCTGTAGGCGTAGCAGCGCGAGAGGTCGTACCCCTCGGACTCCGCCAGTTCGCGCACGGCCTCCGCCTTGGTCGGACCGTACGCGTAGTACTCGATCTCGCCCGTGAAGCAGCCGCCCTCGACGACCATGCGCGTCGCCACGACGCGGTCCGCGCCTATCAGCTCGCCGATCGGCTCGACCACCTCCGCGCCTGAGGTGCTCACGATCACGACATCGCGTCCGGCGAGGTGGTGCTCCTCGATGAGGGAGGCGGCCTCGTCGTAGACGATCGGGTCGATGAGTTCGTGGATGGTTTCGGCGATGATCTCCCTGACCTGCTGGACGTTCCAGCCGCGGCACATCGCGGACAGATGGGCGCGCATCCGTTCCATCTGGTCGTGGTCGGCGCCTCCGGCGAGGAACACGAACTGCGTGTACGCGGTGCGCAGTGCGGCACGCCGATTGATCAGCCCGCCCTGGTAGAAGGACTTGCCGAAGGTGAGCGTGCTCGACTTCGCAATGACCGTCTTGTCCAGGTCGAAGAAGGCAGCGGTGCGCGGCAGTGAGTGGTTTTCCACGAGGTGAGCATATGCGCCCACCATTCGGCGTAAGGTGAGGCGCGTGGGTTTGCCTGAGAAGGCTCTCGGGTACACCATGGAAGTCACGGATCGTTCGCGACCGTGCTATCCCGGTCCGACTCCTCCCCCCCCGAGTCGGCCGTGGAGACGACCCCCGCTCTCCCCCCCGGCGGGGGTCGTCGCATGTCCGGACGCGTTTTGCGTCGTCGGAGCCCTCTCCCTCCCTTCCCTCGGTCCGCAGCGGCGTGAGCCTCCTCCTTCTGGGGTCGGTCACTCTCCGTATTCGTCAGCCCGCTCGCGTGAAGCCACTCGTTTGGGTGAGTGAGTTATTCACAACTGCCGAGTTGTCCACGTATTTAGACCAAGATCAACGAGTTTTTCCGTTCCCCGGCACGGTGTTTGAGCACGGAGTTCGCGGAGCCACCGCGAACTGGAGAGCGAGAATCCGGAAGGGGAACGGGACGTGACCGGAAGCATCCTGATCGTCACCGAGGACGAGAAACTGCTGGACGATCTGCTGCGCCTGTGCGCGGCGGCCGGGGCCGAGGCGGAGGTGGCGCACGGCGCGCCGCCGGCCCCGGGGCGATGGGGGAATGCCCCGCTGGTACTGATCGGCGACGACCGGGCCGACGCGCTGTCCCGGTCGGCGCGCGCGCCCGCGCGCCGACCGGGTGTGCTGCTCATCGGCCGGGATCTGGACGACCCCGGCATCTGGCGGCGTGGTGTGGGGGTCGGCGCGGAGCACGTGGTGCTCCTGCCCGACGGCGAGTCGTGGCTTACCGGCCGGATCGCCGACGCGGCCGAGGGTGTCGGACGGCAGGCACTGACCGTTGGGGTGATGGGCGGGCGCGGCGGGGCCGGGGCCTCCACTCTGGCCTGCGCGCTGGCCCTCACGGCCGCGCGTGCGGGACACCGCACGATGCTCGTCGACGGTGATCCGCTCGGCGGCGGGCTCGATGTGCTGCTCGGCGGGGAGCGGGCGGAGGGACTGCGCTGGCCTGCGCTCGCCGACTCGCGCGGCCGGGTCGGCGGCGCGGCTCTGGAGGAATCCCTGCCCACTCTGCACGGTCTGCGGTTGCTCAGCTGGGACAGGGGGGAGAGCGCGGCCGTCCCGCCGGAGGCGGTGCGCGCGGTCCTGGGAGCGGCCAGGCGGCGTGGCGGAGTGGTCGTGGTGGATCTGCCGAGGCAACTGGACGAGACCGTTGCCGAGGTGCTGGCGCAACTCGACCTCGGCCTGTTGGTCGTGCCCGCCGAGCTACGGGCCGTCGCGGCGGCGCAGCGGGTCGCCTCCCGGGTGAGCTTGATGCTGCGGGATCTGCGGGCGGTGGTGCGCGGCCCCTTCGGACCGGGGCTGGAGGGAGACGAGATCGCCCGTCTGCTGGGGCTCCGGCTGGTCGGCGAAATGCCCTCCGAAGGAGGGCTGACGGACGCGGTGGACGCAGGCCGTCCGCCCGGCACGGACATGCGTGGCCCGCTGGCCCGGTTCTGCACGGAATTCTGGGCCCGCGCCCTGCCGGAGAGCGGCAGGGCACGGCCCGCCGATGGCCGGGGGAGCGTGGCCGCGTGAGCGTGCGCATGGACGGTCGGAGGACCGCGCGCGGTGGAGCGGATGCGCGCGCTCACACGTACGGCGGGGCACCCGCTCCGCGGACGCTGGTGGACGCGGTACGTCTGCGGCTGGCTGAAGCCGGCGCGGAACCCACGCCCGCCCGGGTCGCGGCGGCGCTGCGGGCCCAGGGGCGGCTGCTCGGGGACAGCGCTGTGCTGGGCGTGGTGGAGGCGCTGCGCTCGGAGATGGTCGGCGCCGGCCCTCTGGAGCCGCTGCTGGCCGAGCCGGAGGTCACGGACGTCCTGGTGACCGCTCCGGACGAGGTCTGGGTGGACCGCGGTGGCGGGGTGGAGCGCACCGCCGTCCGCTTCCCCGACGTGGCGGCGGTGCGCAGACTCGCACAGCGGCTGGCCATCTCGGCGGGGCGGCGGCTGGACGACGCCCGTCCCTGGGTGGACGCCCGGCTTCCGGACGGGACCCGGCTGCACGCGGTGCTGCCCCCGGTGGCGGTCGGCTGTACATGCCTGTCCCTACGGGTGGTACGGCCGCGGGCTTTCGCCCTGCCGGAGCTGACGGCGGCCGGTACGGTGCCTCCGGGCGGGGAGAGCCTGCTGAGAGCGATCCTGGACGCCAGGCTGTCGTTCCTGGTCAGTGGTGGGACGGGGTCGGGGAAGACGACCTTGCTGTCGAGTCTGCTGGGGCTGGTGGGGCCGAAGGAGCGGATCGTCCTGGCCGAGGACTCGGCCGAACTGCGTCCCGACCATCCGCATGTGGTGCGACTGGAGACGCGTCCGGCCAACCAGGAGGGCGCGGGCCGCGTCACCCTGCGGGACCTGGTGCGGCAGGCGCTGCGCATGCGGCCTGACCGGCTCGTGGTCGGTGAGGTGCGCGGTGCTGAGGTGACGGATCTGCTGGCCGCGCTGAATACGGGGCATGAGGGCGGCTGCGGGACGGTCCATGCCAACGCGGCGGCCGATGTGCCGGCCCGGCTGGAGGCGCTGGGCACCACGGCGGGTCTTGACCGGACGGCGCTGCACAGCCAGCTCGCGGCGGCGTTGTCGGTGGTTGTCCACCTGGTGAGGGACCGCCGGGGCCGGAGGCGGATCGCCGAGATCCATGTGTTGGAACAGGACCGGTACGGCCTGGTGGTGACGGTGCCCGCCGCTGTCCGAGGACCGGAGGGCTTCGTGCGGGAACGGGGCTGGCCGAGTCTGGAGCGACTGTGCGCGCGGGGCGGTGGTGCGCTGTGACGGCGGCCGGAGTACAGGCGGGGACGCAGCCCGAAGTGGTGTACGTGGGTTCGGTCTGCGCGGTGATGGTGTGCGCCGGAGCGGTGAACCGGATGCTGGGCCGGTCCGGGGAGAGGGCGCGGAGGGCCCGGCTGCTGCGCGCCGGCGGCGTCGAGCCGCTGTCACGGTGGGGCGGCTCGGCAGGCGGTGCCGTGGAGGCCGTCGTCCGGACGGTGCGCGGGGCCGGGGCCCGGGTGGGCCCTGCGTGGTGGTGCCTGGCGGCGGGTGTCCTGCTGGCGCTGCTGGGGGAGTCGGTACTGCCGCTGCTGGCCGGTGTGGTGGCGGTGCCGCTGCTCGATCGCCGGCTGCGGGCACGGGAGCGGCGCCGTACGGGGAGAGCAAGGGGGGCGACTGTCATCGCCCTGTGCTCGGCGGTCGCGGGTGAACTGCGGGCCGGACGCACACCGGAGCGGGCCCTGCTGGCGGCCGGCATGCCCGGCTTCGGGGGCGCGGGGGCGGCGGTGTTGGCGGCGGCCCGGTTCGGAGGGGACGTACCGGAGGCGCTGCGGCAGGCGGCTCGGCGGGAGGGGGCGGAAGGGCTCGGCGGAATGGCCGCCTGCTGGCGGGTGGCGGCGGACAGGGGCGCGGGCCTCGCGGACGGGCTGGACCGGGTGGCCGGTTCACTGCGGGCGGAGCGCGACCGGCGGGAGGAACTGCGGGCGCAGCTGGCCGGGCCGCGGTCCACGGCTCTGGTCCTGGCGCTGCTGCCGTTCTTCGGGCTGCTGCTGGGCGGTGCGATGGGAGCGAGGCCACTGCACGTACTGCTCCACAGCCCGGCCGGTTGGGCCTGTCTGGTCGGCGCCGGGTTGCTGGAGTGGGCCGGACTGGCATGGGTTTCCCGGATCGTCCGAAGGGCGGAGGAGGGCGGGCGGAGGTGAGCGGCGGATTTGTCCACAGTATGTGGACAGTGTGTGCGGGGTCTTCCGCGTCGCTCCCGTCGCCGCGGTTGCCCGCGCTGTCCCTCTCGGTCGCCGCGCTGTGTCTGCTCGGCGGGGTGTCGGCGGCCGGCCGGGTGCGGCGGCTTCGTCGGCACCGGTCGGTGGATCTGTCGGCAGCCGGAGCCCGGTCCGGGGGCGATACCGGGGCCGGAGCGCGAAAGGTGCTGCGCGTAACCGGAGTGTGGCGATCTTCGGCCCGGGAGGCGGCCGCGATGACCGGGGCCGTCGCCCTGGGGATCGCCCTGGTCGGAGGCCCGGTCGGCTGTCTGCTCGGGACGGCCGCGGCGTACGGCGCGCGGCGCCTGCTGAGGGAGAAGGGGGCACGAGGAAATGCCTCAAAGCAACGCCATGAGGGCGAACGGGGCGCTAGATCGCATTCCGATATCGAGTCGTCGGTGACAGGACAACTACCGATCACCGCGGAACTCCTGGCTGCCTGCCTGGCCGCCGGGTCGGGGCCGGAAGAGGCGGCCGGTGCGGTCGGCGGTTCGGTGGGTGGCCCCCTTGGCGAGAGGTTGGTGCGGGCCTCGGCCGAACTGCGGCTCGGCGGCGACCCGGTGGCCGTCTGGACGCGGCTGGGCGAACTGCCGGGGGCGGCGGGGCTGGCCCGGTGCCTGGAACGGGCGGGGACGACCGGTGTGCCCGCGGTCGAACCGGTGGGCCGTCTGGCCGCCGAGTGCCGGGCACGGCAAGCCCGGGCGGCCACGGAGCGGGCACGGCGGGCCGCGGTCCTGGTTACCGGACCGCTGGGGCTGTGCTTCCTGCCCGCCTTCCTGCTGGCGGGTGTGGTTCCGGTGGTCATCGGTCTGGCGCGATCGCTGCTGTGAACCGCACGGCACGGGCCGCGGCGGACGCGGAGCCGGTACGGACAAACGAGACGGAGGAGCGGGGCATGAGGGAACGATCGACAGGAGGACGAGCGATGTGGGGACAGCACAGGCAGAGCCGGAAGGCGGTGTGGGCCGACCGGAGGACGTGTGGAGTCCGCGACCGGGACGCACAGGCGGGAATGAGCACAGCGGAGTACGCGGTGGGCACGATCGCCGCCGCGGGTTTCGCGGCGGTGCTCTACAAGATCGTCACCAGTGGCCCGGTCTCCACGGCGATGCGGCAGCTGATCGAGCGTGCGCTCGATGCGGGTTTCTGAAAGGCGGGACCGGGGCTATGTCACCGCGGAGACCGCCGTGGTGGTACCCACCCTGGTCGCTCTGCTCGGTCTGCTGCTGTGGGGTGGGGCCGCGGTGGTCGCCCAGGTGCGCTGCGTGGACGCGGCGGGTGCGGGAGCGCGGGCGGTGGCGAGGGGCGAGCCGCCTGAGAAGGTCCGCCGAGCCGTGCGGGAGGTCGCACCGCGGGGAGCGGAACTGCAGACGTCCCGGGAGGGTGAGCTGGTGCGGGTACGGGTCACGGCAAGGACGGCAGGCCCCGGCCCGGTCGGCCTGGAACTGGAGGCTGAGGCGGTGGCGTATGCGGAACCGGGGTGATCGTCGGCCGGCTCCCGGCGGCGTCCGTTCCCGGGAGCGGGGCTCGGCCACGGTGTGGGCCGCGCTGTGCGGGCTGGTGCTGTGCACGGTGGCGGCGGGCGTACTGGGGCTGGGACAGGCCGTCGTCACGCGCCACCGCGCGGGCGCGGCGGCGGACGCGGCAGCGCTCGCGGCGGCCGATCACGTCCTTCGGGGCGTTGAGGAGGCGTGTGCCGCCGCGCGGCGGGTGGCAGCCGCGCAGCGGGCGAGTGTGGTGCGCTGCTGGGTACGGGAGGAGGTCGCGGACCTCACGGTGCGGGTGCGGTCGGGGCCGTACTCCGCCGGGGTGAGGGCTCGGGCGGGACCTGCCGCAGCAACTCTGTGAGGAGCCGTATCGCGCCGCGCTTGTGCAGGGGATCATTGCCGTTGCCGCACTTGGGCGACTGGATGCACGAAGGGCAGCCGCTGTCACACTCGCACGCGGCGATGGCCCGGCGGGTCGCGGTCAGCCAGTCGCGGGCGGTGTGGAAGGCGCGTTCCGCGAAGCCGGCGCCGCCGGGGTGCCCGTCGTAGACGAAGACCGTCGGCAGCAGGGTGTCGGGATGCAGAGGCACCGAGACGCCGCCGATGTCCCATCGGTCGCAGGTGGCGAAAAGCGGCAGCATGCCGATGGAAGCGTGCTCTGCGGCGTGCAGGGCGCCGGGCAGTGTCTCGGGGCCGATCCGGGCGGCGTCGAGCTGGTCCTCGGTGACCGTCCACCACACCGCGCGGGTGCGCAGGGTGCGCGGCGGCAGGTCCAGTCCGGACTCGCCGAGCACCTCGCCGGTGACGAGTCTGCGGCGCAGATAGGAGACGACCCGGTTGGTGACCTCGACCGAACCGAAGCACAGCCGTGCCTCGCCCCAGGGAATCTCGGTGTCGGTCTCCAGAACGGAGACCGAGGTGGTGTCCCTGGCCATCGTCGTCCAGGGTGGGCTCGCTTCCTCGACCAGGGCGACCGAGTCCTCCAGGTCGAGGCGACGGACCACGTAGGTACGGCCCTGGTGGAGGTGGACCGCGCCGTCGTGGACGGTGGTGTGGGCCGCCGCGGCGTCGACCGTGCCCAGCAGCCGCCCGGTGCCGTCCTCCACCACCTGGACGGGCCGGCCGCCCTGGCCGCGGATGTCGGTGAGATCGGTGGCCCGCTCGCGGCGGGTCCAGTACCAGCCGGCCTTCCGTCGGCGTAGCAGTCCGCGCCGTTCCAGCAATGGCATCAGATCGGGTACGGCTGGCCCGAACAGCTCGAGATCCGCTTCGGTGAGGGGTGCCTCCGCCGCCGCGGCGCACAGATGGGGGGTGAGGACGTAGGGGTTGTCCGGATCCAGGACGGTGGACTCCACGGGGCGGCGGAAGACCGCGTCGGGGTGGTGTACGAGGTAGGTGTCCAGTGGGTCGTCCCGGGCGACGAGGACGGCCAGGGCGCCCTGGCCCGCCCGTCCGGCGCGCCCGGCCTGCTGCCACAGGGAGGCGCGGGTGCCGGGATAGCCGGCCAGGATCACGGCGTCGAGGCCGGACACGTCGATGCCGAGTTCGAGAGCGGTGGTGGCGGCCAGTCCGAGGAGTTCACCGGAGTGCAGTGATCGCTCCAGTGCGCGGCGCTCCTCCGGCAGGTAGCCGCCCCGGTAGGCGGCGATCCGTCCGGCCAGGGAGCGGTCCACCTCGGACAGCCGTTCCTGGGTGATCAGCGAGATCAGCTCGGCTCCGCGCCGGGAGCGTACGAAGGCGACGGTCCGCACGCCCTGGACGGTGAGGTCGGTGAGGAGGTCGGCGGCCTCGGCGGTGGCGGTCCGCCGTACCGGAGCGCCGCGCTCACCGTGCATCTCCGTCAGAGGGGGCTCCCAGAGGGCGAAGACCACCTCGCCGCGCGGGGAGGTGTCCTCCGTGATCTCGGTGACGGGCAGGCCTGTGAGGCGGGTAGCGGTCTCACCCGGTTCGGCGGCCGTGGCGGAGGCCAGCAGGAAGACCGGCTCGGAGCCGTGGCGGGCGCACACGCGCCGCAGCCGGCGCAGCACCTGGGCGACGTGGGAGCCGAACACACCGCGGTAGGTGTGGCACTCGTCGACGACCACATAGCGCAGGGCGCGCAGGAAGGAGGACCAGCGGGGGTGGGCGGGGAGTATCCCGCGGTGCAGCATGTCGGGGTTGGTGAGTACGTGGTTGGCGTACTGCCGCACCCATTCGCGCTGCTCGAAAGGGGTGTCACCGTCGTAGACCGCCGGGCGTACGGCGCTGCCCAGCGGGGCGGCCAGTTCGCCCACAGTCCGCCGCTGGTCGGCGGCCAGCGCCTTGGTCGGGGCGAGGTAGAGAGTGGTGGCGCCGCGTCCGTTCGGAGCCCGCGCGCCCTCCAGCAGCACGCTGAGCACCGGGGCCAGATAGGCCAGCGACTTGCCGGACGCCGTGCCGGTGGCGATCACCACCGATTCCCCTCGCAGCGCGTGCCCGGCGGCGCGGGCCTGGTGCTCCCACGGACGGTCGATGCCGGCGGCGCGAATCGCGTCGACCACTTCCGGCCGAATCTGACCAGGCCAGTCCGCATGACGACCGTTCCGCGGGGGCAAGTGCTCCACATGGGTGATGCGCACGGCCCGGTCCGTCCCTGCGGCAAGGCTTTCGAGGACCGTTCGGGGAGACGGGGACGGGGGACGTGCGCCTGCAGACGTCGCGCGGTGGTTGGTGGCCATCGGAATCGAGTGTGTCACCGGCGCGACGGACAATGGTCGCAAGGCGTCGTGCAGGCCCCCGGGTAAGTGATTGAATGCTTCTGCGGCTGCCGATCCGTCCTCTACCTTCGGCGGGGAGACGATCTCCCCACGTCCGGTGGGGATGGCCCGTCCTCACCTCCCGGTGGGGAGGAGCCAAGGGGGCGGACCGCTCGATAGCAAGGTGCTGGAGGATCTGTGGACCTGTCCCTGTCGACCCGTACCGTCGGCGATCGCACGATCGTCTCGGTGGGTGGCGAGATCGATGTATACACCGCGCCCAAGCTGCGTGAGCAGCTGGTCGAGCTGGTGAACGACGGCAGCTACCACCTGGTCGTGGACATGGAGGGCGTTGACTTCCTCGACTCCACCGGCCTCGGTGTGCTCGTCGGCGGACTCAAGCGCGTGCGTGCCCACGAGGGGTCGCTGCGCCTGGTCTGCAACCAGGAGCGCATTCTCAAGATCTTCCGTATCACCGGCCTGACCAAGGTGTTCCCCATTCACACCTCGGTCGACGAGGCCGTGGCGGCCACTGACTGAGAGACGAGCCGAACAAGCCCGTACAAGGCGTCCGGGGGCGTCGGACCGGCCCGCTGCCGGTCCGGCGCCCCCGAGCGGCCGTCAGGCACCAGGTCACCGGTTGACCGCAGGCATTACCGAGGGGGATGGCATGGCCACCGTCGAACTGCGCTTCAGCGCGCTGCCCGAGCATGTGAGGACGGCACGTCTGGTGGCGGCCGCCGTGGCGCGCCGGGCCGGTGTCGACGACGCCGTACTGGACGAGGTACGCCTCGCGGTGGGCGAGGCATGCAGCAGAGCGGTCGGCCTTCACGTCGGTCACGGACTCGACACACCCGTCCGGGTGGCGCTGACCGAGGACGAGAAGGCCTTCTGTATCGAGGTGGGCGACGACGCCCCCCAGGGGACGCAGGGCGCCGCCCATCGTTCTCCCGGCGGCGGTGACGGCACCGAGGGCGACGACGAGGTCGACATGGGGCTCGCAGTGATCAGCGGGCTGGTGGACGACTTCGAGGTGACCGCCGACGAGCACGGCGGTCTGATCCGGATGAGCTGGCCGACCAGCCCCGAGACGCACGTCTGACCGCCCCGCGGCCCGTCCGCCCGCGCGGCCGCTCGCCCCGTGGCTCTCTCGAGCCGGCCCAGGCGCCCCTCCCCGGGGCGCCTTGCTCGTGTCCGGCCCCGTCGGACCCGCACCCAACCCTGACCGGTCCCACCGCGGCCTACCTCCGTCCCGCCGCGGCCGACCCGCGCACACCCGCGTCCGCGCCCCGGCGGGGGCCCATCCGGTATTCCGAGATCTTTTGTCCCGCGACGCCGGAGCGGAATGAATCGGCTGTTCAGGGGAATTCTTTCCAGTGCCCGCTATTCGATCTTTGCGGGTGCGGACCGGCAGGAAATACCGCACCCTGTTGTGAGCCGAAGCAGCTCCCTACAATCCGTCCACATCTTTGCAGCAGGACGCCTGAGCGTGCTTGCGCGCGCCCATGTGCCAAACGTCAAGGAGGACGAATGGCGGGGCACCACACCCCTCTCCAGAACCGGCTACAACTAGCCGATGCCGTGCTCACCAGCGGCAATCGCGGCCTGGTGCTGGTGATCGCGCTCGTCGCCGCGGCAGCCTTGGCGGTCGCCGTGGTGCTGGTACGTCAAGTGCTCGCCGCGGGCGAGGGCACCGACAGCATGAAGAAGATCGCATCCGCCGTACAGGAGGGCGCGAACGCCTACCTCGCGCGGCAGTTGCGGACTCTCGGCATATTCGCCGTCGCGGTCTTCTTCCTATTGATGTTGCTCCCGGCCGACGGTATGGGACAGCGAATCGGACGCTCGATGTTCTTCCTGGTCGGCGCCGCTTTCTCGGCGGCCACCGGCTATATCGGCATGTGGCTGGCCGTACGCAGTAACGTACGGGTCGCGGCGGCCGCCCGGGAGGCGACCCCCGGTGAGGGAGAACCCGCGAAGGACCTGACCGAGGTCTCCCACCGGGCGATGAAGATCGCTTTCCGTACGGGCGGGGTCGTCGGTATGTTCACCGTCGGCCTCGGTCTGCTCGGTGCCGCCGTCGTGGTGCTCGTCTACGCCGCCGACGCGCCCAAGGTGCTGGAGGGCTTCGGCCTGGGAGCCGCCCTGATCGCGATGTTCATGCGGGTGGGCGGCGGCATCTTCACCAAGGCCGCAGACGTGGGCGCGGATCTCGTCGGTAAGGTCGAGAAGGGCATCCCCGAGGACGACCCGCGCAACGCCGCCACCATCGCGGACAACGTCGGCGACAACGTCGGCGACTGCGCGGGCATGGCCGCCGACCTCTTCGAGTCCTACGCCGTCACCCTGGTGGCCGCACTCATCCTGGGCACGGTCGCCTTCGGCGATTCGGGGCTGGCCTTCCCCCTGCTCGTCCCGGCGATCGGCGTCCTCACCGCCATGATCGGCGTCTTCGCGGTCGCGCCGCGCCGCGCCGACCGCAGCGGTATGACCGCCATCAACCGCGGCTTCTTCGTCTCGGCGGTGATCTCCCTGGTCCTGGTGGCCGTCGCGGCCTTCGCGTACCTGCCGGGCAGCTTCGGCGAACTGGAAGGCGTCACCGACACCGCCATCGCCGGCCACGACGGCGACCCACGCGTCTTCGCACTGGTCTCGGTCGCCATCGGCATCGTGCTCGCCGCGCTCATCCAGCAGCTCACCGGCTATTTCACGGAGCCGAGCCGCGGGCCCGTGCGCGACATCGGCAAGACCTCGCTGACCGGTCCCGCCACCGTGGTCCTCTCCGGCATCTCCATCGGGCTGGAGTCCGCGGTCTACACGGCGCTGCTGATCGCGCTCAGCGTCTATGGCGCCTTCCTGCTGGGCGGCGCCTCCATCATGCTGGCGCTGTTCGCCGTAGCCCTGGCGGGCACCGGTCTGCTCACCACCGTCGGAGTCATCGTCGCGATGGACACCTTCGGCCCGGTGTCCGACAACGCGCAGGGCATCGCCGAGATGTCCGGTGACGTCGAGGGCTCGGGCGCCCAGGTGCTCACCGACCTCGACGCGGTGGGCAACACCACCAAGGCCATCACCAAGGGCATCGCCATCGCCACCGCGGTGCTGGCCGCCGCCGCCCTCTTCGGCTCCTACCGCGACGCGATCGCCGGCGCCGTGTCGGACGTGGGCGCCAGGGCCGGAGAACTGGGCCTGAGCCTGGACATCTCGCAGCCGAACAACCTGGTCGGCCTGATCCTCGGGGCCTCCGTGGTCTTCCTCTTCTCCGGGCTGGCGATCAACGCGGTCTCCCGGTCGGCGGGATCGGTGGTCTTCGAGGTCCGGCGCCAGTTCCGCGAGCGGCCCGGGATCATGGATTACAGCGAGGAGCCCGAGTACGGCCGGGTGGTGGACATCTGCACCAAGGACGCACTGCGCGAGCTGGCCACCCCCGGCCTGCTGGCCGTCATGGCGCCCATAGCGGTCGGCTTCACGCTCGGGGTCGGCGCACTCGGCTCCTTCCTCGCCGGCGCCATCGGCGCGGGCACACTGATGGCGGTCTTCCTCGCCAACTCCGGTGGGGCCTGGGACAACGCCAAGAAGCTGGTCGAGGACGGCCACCACGGCGGCAAGGGCAGCGAGGCGCACGCCGCGACGGTCATCGGCGACACGGTCGGCGACCCGTTCAAGGACACCGCGGGCCCCGCGATCAACCCGCTGCTGAAGGTGATGAACCTGGTGGCGCTGCTGATCGCGCCCGCCGTGGTGCAGCTCAGCTACGGTGACGACGCCAGTGTCGGCGTGCGGGCCGCCATCGCGGTCCTCGCACTCGGCGTCATCGTCGGTGCGGTCTACGTCTCCAAGCGGCGCGGTACCGCGGTCGGCGGTGAGGACGGCGAGGACGGCGGTGAGAACGGTGGGAAGGACGCCGGTGGCGCGGCCGGACGTACCTCCGGGGCGCCGGGCTCCTGCGGCTCCCCGGACACGCCGGGCCCCTCGGATCCCGGCGCCCCGGTGGCGGCGCCGTAGGGGTTCCCGCACATGGCCGGTGGGCGGCGCACCGATGCGCCGCCCACCGGCCATGTGCGGGGCGGCGGTGTGAGATGCGTTCAGCGCAAATGGGCACCCAAGCCTGTAAGTATGATCTATTCACCCCACTGGTCCACGGTCGGCGAACCTTCTGCGTGTATGTTCCGGGCCGAACACCCACGAAGGGATCGATCCGGAGTGAACAAGAAGCTTGCTGCCGCGTTGTCCGGCACCGCGGTGCTCGTGCTCGCCCTGAGCGGGTGCGGCGACGAGGTTGACGAGAAGGCCGAGCGCTGGGCCCAGGAGTACTGCGGCTCGCTGCAGAAGCAGAACGAGACCATCGACGGAGCCAACCAGGCGCTCGCGCGGATCACGGAGGGGGACAAGGCCCCGGAAGAGGTCAAGAAGACCGACGTGGAGGCCTTCGGTGACCTCTCCACCGCCTACAAGGCCCTGTCCACCGCCGTGCGCAAGGCGGGCGTCCCGCCGCTGGAGGACGGCTCCCGGATCCAGGAGAACGCGATCAGCCGGCTCGACGCGCTGTCGGCCACGTACGCCGACCTCCGTGGGCGGGCCGAGGCCCTGAACGAGGAGGACCAGTCGGAGTTCGCCGACGGACTGCGGGAGATCGCCGGAGAGATGGACAAGCTGCCCAAGCAGTTCGGCCAGGTGGAGAAGGCGCTGAGCGAGCTCCGGCAGGGCGATCTCCAGGAGGCGATAGCGGGCCAGAAGGGCTGTAGGAGGCCGTCGCCGGCGCCGTCCGCCTCGGCGGCGTAGCGGAAAGCCGGGAAAGCCGGGAAACCGGTCGGCGGACCAGGCCGCCCCGGCGGGGCAGGCCGGGAGCAGCCCGGAAACAGGAGACACGGGGGGTCCGCATACGCCGGGGCGCTCCGCGTGACAATGGGGAGGTGAGTGACCGCCTCCCCACCCCCGGACCCGCCCTCCCCCGACTGCGCGACGCCTTCCTCGACGCCGGTTTCACCCCCGACGGGCTGCTGGAACTCCTCGGCGCCCCCGCCTACGCGGCCCTCGCCCGCAACGAGACCGTCCCCGCGCTGCGCGCCACGCGCGGCAGCGGGCGGCTGGAGACGCTGGTGCGGCTGTTCCTGCTCCAGCGGCCGGTGCCCCGCGAACGTGCCCGCGCGGCGCTCCCCGACGACGCCCTCGCCGACGGCTGGCTGCGCCGCCACACCGCCTCCGACGCCGAAGCGGGGGACGCGGGCGGAAGCGGCGATGCCGTCTCCGCCACCGTGGACATCCGCCCGTACGCCGGACCGGAGGGGCTGAACTGGTGGATCGTCTCCGACCTCGGCTGCGCGGTCGGCGGTGCGGGCGGCATCCGCACGGCCGAGGGCGCCGGTACGGACACGGTCGGCCTATCGCGGCTCGTCCTCGGCGTCGGCGGCGCCTCGACGACGCTGGCGGGTATCACCGTGCGCACCCCCGTGGCCCGCGTCCTGGACCTGGGCACCGGCTCCGGTGTCCAGGCCCTGCACGCCTCCCCGCACGCCGAATCCGTCACCGCCACCGATCTCAACCCCCGCGCCCTGCGTCTGACCCGGCTCACCCTCGCCCTCTCCGGCGCGCCCGAGGCCGATCTGCGCGAGGGCTCCCTCTTCGAGCCGGTCGAGGGCGAGGCGCCCTATGACCTGATCGTCTCCAACCCGCCCTTCGTCATCTCCCCCCGTGCCGCGGACGGCGCCCGCCTGACCTACCGCGACGGCGGCATGGGCGGCGACGACCTGTGCCGCACTCTCGTCGAGCGCTCCGCCACCCACCTCGCCGACGGCGGCTACTGCCAGCTGCTGGCCAACTGGCGGCACATCGAGGGCCGTGACTGGCGCGAGCGGCTGGCCTCCTGGGTGCCGGAGGGCTGCGACGCCTGGATCGTGCAGCGGGAGGTGCAGGACACCGCCCAGTACGCCGAGCTGTGGCTGCGCGACGCCGGCGAGCACCTGGGCGACCCGGCCGTGTACGCCGCGCACTACGACGCCTGGCTGGAGGAGTTCGAGGCCGGCGGCACCACCGGTGTCGGCTTCGGCTGGATCACCCTGCGCAAGTCGGGTACGCGGCACCCGTCGGTCACCGCCGAGGAGTGGCCGCATCCGGTGGAGCAGCCGCTGGGCGGGGAGGTGCGCGCCCACTTCGAGCGCCGGGACTTCCTGCGCGCCGCGGACGACGCGGCTCTGCTCGCCACCCGCTTCGTGCTGGCCGACGAGGTCGCCCAGGAACAGATCGGCAGGCCCGGCGCGGACGATCCGGAATACGTGGTGCTCCGCCAGAACCGCGGTATGCGGCGTGCGACGAGGGTGGACACCGTCGGTGCGGGCTTCGCCGGCGTGTGCGACGGATCACTTCCGGCCGGCCGCATCATCGACGCCATCGCCCAGCTCCTCGGCGAGGACCCGGTGGGGCTGCGCGACCGTACCCCGGAATCCATCCGGCTCCTGGTCGAGCAGGGTTTCCTGCTGCCCGTGGGGGAGGAGTAGGCGGGACGGAAGCCGCGGGGACGGGCGGGCCGGACGTTTGGCCGGAGCTCGCCCGGCTGTCCGGACGGCGTTCACCCGGCGTTCGCCGCCGCGATCCCCGCGGGTGCCACCGTGCTCCGCATGGAAAGCGGACCCGCCGTCTTCGCCGGAGCGGCCTTCACCCTGTTCGGCGCCGGACTGCTGCTGTGGACCTCGGTACGTGTAAGGCTGCGCGAGCCGGTGGCCGAGGGGGTCGAGCAGGTCACCGCGGCCGTGCTCGGCTCGGTGTTCGGCGCGGCCTTCCTGGCCGCCGGGGTCTGGGCGTTCACACATCTGTGAGCCCTCCGGCCCGGCGGCGGCCCCCGAGAGTACGCGCGGCCGGGCCTCCTGAGGTCAGGAGGTACGGGCCGCCGGGGTATGTACGCCCTTACGGCGTCCGGTCACCGGCCGCTCCTCAGCCGCGCAGCACGCGGCCCTGCTTGTCGGTGCGGTCGTTGCTGGTGAGAAAGAGGATTCCGTCGATCAGCGACCAGAAGCCCAGACCGCCGCAGGTCAACAGCTGTGCGATCGCCATACCGGTGTGGCCGGTGTAGAAACGGCCGATGCCCAGGCCACCCAGGAAGATCTGCAGCAGACCAGCGGTGATCTTGGACTTGTCGGAGTAAGGCCGGCCGTTGGGCGCGGTGCCGGGGAACGCCATGGGTGGCTCCTTCGTGCTTCAGATGGGGACAGCCGCGGCCGCTGATGTCATATGCCAGACGTGCCGTGGCAGAATCCCAGACCCCCGGAGCCCGGCAAAGGGTTGCGGCGCATCTGCGGTCGTGATCGAACAGTGATCCGACAGGCCTTCACTTACCTGCGAAAACGTCCGGTGGCCGGCTCTCGCCACTCGGCTTCGGCGGAAGAACGGGCGGGAGTACGGGCGAGAGGGGCAGGGCGGAGGCGGTTGCCCGGACTCAGCCGACCAGGTTGCGCACCACCGCCCACACCACGGCCGTCCCCAGCACCACCGCCGTGCCGGTCCTTCCCAGCTTCGGCCTGTAGCGGCGCCCGCGCAGCCCCTCGACCAGCCAGCGCCCGCCGAGGTACGTGGCGGCCGGGACGCCGAGGGTCAGCAGCAGGGCGTTGTCCTGGAAGGCGGTGGCGACATCGCCGTGCATCAGGTCGTAGGCCATGCGGGTGCCGCCGCACGCCGGGCACAGCAGCCCGGTCACCGCGTTGAACGGGCAGCGCGGCAGCCACTGTCCGGCCTGGTGCGGATCGGTCCCCCACAGGTAGGCCGCTCCGGCCAGCCCGGCCGCGAGCGCGCCCAGCGGTGGCGCGGCGGGGTGGGCGCGGAGAGTGCGCACGGCCCGGGAGAGCACCCGGGAACCCCGGCTCCTTCCCACCCCTCCGGTCTTCTCCGTCTCCGCTTCCGTCCTGCCTGTCGCAGTGGCCATCGTGCTCAACTCCGCAGTACGCGGCCCTGCGCGTCCGTGGGGCTGTCCTGGGTGAGCAGCATGATCCCGTCGATCAGCGACCAGATGCCGCAGCCGCCGCAGGTGAACAGCTGGCCGAGAGCCAGACCGGTGTGGCCGGTGTAGAAGCGCCCGATACCGAAGCCGCCGAGGAAGAGCGAGAGTACGCCCGCCACGACCTTGGACTTGTCGGAGTAGGGGCGGCCGTAGGGGTCGTAGCCGTACGGGGCGCTCGGATCGCCGGTGTAGCCGCCCGCGGCGGGCGGCGGGGTCTGCTGGGGGTAGCCGTACCCGGACTGGCCCGGCTGCTGGGGGTAGCCGTACCCGGACTGGCCCGGCTGCTGGGCGTAGGGGGTGTTCTGCGGCTGCTGGGGCGGGCCGTACGGGTTCTGCTGATTGGGGTCGGACATGGATTCCCCCGGTGTGTGGCTGGGACGTACAGACGGTCACATCTTGCCAGCCGGTGCGGGGCGCAGGAATGGCGGCCGCCGGGTTACCGTTCGAGTGACCGAGCGGTGAAGGCTCCGCCGGATGGCCCGGGTGCCGGCCCGGCGCCGCGCTCCGGCGCGCGCGGTGGCGGGGACCCGGACGGCGGATCCGGTGAACACCGGGAGATGGTTATCTCATCGGGTTACCGTTCGAGTGGCGTTGTGGGCTTTTCTCGTTTGACACGGGGGCGGGAGGTACCGTCACACTCCGCAGCGAGAGCAGCGCAGCCGCGCGAAAGCGTGAAACACGCCGAGAGCAGACCGACCCGACGAAGCGGGACCACCGACCGGAGAAGAGCGAGAAGAAGTTGTCCCCGACCAGCAAGACCGCAGACGGCGGGCGCCGACTCGTGATCGTCGAGTCGCCGGCCAAGGCCAAGACGATCAAGGGCTACCTCGGTCCTGGCTACGTGGTCGAAGCCAGCGTCGGGCACATCCGCGACCTGCCGAACGGAGCGGCTGAGGTCCCCGCCAAGTACAAGGGCGAGTCCTGGGCCCGGCTCGGCGTCAACGTCGACCACGACTTCGAGCCGCTGTACGTCGTCAACAGCGACAAGAAGGACCAGGTCAAGAAGCTCAAGCAGCTCCTGGCGGAGTCCGACGAGCTGTTCCTGGCCACCGATGAGGACCGTGAGGGCGAGGCCATCGCCTGGCACCTCCAGGAGGTGCTCAGGCCCAAGGTCCCGGTGCGCCGGATGGTCTTCAACGAGATCACCAAGGACGCCATCCGGGCCGCCGTCTCCAACACCCGCGAGCTGAACCAGCGCCTGGTCGACGCCCAGGAGACCCGCCGCATCCTCGACCGGCTCTACGGCTACGAGGTCTCCCCGGTGCTGTGGAAGAAGGTCATGCCGCGCCTGTCGGCGGGCCGCGTGCAGTCCGTCGCCACCCGCCTGGTCGTCGAGCGCGAGCGAGAGCGCATCGCCTTCCGCTCCGCCGAGTACTGGGACCTGACCGGCACCTTCGCCACCGGCGGCGCCCACGGAGCCGGTGACGCGGCCGGCCCGGCCTCCCTCACCGCCCGGCTGAGCACCGTGGACGGCCGCCGCGTCGCCCAGGGCCGCGACTTCGGCCCCGACGGCCGGCTCAAGGGCGGCTCCGGCGACCGGGCGAACGTCCTGCACCTGGACGAGACCGCCGCCCGCGCGCTGGCCGCCGCCCTGGACGGCGCCGACTTCACCGTCCGCTCGGTGGAGTCCAAGCCGTACCGCCGCTCGCCGTACGCCCCCTTCCGCACGACCACCCTCCAGCAGGAGGCCAGCCGCAAGCTCGGCTTCGGCGCGAAGGTGACCATGCAGGTGGCGCAGAAGCTGTACGAGAACGGCTTCATCACCTACATGCGGACGGACTCCACCACCCTGTCCGACACCGCCGTCGCGGCCGCCCGTGCCCAGGTCACCCAGCTCTACGGCGCCGACTACCTGCCCGACCGCCCCCGCACCTACGCGAGCAAGGTCAAGAACGCGCAGGAGGCCCACGAGGCGATCCGCCCCTCCGGCGACCGCTTCCGCACCCCCGCCGAGACGGGGCTGACCGGTGACCGGTTCAGGCTGTACGAGCTGATCTGGAAGCGGACGGTAGCCTCCCAGATGAAGGACGCCACCGGTCAGTCCGTCACCGTCAAGGTCGGCGGCCGCGGTACGGACGGCCGGGACGCCGAGTTCAGCGCCTCCGGCAAGATCATCACTTTCCACGGCTTCCTCAAGGCCTACGTCGAGAGCACCGACGACCCCGGCGCCGACCTCGACGACCGCGAGCGCCGCCTGCCGCGCGTCGACGAGGGCGACCGGCTGGCCGCCACCGCGATGTCGGTGGACGGCCACGCCACCAAGCCCCCGGCCCGCTACACCGAGGCCACCCTGGTCAAGGAGCTGGAGGAGCGCGAGATCGGGCGCCCCTCGACCTACGCGTCGATCATCAGCACCATCCTCGACCGCGGCTACGTCTTCAAGAAGGGCACCGCGCTCGTCCCCTCCTTCCTCTCCTTCGCCGTCGTCGGCCTGCTGGAGAAGCACTTCGGCCGCCTGGTCGACTACGACTTCACCGCGAAGATGGAGGACGACCTCGACCGCATCGCCGCCGGCGAGGCAGAGGCCGTGCCGTGGCTGCGCCGCTTCTACTTCGGCACCGACGAGCCGGGTGCCGAGGGCGCCGCCGCCGCGGCGGCCGGGAACGGCGACGGCGACCACCTCGGCGGACTGAAGGAGCTGGTCTCCGACCTCGGCGCGATCGACGCCCGGGGCGTCTCCTCCTTCCCCGTCGGGGAGGGAATCGTGCTGCGGGTGGGCCGCTACGGCCCCTACGTTGAGGAGCCGCCGGCCGCCGAGGGCGAGACCGGCCGCCGCGCCGACGTACCCGCCGACCTGCCGCCGGACGAGCTGACGGCGGAGTACGCCCGGGAGCTGCTGGCCAAGCCAAGCGGTGAGTTCGAGCTGGGCACCGACCCGGAGACGGGCCGCCCCGTCGTGGCCAGGGACGGCCGCTACGGGCCGTACGTCACCGAGGTGCTGCCTGAGGGCACGCCCAGGACGGGCAAGAACGCCGTCAAGCCGCGCACGGCCTCGCTGCTGAAGTCGATGTCTCTGGACACCGTCACCCTCGACGACGCGTTGAAACTGCTCTCCCTGCCGCGCGTGGTCGGCGCCGACCCCGAGAGCGGCCAGGAGATCACCGCGCAGAACGGCCGCTACGGCCCGTACCTGAAGAAGGGCACCGACTCCCGCTCGCTCCAGAGCGAGGAGCAGATCTTCACGATCACCCTGGGCGAGGCGCTGGCGATCTACGCCCAGCCCAAGCAGCGCGGCCGGGCCGCGGCCAAGCCGCCGCTGAAGGAGCTGGGCACCGACCCGGCCAGTGAGCGCCCCGTGGTGGTCAAGGACGGCCGCTTCGGCCCGTATGTCACCGACGGTCAGACCAACGCCACACTGCGCCGTGACGACGACGTGGAGACGATCATGCCGGAGCGCGCGTACGAGCTGCTGGCGGAGAAGCGGTCCAAGAGGCCGGCGAAGAAGACCGCGGCGAAGAAGACGGCGGCGAAGAAGACGGCGGCGAAGAAGACGGCGGCGAAGAAGACGGCGGCGAAGAAGACGGCGGCGAAGAAGACGGCGACCAAGAAGACCGCGGCGAAGAGGACCGCGGCGAAGAGGACCGCCGGAGGCGGGACGGCGGCCGCCGCGGAGTAGGCGCACAAAGGCGGGCATACGGACGGCACGTGCGGGAACCTTCCGCATGTGTCCGTCCGCAACAGCCTCCCCGGCCGCTCCTCCGGCCGCGTCGCCGCCCCCGCACCCCCGACCGATAGGCTGGCCGGATGACGCGTGCAGAGCAGCCACCGGTCGTGTCCCCCACCTCCGACGGCCTGGCCGCGGACTCCCGCGAGCGCGCCGTACGGGCCCTGCTGAGGCATGCCCCCCTGCGTCGGCTGTGGGGCGCACAGCTCGCCGGCGGGATCGGTGACGCCCTCGCCCTGC
Source organism: Streptomyces sp. CNQ085 (assembly GCF_022614595.1). Lineage (GTDB taxonomy): Bacteria > Actinomycetota > Actinomycetes > Streptomycetales > Streptomycetaceae > Streptomyces. The sequence continues at coordinate 46,622 of NZ_JAJFAU010000013.1, forward strand.
TGGTCCTGGTGATGCTGGCCCTCCAGGCGGCCATCGCCGTACCGGCGATGGGCGGCGCTCCGGTCCTGGGCGGCGGCTACCGCGGCGTGGCGCTCGCCGTCACCGCCGTCCTCGCCGTCCGGCTGCTGGCCTCCCTGCTCTTCGGCGCCGTGCTGCTGGGCCCGCTCTCCTCCCTCACCGCCGACTCCGACGGTGTGCTCGACCGCCGCTGGACCATGATCGGGGCGGACGGCGTACGGCTGGCGCTGATGATCGTCGCGCCGCTGTGGATCGACTGGACCCCCGACCAGGCGTTCGCTTTCGTGCTGGTCACCGTCTTCCTCACCGGGGTCGCCGAACGCGTCCGGAACGTGGCCAAGGACAGCGCCGCCCCCACGCTGCTGCCTGCGCCGCCCCCCGAGGGCGCGGCGGTGCGCCCCCTGCCGGACCACCACGACGCGCTGCGCCGCCTGTGGCTGCGCACGGGTTTCCTGTCCATCCCGGCCGCCGCCGCGGGGCTGGTCGCGATCACCCTGGTCGGCAACCTGCTGGGCGCGGGCATCGAGTGGTTCACCACCCACCAGGCGGCACTGGCGTCGTATGCCGCCGCCGGCCTGTTCGCCGCGTCGATCGCCCTGCTGCACTTCCTGCACCTGCCCGGCGGCGACACCCCGCGCCCCCGCTCCCCGCTGGAGGACCTGCGCCGTCCCCGCACCGGCAGGCCGGAACAGGGTGCGGACGGCAAGCCCGTCCGCGGGTCCGTGGACAGGGGCCGTACCGGCGCCGCGCCGCTGCTCGTCCTGACCGGCGCCTGCGTGGCCGCCGCCGTCGCCGCGGCCGCCGCCCTCGCGGCGCTGCACGCCGTGGACCTGGGCGGCGGCCCGGTCCTGTTCGGGCTGTTCGTCCTGGCGCTGACCGGCGGCACCGCCGCGGGCGCCCGCCGGGCTCCGCGCGTACTGCCCGCGCTGTCCCGCAGGCGGCTGCTCGCCCTCTCCGTCGCACTGGCCGGCCTGGCCCTGCTCGCGGCCGGGCTGACCCCCGACACCACCGCCGTGCTGCTGCTGCTCCTGCTCGCCGGTCTGTCCGCCGGAGTCGCCGCGAACACCGGGCACACCCTCCTGGACGAGGAGACCGAGGAGTCCCGCCGCGCCCGGATGACCGACCACCTGCGCGCGTCCGTGCACGTCGGCATCGCGCTCGCGGCCGTCACCGCACCCGTGCCGGCGGGTCTCATCGGACCGCACCGGGTCGACAGCGGCGACTTCGTCTTCGCCCACGGCGGCGCGGCCTTCACGCTGATGCTGGTCGGCGCGCTGCTGCTGCCGGTGGCGGCCCTCGTCCTGATCCGCCTCGACGACCGGCAGGGCGTGCCGCTGCGGCGCGACCTGCGCGAGGCGTTCGGCGGCGCCGAGCCGGCCCAGGCCCCCTCGTCCACCGGCTTCTTCATCGCTCTGGAGGGCGGCGACGGCGCGGGCAAGTCCACGCAGGTGGAGGCGCTGGCCGAGTGGATCCGCTCCAAGGGCCATGAGGTCGTCGTCACCCGCGAGCCGGGTGCGACCCCGATCGGCAAGCGGCTGCGCTCGATCCTGCTGGACGTCTCCTCCGCCGGTCTCTCGCACCGCGCCGAGGCCCTGCTCTACGCCGCCGACCGGGCCGAGCACGTGGACTCGGTGGTCCGTCCCGCCCTGGAGCGCGGCGCGGTCGTCATCACCGACCGCTACATCGACTCCTCCGTCGCCTACCAGGGCGCCGGGCGCGATCTGTCGCCGACGGAGGTCGCCCGGATCTCCCGGTGGGCCACCGACGGGCTCGTACCCCATCTGACCGTGCTGCTGGACATCTCGCCGGAGACCGCCCGCGAGCGGTTCACCGAGGCGCCCGACCGGCTGGAGTCGGAGTCCGCCGAGTTCCACCGGCGGGTCCGTTCCGGCTTCCTCGCCCTGGCCGCCGCCGACCCCACCCGCTACCTGGTGGTGGACGCGGGCCTGGAGCCCGAGGCCGTCACCACGGTGGTGCGGCACCGGCTCGACCAGGTGCTGCCGATGTCCGAGGCCGAGATCGCCGCCCGTGACGAGGCGCGTCGCAGGGCCGAGGAGGAGGCCCGCAGGCGTGCGGAGGAGGAGGCCGCGCGCAGGGCCGAGGAGGAGCGCCTGGAGCGCGAGCGCCAGGAGCGTCTGGAGCGTCTGCGCGCCGAGGAGGAGGAGCGCAGGAAGCGCGAGGAGGAGGAAGCCCGGCGCCGCGAGGAGCTGCGCAGGGCCGAGGAGGCCCGGCAGCGTGCCGAGGAGGCCCGCCGCCGGGCGGAGGAGGAGCGCGCCCGTCGCGAGGCCGAGGAGCGTGCCCGCCGCCAGGAGGAGGAACGCAGGCACCGTCTGGCCGAGGAGGAGGTCCGGCTGCGGGCCGAGGCCGAGGAGCGCCGGCTGGAGAAGCAGCGCAAGGCCGAGGAGGCCCTCCTCCGCGCCGAGCAGGCACGCAGGGCCGCGGGGGCGGAGGAAGCGGCCCGCCGGGAGCGGGAGCCCCGGGAGGTACGGGAGTCCCCGGAAGCGGGGCGCAGGCACTCACTGAGCGAGGACGAGGCGCCGGACACCGGTGCCGGCACCGGAGACGGCGGGAGCGAGGCCGACGAGACCGCCGTCCTGCCGAGGGTCCCGCCGGACGCGGAGGAGACGGTCATCCTGCCGCAGCAGGCACCTTCGGCTCCTCCGGCCCCCCGGACACCCCCGGCGGGTACGCCCGCGGCCTCTGCGGACGAGACCGCTCCGCCGCCGCGGGTGAGGCCCGGGGAGCGGGCGCCGTCGTGGTCGCTGCGCAAGGACGAGCCCGGGACCGAGCCCCCGGCCGCCCCGCCCGCGGCCGGGGAGGAGCGCACCCGGGAGCTGCCGCGGGTCGACGAGGCGGGCCGTCCCCGCCGCCGCCCCGAATGGGCGGAGGAGACGCCGATGGACGACCTGCCCACCCTCGCCGACGAACTCCTCGGTCCCCACCAGGAGCTCACCGAGGACGAGGAGGACGGCCGATGGCGCGGACGCCGGGGCTGACGGGCTGACGGACGAGGGCCGGCGGTCCGCGGCTGTCGCAACCGTGCGGAACAATGGCCGGGACGCCGTCCGGCACCGGACGGACCGGATCAGCGCGCGGAGGGAGGGCGGCGGACACATGGCCGTATGGGACGACCTGGTCGGGCAGGACCGGGCCGTGGAGCAGCTCACCGCGGCGGCGCGCGACGCCGACGCGTACGTCACGGCGGCCGCCGGCGGGGAGGGAAGCCGGGCAGTGCCGTCGGAGGCTCCGGCACCACCGGAGGCGTCCGGGATCTCCGGCTCGGCGATGACCCACGCCTGGCTGTTCACCGGCCCCCCGGGCTCCGGTCTGGCGACCGCCGCCCGCGCCTTCGCCGCCGCCCTGCAGTGCGTCAGTCCCGACCGGGCCCTGGGCGGCGCACCCGGCTGCGGCTTCTGCGACGGCTGCCACACGGCGCTGATCGGCACACACGCCGATGTCGAGGTGGTCCGCGCGTCCGGGCTCAGCACCGGTGTCGGCGACACCCGCGACCTGGTGCGCCGCGCCCAGCTCTCCCCGTCCGGGGGCCGCTGGCAGGTGGTCGTCCACGAGACCGCCGACCGGCTCACCGAGCAGGCCGCCAACGCGCTCCTCAAGGCCGTGGAGGAGCCCGCCCCCCGCACGGTGTGGCTGCTGTGCGCGCCCTCGGCCGACGACGTCCTGCCCACCATCCGCTCCCGCTGCCGCCATCTGGTGCTGCGCACGCCTCCGGTCGACGCCGTCGCCGACATGCTGATCCGGCGCGACGGCATCGAACCGGAGACGGCGGTGGCCGCCGCCCGCGCCACCCAGGGACACGTCGAGAGGGCCCGGCGCCTGGCCACCGACGCGCGGGCCCGTACGCGCCGCGCCGCCGTCCTCGCCCTGCCCACCCGGATGGACGACATCGGCGACGCGCTCCGGGCCGCCCAGCAACTGGTCGACGCGGCCGTCGAGGACGCCAAGGAGGCCGTCGAGGAGGTGGACGCCAGGGAGACCGATGAGATGCGAACGGCTCTCGGCGCCTCCGAGGGCGGCCGGCTGCCGCGCGGCACGGCGGGAGTGATGAAGGACCTGGAGAAGCGGCAGAAGAGCCGCGCCACCCGCGCCCAGCGCGACTCCCTCGACCTCGCCCTGCTCGACCTCACCGCCTTCTACCGCGACGTGCTGGTCCGCCAGCTCGGCTCACAGGTGGCGATCGCGGGCGAGGACGTCCGGGACGCGGTGGAGCGGATCGCCGCCTCCACCCGTCCGGAGCAGACGCTGCGACGCATGGAGGCGGTACTGGAGTGCCGCCGCGCCATCGAGCGCAATGTGGCCCCCCTGCTGGCCGTTGAGGCGATGGCGGTGGCGCTCCGCGCGGGCTGACCCCCGCCTCCGCGGCCGTGAACTCCGGCGGCGGCTCACCGTTTGACGGCCCCGGCCCGTATACGCTCCGACGTCATGGACACCAGGCGTCTGCTCCGTACCGGTGGCGTCGCGTTCGCGACGGCCGCGCTGTTGCTGTCGGGCTGCTCCGGTTCGGATGATCCGGAGCCCGAGCGAGGCGTCGAGCCCCCCCGTTCGTCGTCACCTCCCCAGGACGACCGCGCGGTGAACACGGCCAAGCCGCTCCAGCCGCTGCCCGAGCCGATCCCGGCGAACCTGGAGCCGTACTACGAGCAGAAGCTGAGCTGGAAGAAGTGCGGAGTCTCCGGCTTCCAGTGCGCCGAACTCAAGGTGCCCCTGGACTACGCCGCGCCCGACGCGGAGAAGGACCTGAAGCTCGCCGTCACCCGCAAGAAGGCCTCCGGACCGGGCGGACGGCTGGGCGCCCTGCACGTCAACCCGGGCGGCCCGGGCGGCTCCGCCGTCGACTACGTCCAGCTCGCGGCGGGCGTCGGCTACCCGGCCCCGGTGCGCGCCCGGTACGACATCGTCGGCATGGACCCGCGCGGTGTGGCCCGCAGCGAACCCGTCGAGTGCCTGACCGACGAGGAGATGGACGACTACGTCCGCACCGACGTCACCCCCGACGACGAAGGTGAGATCGACAAACTGGCGGCGGCCTTCGAGAAGTTCGCCGAGGGTTGCGAGAAGCGGGAGGGCGACCTGCTCGGCCACGTCTCGACCGTCGAGGCGGCCCGAGACATGGACGTCCTGCGCCAGGTGCTCGGCGACGACAGGCTGACCTACGTCGGTGCCTCCTACGGCACCTACCTCGGCGCCACCTACGCCGGGCTCTTCCCGTACCGCGTCGGCCGGCTCGTCCTGGACGGCGCCGTGGATCCCTCCCTCACCTCCGAGCAGCTCAACCTCGACCAGACCGCGGGATTCGACACGGCCTTCACCGCCTTCGCCGAGGACTGCGTCAAGCTCGACGACTGCCCCCTGGGCAACGGGAGCGCCAAGGAGGCGGGCGAGCGCCTGAGCGCCTTCTTCGAGAAGACGGACGACAGGCCGGTCGCCACGGGCGAGTCGCGGAAACTGACCGAGTCGCTGGCCACGATCGGAGTGCTGAACGCCATGTACACCGAGTACTACTGGCCGAAGCTGCGCTCGGCGCTCACCGCCGCGCAGAAGGGCGATGGCGCGGAGCTGCTGTCGATGGCCGACGACTACTACGAGCGCGGCACCGACGGCGGCTACGGCAACATCATGTACGCCAACGCCGCTGTGAACTGCCTGGACCTGCCCGCACCCTTCACCGGCCCGGCCGCGGCGGAGAAGGCCGTCCCCGATTTCCGCGAGGCGTCTCCCGTCTTCGGCCGGAACTTCGCCTGGACGGCCCTGAACTGCGCATACTGGCAGCACCCGCCCACCGGCGAGCCCCGCCGCATCGAGGCCGAGGGGGCCGCCCCGATCCTGGTCGTCGGCACCACCCGCGACCCGGCGACCCCGTACAAGTGGTCCCAGGGCCTGGCCGGGCAGCTCTCCTCGGCGACCCTGCTGACCTACGAGGGCGACGGCCACACGGCGTACGTGCGCGGCAGCGACTGCGTCGACTCGGCGGTCAACGCCTACCTGCTGCAGGGGAAGGTCCCCGCCGACGGCAAGAAGTGCTCCTGACTCCCTGACTCCCTGGCCCGCGCCCCGCACCGGATCCGGTGCGGGGCACCCTCGGACACTGTGTAGACTTGGGCGCGCTGCGGTTCGCCGCGCACATCGCCGCCTTAGCTCAGTCGGCCAGAGCGACGCACTCGTAATGCGTAGGTCAAGGGTTCGATTCCCTTAGGCGGCTCACTCCGAAGGACCAGCTGGGAAAGTTCCTAGCTGGTCCTTCGTCGTTCAGCGGATGCGGCGCCGGGCGCGGGCCGCCTTGGTGGGGCTGGTCTCAGTTCTGGTCTCAGTCTGCGGCCAGAGAGCGTCCCCCATGCGCCGTACGGCCTCCTGGGTGAGCGGAGTCGTGGCGTGCACGTAGCGGCGGGTCACGCTGAGCTGTGAAGTTCCACCATTGATCTGGACAGCCTGATACTGGGACGGATGAGTCCCGGAGGAAGCAGTCCAGGTAGTGAGTAGCAAGGGCAACTTCAGCAAGCGGTACACCGCCGAGTTCAAGCGCGACGCCGTGGAGCTGGCGCTGGCTTCCGACAAGACCGTCACCGAGGTCGCCCGGGGCCTCGGCGTGAGCCCCGAGGGTCTGCGCGGCTGGGTCAAGCAGGCCAAGGCCGACCGGGGCGAGGGCCCCGCGGGTGTGCTGAGCAGCGACGAGAAGGAAGAACTGCGGCGGCTGCGGCGGCTGCGGCGGGAGAACCGGGAACAGCAGCAGACCATCGAGATCTTGAAAAAAAGGTCTGGCCTTCTCCGCGAAGGAGACGATGAAGTAGGCATGCTGTGCCGCTTCATCGACGCGGAGAAGGCCGCCGAGGACAACCCCGGCGGCTACAGCGTCAGCCTGCTGTGCCGGGTCGCGGGCGTGAACCGCTCCACCTACTACTCCTGGCTCGCGACACGCCCCGCCGCCGCCGAGCGCCGACGTGCCGAGGACGAACTCGCCGAGGAGATACGGGAGATCCACGGCACCTCGCGCGGCGCGTACGGCGCTCCACGTGTGCACGCCGCGCTGCGGCGCAACGGCCGTGCGGTCAACCGGAAGAAGGTCGAGCCGATCCCCTGTCTGTCAGACTCCGGTGAGACCCAGAAGGTATACATCTCTTTGATCTGATGCAGGGCGAGACAGGACTAGGACCTGTCTGATAATTGATCTTGTGGCAGGTCGAGGTGAGTTGACGGACGCGGCGTGGGAGCGGATAGAGCCCTTGTTGCCGCGGGTGGACGGGCGTGGTCGGCCGTGGCGTGATCACCGG
>NZ_JAJFAU010000121.1 GCF_022614595.1 Streptomyces sp. CNQ085
CGCAGTTCCTCGCGCAGTGCCCGCAGGGCGCGGAGGGCGTACTCGATGTCCTCCTCATCGTCTCCGGCGCGGTGCCGGTGGGCGACGCGGTCGCCGACCGGGTCCAGGTCGCCGGTGCCCTTCAGGTCGTAGGTGTGCAGCTCCGCCCGCGGGTCCAGAGCGGCGATGAGCAGCAGCAGCCGCAGCAGGAAGGTCTTGCCCATGCGCGGGATGGCGCCGATGACACCGGCGATGTACATCAGGGTGATGTCCACCCACCGGCCGCGCTGGTCGGTGCCGAACGCCACCGGCCGGAACAGGTCCACCGAGCCGGACTTGGCCAGCGGCCAGGCCGGCTGTTTGGCCTTGGACATGTCCTGGTCCCCGACCCACAGCACCAGGCGGCCGGTGTGCTCCTCCGGAACCGCCTCGGGCCACACGCAGCCCAGCGGACGGCGCAGCCCGGACGCGAGCTTGTCCCGCTTGTCGATCACGTCCGTCACCGTCACCCCGTACGGCAGATCGCCCTCGGCCCGCCAGCCGGGCCCGTCCCGGGTGATGGGGGCGGTGAAGGTGAACCCGTCCCGGCCCTTGCCCTGCGCCTGGTTGATCGCCGGAATGCCCAGCGCACCGAGTGCGCGCAGCACGATGTCACTGGTGAGCTTCTGCGCCCTGGGCACCACCACGGCCCGGTTGACGACCGGGTCATCGGCCGGAGCACCGAGCCAGCCCATCGCCAGCGTCACCACCACGGCGGCGAGCACGTTCAGCCAGACCGGCGCCAGCACGTACAGGGCCAGCACCGTGCCCACACCGAGCAGCGAGCCCAGCAGCCCCACGGCGGTGCGCAGCCGCACCCGGCGGTCCCGCTGCCTGGAGAGCTTCAGATACTCCCCGGCGTCCTCCCGGCGCACCGCCGCCAGCCGGACCGGTTCGCCCTCGGCGTCGGCCATCCACCGCAGAGTGCCGCCGACGAACTTCGCGGCACCGGCCGGGGCCCGCACCGCCAGCCGGGCGGCGTAGGCCGGAGTGCGCACCGTGTGGAAGGCGACGGTGTGGCCGATGTGTCCGGCCAGCCACCGCGCGGCGGCGGTGAACTCCTGCGCAGAGCGCGCCCAGCCCGGAACGATCGGCCGCCGCTCGGCCGACCGCACCCGGTCCACCAGCGTCGATCCCGCACCGGACGGATCGGCCGATCGGTCGACCATCACCGGCACGGTCGGGCCACCCGATCCATCCGCCGATCCGTCGGCCGACCCGGTCGGTACGGTGCGGGCCGACCGGACCTTGTCCAGGTCGACCACATCACCGCGCGGATCGGCGGTCATGTCCGCCTCCAGTCGGGCGAACAGTTCGTTCTCGTCCTCGTGATTCACTGAACTTCCTTCCATCCGTGGTGGGAGGTGCGGGGCCCGGTGCATCGCTTTGGTCGGTTGAGGGCCGGGCCCCGTGGCGCTGTTCTTCAGGCGGCGATCAGGGATTCCGCGGCGGCCCGGTGGCCGTCCTGTTCAGTTCGCTCGGCGCGCAGGGTCTCGCGGAGCATCCGGGCGTTGGCCGGGGAGCAGCGGACCGCTTCCCGGATCGCCTCGGCCGTCAGCCGGTCCACCGGCCAATCAGTGGTGGCCTCCCGCGCCTGTGTCAGCAGCTCCTCACGAGTGCGGCGCGGTACCGCCTTGCCGCGGCCCTTGCCCGGCCGCGTGCGCGGGCGACGCTTGGGCGTGCCGGGCTTCGGCTCCTCCGGCAGCGGCACCCCCTCGGGCGTCGGCTCGGACCGCTCCGGCTCGGGCGCCGGCGCCTGGGCACCATCGGGGGCGAGTTCGCCGAGCTTGAGCAGCACCCGGGTCCGGCGCGGCGCGGTCCGCCGCCAGCGGCGGCCGTAGCGCTCGCGCAAGTCGGCGCGAGCCAGCTGCCGTTCGCGCTCCCGCGCCAGAGCATCGCGGTAGCTGGTGGTCTCCCACAGCACCATCCGCCGCCACAGCGCGAAGGTGGAGGGGAAGGCCAGCAGCCAGCGCGAGCGGCGGATGCGCTCCATCCGCTGCCCGGTCGCAGCGCCGATGCGCACCGCGTAGACGTGCGCGACGATCTCCGACAGCACCACCCACAGCAGCGGCATCGTGCCGTGCGCGAGCTTGGCCGACAGCGAGTGCCCGGCCGCGATGTTCAGCCAGCAGGTGACGAACGTCAGCGCCCAGGGCACGAACCGCACCCACGCCAGCGGCATCCCCATCCGGATCAGCAGCAGATTGGCCACCGTGAACGTCGGGATCGCGATGTCGATGCCCACCGGCAGCATCCAGGGCTCGGAGAATCCCCACCGCTCCGCCGCCGCCGACACCGACGCGAACGAGGAAGCCAGACCCAAGCCGCCGACCGTGGCACCGGCCACCGCCGCCGCGCCCAGCAGCGCCTTCTCACCGCCCACCAGCGGCGGCACCGCCGCCCGGGTGTTCTCGGAAGTGGTGGTCACCGCTCGCCCTCCCCGCCGTGGTGGGTGCCGGGGCGGCCGACACGGCGGCCGTTGACCGTGGCGAGCGCGGCCGGGGCCGTCTCGTCGGCCACGCACCAGCCACCGTCAGCGCGCTTGGCCGCGTACATGGCTTCGTCCGCCCGCCGCAGCGCGGACGGCAGGTCGGTACCCGCAGCCACGGGCACCGCACCCAGCGAAACCGAGACCGGCAGGCGGCGACCCTCGTACTCAACCGGCAGTCCCAGCGCCAGCCGCACCGCCGCGACCGCGCTCTCAGCTTCCCGGCGGCAGGGCACCACGGCGGCGAACTCGTCTCCGCCCAGCCGTCCCACCACACCGGTGCCACAGATCCGTCCCAGCCTGCCGCCGATGGCTGCCAGCACGGCGTCTCCGGCCGCATGGCCGTGAGTGTCGTTGACCGCCTTGAAGTCGTTGACGTCTGCCAGCAGCACCAGCGTCTCGCCACACAGCAGCCGACGGGCTCTCACTTCGAACACTTCCCGGGTCCACAACCCGGTCAGCGGGTCCCGATGCGCGGCGGCGAGCTGCCTTCGCATCCACATCAGATGGGCCGACCACCCGGCCGCCAGCGGGGCCGCCGCCAGAGCGGCAGGAAGCAGCGTGCTCATGCCGCCACCTCCGTCCCGGAGTCGCGGCGGGTGCGGGGAGGGCGCCGCAGCGGCACCGCCCGGTGCAAGGCGGCGGCGAAGCGCGCGTCACTTGCGGCGACCTCGTCCCGCTCGCCCTGCTCGCGCAGCTCCGCCAGGACCTCACGGGCCACGTCCAGCCGGGCCGCCCTCTCCTCGCGGCTCTCGCCCGGTACCCCGATGAACAGCTCACGGTCGATGCCCGCAGGCAGCTCATCAAGGCCATACGCCAACTCGACGAACTCTGAGGCGCTGACCGCCTCCTGCCGTCCTACGAACGTTCTCACCTGCACTCCTGTCATGGATCGGGACATGACTGATCGCGTCGGCCGCCGTTCTTTGCCGGGAGACGACCGCACGAACCAGCGTGCACTAGTGTGCACTAGTTAGCAACCCCTGTGGTGGTGCGCGCTAGCACGGACTGGTGACTACCCTCGAAGCATGAGCCTTGCCGAGGACGACCCCAGACCGAAGCCGGTACAGATCGCAGATGAGCTACGCCGCGAGATCGCACGCATGAAGCCGGGCGCGAAACTGCCCACCCGGAAAGAACTCGCGGAGCGCTTCGACGTCGCGGGGCAGACGGTCCAGAACGGTCTGGAGATCCTGCGGGCTGAAGGACTGATCTTCACAGCGGGCAATAAGGGGGTCTTCGTTGCGGACAGCGACCGCCCCACTCGTGACGTACATGAAGAACTCAAGGAAATCCGCTCCCAGATGCAGGCTCTAGCCGACCGGGTCAACGCTCTGGAGGAGCGTTGCGGCCCGAACGGCTTGTGATCTGGGAACCACCATGACCGCTACTCAGTGTGTGATGTAGATGACAGGAGGGGGCTCAAGATCAGACAGGGGGACACATCCCATGTCACCCGCTGTCCTCTTGACTGTCCCCCTTGAGGGCGCAGCAGACTCGGAGTAGGCACCGGGGAGGGCTCATGAGCGACGACAGGCCAGACTGGGCACGGCGCATCGCGGCCGAGCGACAGGCACGCGAGTGGTCACAGCTCCAAGCGGTACGGGCGCTGCGCGCCCATGCTCCGACCGAGCTGCCGAGCGACGAAAGCATGGTCCGCCAGTGGAAGCGGTGGGAGGCCGGCACCATGCCGGGCGAGTTCTACCGCCCGCTCATCGCCGCGACCTTCGGAACCGTCACGCACTCCATCTTCCCCGCTCCCTCGCGACGCGACGCCGATTCCGAGATCGCTCTGGCCAGCGGGATGGAGACACTGGAAATCCTCAACCGCCTCAACAGGTCGGACGTGGACGAGGCGACCCTCGACGCCCTGCGCATCACAACGGACCGGCTCTGCTCCGAGTACCCGTACATGCCGAGCGAGCAGCTGCTCGTAGAGGGGCGGCAGTGGATGCGGCGGGTGGTCGAGCTGACTCGGAAGAACCTCACCCTCGCCCAGCACCGCGAAGTGCTCGCGCTCTCCGGCTGGCTCGCACTGCTGGTGGGCTGCGTTGAGTACGACACGGGCAACCGTCACGGGGCCGAAGCCACGCGCCGGGCCGCGCTGTCCATCGCCACCGAGTCGGACCACGCGGAAGTCGCCGGTTGGGCTCACGAGATGCGCGCCTGGTTCTCCCTCACCACCGGCGACTACCGGGGCGTCATCGCCGCGGCCCAGGCCGGGGCGGAAGTCGCCGGCAACCACAGCGTCGCGGTGCAGCTCGCCGGTCAGGAAGCGAAGGCGTGGGCACGCCTCGGCGACCGGCGGCAGGTCGAGATCGCCCTCGACAAGGGGCGGCGACTCCTCGAAGGGATGCCCTACCCGGAGAACCTGGACAACCACTTCGTGGTGGACCCGGCGAAGTTCGACTTCTACGCCATGGACTGCTACCGCCTTGTGGGCGAGGACCGACTCGCCCGGTCGCTCGCGGAAGAGGTCCTGCGCGTCGGCACGGACTTCGACGGCACCGAGCGCTCCCCCATGCGCAACGCCGAAGCCCGCGTCACGCTGGGCGTGGCAGCAGCCCGTGAGGGCGACCTCGAACAAGCTGTGACCTTCGGCGAACGAGCCCTTCAGGGAGAGCGCCAGTCCGTGCCGTCGCTCATCATGACCAGCCGCGAGCTGGCAGCCGAGATGCGCAAGCGCTACGCCACCGAGTCGACCGCCCAGGACTACCTCGGGCACCTGCGGACTCTTGCCAGCGCTAAGCCAGGATTCCTCCCTTCATAAAGCACGGCCGGACATCTGACCATCCCCGCGGGTGCGGGGAGCACTTGGCCGCCATCCAGCCGGGCAGCTTGAACGGGGGACCATCCCCGCGGGTGCGGGGAGCACTCGGTCACCATCCAGTCCTCTCCCTGGCCGGTGGGACCATCCCCGCGGGTGCGGGGAGCACTCCTGCCGGACCGGCTCACCGGACCACTTGTCGGGACCATCCCCGCGGGTGCGGGGAGCACTCCCACGCCGAGTTCGCGGTGCCCGCCGGCCTGGGACCATCCCCGCGGGTGCGGGGAGCACGGCATCCGCGTGCACGGGGACGGGCTCGGGGTGGGACCATCCCCGCGGGTGCGGGGAGCACGCCTGCTGGACCCCGCTCGCGCGGACGGCCTCGGGACCATCCCCGCGGGTGCGGGGAGCACCGAGGCGGACCTCCCGCCGGCGGACGACGTTCCGGGACCATCCCCGCGGGTGCGGGGAGCACACCGTGGCGGTCTCCTGCTCGCGGATCCCGCCGGGACCATCCCCGCGGGTGCGGGGAGCACTCCGGCGGAATCTTTGTCACCGTCGATGGGGTGGGATCATCCCCGCGGGTGCGGGGAGCACGCCGACAACGGAGCCGGGGGACACAGCGTCACGGGACCATCCCCGCGGGTGCGGGGAGCACTCGCCGGAGATCCGGGCGCGGTTGCGGGTGCTGGGACCATCCCCGCGGGTGCGGGGAGCACGGAGAGTGCGCCTCGCTGGGCGCGGGCGAGTAGGGACCATCCCCGCGGGTGCGGGGAGCACGGCTTCTTGGGGCGCTGGTTGCCCCGATCGGTGGGACCATCCCCGCGGGTGCGGGGAGCACGGTGCGGGTGCCACCCTGCGCCCATGCTGACGGGGACCATCCCCGCGGGTGCGGGGAGCACGCTTCTTGACCTGCGGTTCTATCACGGCCGCATGCGGATTTTACTCACTTCCCAAGACTCGGACCATCCGCCCATACCGCCTCCTCTGGTCGATTTGCGCACCAAGTCAAGCTAGACGACATCAGCACATCGGCTCTGCAATTCGCACAACAGTCCCAGCCTGGAGCTGTACACATCACCGGAGCAGGAGACAGTCACATACCCCTGAAGCTGGCCTGAGCTACTGCTGGCGAAGGATAAGGCTGGAACACGGGGGAGTGTCACACCTGTCACAGTGTCACAGACCGCTGAGGCCCGCTTGAACAGATGCAGATGCGGCAACTGCCACCCCCGCCACCCCCGAGTGTTTCAGCTCTCTACCGGGGCCAGAGGTGGGGGAGCGGGGAAGTCCTGAGCTTTAACGAGACCCGTCTCAGTTCTCGTCTCATTCACTCCTGTTCAGGGGCGTTCAGCGGCGCCCAAGCGGGCCACTTCCACCCAGTTCCGACCACGGGTGAACGCTGACGAACGAAGCGCTGGCTGGTGCGAACAGACCTCGAAAGCGAGTGTGGGGGCAACTCCACCGTGGGTTCAAATCCCACCGCTACCGCGCGGTCGAAGGGCCCCCTCCGAGGGGGCCCTTCGACGTGTTCCGCCCCCACGCCCCCGCCCCCGGCGTACGGCACGGCTCGCGCCGCCCCTGGGAGCGCCGGTCCGCGCCGGTTAGACTCTCGCGACCGCCTGGGCGGTCCTGTGTTCGGGGCACCCGGGGTGCTCGGGGATGTCGGGGGGAGAGGCAAGCGCCGTGGACGTGAAGAAGGTCGTGCTCTACACACTCCTCGTCTTCATCCTGTACTCGATCATCACCTCCCCCGACCGTTCCGCCGAACTCGTCGGCATCGGCTTCGAGGGCATCTCCGGCGCCGCGAAGGGCGTCGGAACCTTCATGACCGAACTGGTGAACTGAACGGGCCCGCCCGTACGAGTCCGCTCCCGCGAACCCCGGTCCGCCGCCCCGGAGGGCACCCCCGGACGGCCGTCCGCCGTGCGCGCACCGCACCAACACGAAGCCGTGCGGTGCTTGCCCACGGCGCATATACCTTGTGATGCTATGACCGCTTTCGCCGGATGAGACAACCGTGAAGGGGTTGGACGAACGGTGGCGGTCACGCAGACCCTTCCCCGGACCCCGACGGGGGCAGCCCCCAGCCGTCGGAGCGCGGAGACCCGCGCCCTGACCCAGGTGCTCTTCGAGCGGCTCTCCGGACTGGAACCCGGCTCCTCCGAGCACGAACGGGTGCGCGGGGCCCTCATCGAGGCCAACCTGCCCCTCGTCCGCTACGTCGCCGCCCGCTTCCGCAGCCGCAACGAGCCGATGGAGGACGTCGTCCAGGTCGGCACCATCGGCCTGATCAACGCCATCGACCGTTTCGACCCCGGACGCGGGGTGCAGTTCCCCACCTTCGCGATGCCGACGATCGTCGGCGAGATCCGGCGCTACTTCCGCGACAACGTCCGCACCGTGCACGTACCGCGCCGGCTGCACGAGATGTGGGTGCAGGTCAGCGGCGCGACGGAGGACCTGACCGTGCTGCACGGCCGCTCGCCGACCACCGCCGAGATCGCCGAGCGGCTGCGGATCGCCGAGGAGGACGTCCTGGCCTGTCTGGAGGCCGGGCGCGCCTACCGCGCCACGTCCCTGGAGGCCGCCCAGGAGCGCGAGGACGGCATGCCCGGGCTGATCGACCGGCTCGGCTACGAGGATCCGGCCCTGGACGGCGTGGAACACCGCGACCTGGTGCGGCACCTGCTCGTCCAGCTCCCCGAACGGGAGCAGCGGATCCTGCTGCTGCGGTACTACCGGAACCTGACGCAGTCGCAGATCAGCGCGGAGCTGGGTGTGTCCCAGATGCACGTGTCCCGGCTGCTGTCGCGGAGCTTCGCCCGGCTCCGGGCCGCAAACTCCATCGACGCGTAACTCCGGCGAAGGACACTCGTCCGGGCGTACCCCGTCCCGGGCTGTGCAGTTTTATCGATAAGGGGCTACATCGTGTTGCTGACTTGTGACATTCTGCGAGAAGTGCGTTTGCCGCGACGGCGCCGCCGGTATTGACCGGGAGGTGCCTCCCTCACACCCGAGGGCGCCGCCGCGATCCGTCCGCGACCTCAAGGGGGTGGCATGTCCGTAGAACTGGGCAGCTCGAAGGTGCTCGCCGAGCCCGACACCAAGGCCGACGACGCACCGTACGTTCCCTCAGACTGCGACGCCATCGACACCCGGACCCTCTCCCGCTCCCTGTTCCAGCGGCTCGCCGCACTCGACGCCGACAGTCCGGAACGCGTCTACGTCCGAGATACCCTCATCGAGCTGAACCTCCCGCTCGTGCGGTACGCGGCGGCCCGCTTCCGCAGCCGCAACGAGCCGATGGAGGACATCGTCCAGGTCGGCACCATCGGTCTGATCAAGGCCATCGACCGCTTCGACTGCGAACGGGGCGTGGAGTTCCCCACGTTCGCGATGCCGACGGTCGTCGGCGAGATCAAGCGCTTCTTCCGTGACACCTCCTGGTCGGTGCGCGTCCCCCGGCGCCTGCAGGAGCTGCGCCTGGCGCTCACCAAGACCGGCGACGAACTGTCGCAGAAGCTCGACCGCTCCCCGACAGTGACCGAACTGGCCGCCGCCCTCGGGGTGTCCGAGGAGGACGTGGTGGACGGGCTGGCCGTGGGCAACGCCTACACGGCCAGTTCCCTGGACTCCCCCGCTCCGGAGGAGGAGGGCGGCGAGGGCTCCCTCGCCGACCGGCTGGGGTACGAGGACAGCGCGCTGGAGGGCGTCGAGTACCGCGAGTCACTCAAGCCGCTGCTCGCCAAGCTCCCGCCGCGTGAGCGGCAGATCATCATGCTGCGTTTCTTCGGAAACATGACGCAGTCGCAGATCGGCGAGCGGGTCGGCATCTCCCAGATGCACGTCTCGCGGCTGCTGACCCGTACGCTCGCGCAGCTCAGAGAGGGCCTGACCTCGGAGGAGTGACGGCCCGCCCCCGCACGGGGCGACCGGCGCGGAGGCTCGGCACGGGGAAGCGGCACGGGGAACGGCACGAAGACGCGGACGGCCGCCGGACGGTACGACACCGTCCCGGTGGCCGTCCGCGTTCGCCTCCGTCCCGGTGATCCCCCGCCTCTCCTCACGGAGCGGGACAGGGCCGGGCGGAGCGGCACGAGGCCGCCCCACCCGGAAGCCCTCAGGAGAGGGCGAACCAGACGACCGCCGCGATGACCACGAGGACCGCGGCGATCCCCACGATCAGACCGACCCTGGGGCCGGAGGACCGGGTCGCGGCGGGCGGACGCGGTCCGTCCTCGTCGACGAAGGCGCGGAACATCTGGGTGCTGCCGGCCGGGTCCTGGCCGCCTGCCGGACCCTGGGGTGCATGAGGGTTGTGAGCCATGCCTCCGGACCCTAGCGAACGAGCCGGTCGCCGGTCACCCCCGGTCACATACCTGCCCCGCCGTACAACAGCGCCGTGGACCCGACACGGGGGCTCGGCGCGGAGCTTGGCACGGGGCACACCTTTCCTTGGGCAAGTGTTTGCCCCCTCACGCCCGAATTCGTTTGCTTGCCGCAACCAACGAACATATGTTTGTAGCAAGCAACGATCTCTGCGGCCGTGAGGAGGACCCGGTGACAGCACACACTCCCTACGAGGACCTGGCCCGGGAACTCGGCTCCGTCGGCGCCGTCCGGCGCGAACTGGCCCGTAACCTTCCGCACGACTGCCCGCCCGCGCCGGCGGTCGTGCTGACGCTGCTGGGGCGGCACGGTGAGATGCGGATGACGCGGCTCGCCGATCTGCTGGGCATCGACATGTCCGTCACCAGCCGCCACGTCACGTACGCCGTCGAGCGCGGCTGGGTCGACCGCCGGCCCGACCCCCTCGACGGCCGGGTCCGGCTGCTGCGGTTGACCGGGAGCGGCGAGCAGATGCTGGCCGACATGCACCACCGCACCAGCGAGACGCTCGCGCACCTCCTCGGCGACTGGCCGGAGGAGGACGTGACCCGTCTCACCGAGCTGCTGGCGAGGCTGCGCGCGAGCTTCGGCGACTGCGGCTGCCGCACCGCCTCCCGGAGCGCCCGCCCCCTCCCACCGCACCCCGCGGCCGCCGCGCACATCTGATCACCGCACACCCCGCACCACCGTGCCCGGGCGCACAGCCGTCCGGGCCGCCCGGACCGCGGCCCCACAGCGTGCCGCGGCACGCCACCCGCCGCCGGAAGAGACACGGAAAGCAAGGAGCGCATGGCAACGTCCACACCTTCGGAGACACTGAAGGACGGCACCGCCCGCACCGCCCCGGGCGCCGAACAGGTGCCCATGACGCACCGCCAGATCCTGGAGGCGCTGTCCGGGCTGCTGCTCGGCATGTTCGTCTCCGTCCTGTCCTCGACGGTCGTCTCCAACGCCCTCCCCCGGATCATCTCGGACCTGGGCGGCAGCCAGAGCGCGTACACCTGGGTGGTCACGGCGGCGCTGCTGACCATGACCGCCTCCACTCCGCTGTGGGGCAAGCTCGCCGACCTCTACAGCAAGAAGCTGCTGGTGCAGTCGGCGCTGGTGCTCTTCGTACTGGCCTCCGCCGGAGCCGGCCTGGCACAGGACACCGGCACCCTGATCGCCTTCCGTGCGGTGCAGGGCCTGGGGGCGGGCGGTCTGGCAGCGCTCTCCCAGATCATCATCGCCGCGATGATCCCCCCACGTGAGCGCGGCCGCTACAGCGGCTACCTGGGCGCCACCTTCGCCGTCGCCACCGTCGGCGGACCGCTGCTCGGCGGCGTGATCACCGACACCCCCTGGCTCGGCTGGCGCTGGTGCTTCTACGTCGGCGTACCCTTCGCCGTCCTCGCCCTGATCGTCCTCCGGAAGACGCTGCACCTGCCCGTGGTGAAGCGGGAGAATGTGAAGGTGGACTGGCTGGGCGCCTCCCTCGTCACCGCCGCCGTCTCCCTGCTGCTGATATGGGTGACACTGGCCGGAAACAGCTACGACTGGCTGTCCTGGCAGACGTACACGATGGTCGGAGCCGCGCTTCTGCTGACCCTGGCCTTCGTCGTCACCGAATCGCGCGCCGCCGAACCGATCATCCCGCTGGGCCTGTTCCGTAACCGCACGATCACGCTCACCTCGCTGGCCTCACTCTTCGTCGGCACCGCGATGTTCGGCGCGACCGTCTTCCTCAGTCAGTACTTCCAGCTCGCCCGCGGCGAGTCGCCCACGATGTCCGGTGTGCTGACGATCCCGATGATCGGCGGGCTGTTCGTCCTCTCCACCCTCTCCGGCCTGGTCATCACCCGCACCGGCCGCTGGAAGATATGGCTGGTGTCCGGCGGCGTCCTGCTGACGGCCGGACTCGGCCTGCTGGGCACGATGCGGTACGACACCCCGTACTGGCAGATCGCCGTCTCCATGGCGCTGCTGGGCGCCGGCGTCGGCATGATGATGCAGAACCTCGTCCTGGCCACCCAGAACCAGGTCGCCCTCTCCGAACTGGGCGCGGCCAGCTCCGTACTCGCCTTCTTCCGCTCCCTCGGCGGCGCGGTGGGTGTCTCGGTGCTCGGTGCGGTGCTCGCCCACCGCATCACCGCCTACGTCACCGACGGCATGACGAAACTGGGCGTCAGGCCCGAGGGGGCGACCGGCGGCGACGGCAGCGCCATCCCGGACCTGGACGCCCTCCCCGGCCCGGTCCGCACGGTCGTCGAGAGCGCGTACGGTCACGGTGTGGCCGACATCTACCTCTACGCCGCCCCGATGGGGGTGATCGCGCTGCTGCTGGTCCTGTTCGTCAGGGAAGTGCCGCTGCGCACCCGGCTCGACGAGCAGATCGAGATCGAGAAGGTCGAAGCCGAACAGGCCGGGGACAGGGAGCGGCGGTCCGAAGGAGCCACCGCCGGCCGGTCCGTCTGACCCCTGCCGCCCCGCGACCCCACAGGACCGGAAGCGCACCCGCGGTCCGGCCCTGTTCGGTGTGGTCACCCCGCGGGCCACCCGGACGGGGCCCGATGTTTCCCGTGAAACATCGCAGTAGGACAAATCCCCGCCCCGTGCGAACGACTGCCTCCCGGTGGGCTACACGGACCCCGCACCTCCGGCACACAGATGAGGGGCCCCGCCGGATCCGGCGGGGCCCCTCATCTGCTGCGCGCTCGGCAGGATTCGAACCTGCAACCTTCTGATCCGTAGTCAGATGCTCTATCCGTTAAGCTACGAGCGCTTGGCTTCCCGGCTCTTTCCTTGCCGGTCGGCGTTGCGGGAACAACATTACATGACCTCCGCCCAGAGGTGAAATCCATTCGACCCACCCGGCCCGACCTGCGGTGATGCCCGGCGGAAGGCGTTCACGGCCTCCGCCGCCTACCCTCGGAACGGAAACGGAAGAAGCCCCGGCCATACGGGCCGGGGCTTCGGTGATCATGACGATCAGAGCGGAGGCTGAGGGATTTGAACCCTCGATGGGCTTTAAGGCCCAAACCGCATTAGCAGTGCGGCGCCATAGACCAGACTAGGCGAAGCCTCCCCACGCGCCGCGTCACCGCGACGTGTGTGCTGATGATGGCACAGCCCGGGGGCTGTCTCCAATCGGACCCCACGGTACCCGGCCGGCGGGTTCCCCGGCAAAGGGCTTTGCCCCTGGTGGCGGCACCGGCGGTGCGGCGGGCGGGTGGAGGTGCGCAACGGCGTGCGCGGTAGCGCGTTGAACGGGGCAGGGAAGAACCTCAGTCGCGCGGGTCCGCCCGCACCACACCTCCGCAGGAGCCGCCATGCCGCACCGCCGTACCGCCGCGGTCATCACCGGGGCCACCGTGCTCGCCGCCGTACTCACCCCCGTCTCCGCCGCGTCCTTCGCCGTACCGGCCTCTGCCCGGCCCTGGCCCGTGCCCGAACCCGGGCCCACGCCGGTGCCCGCACCCGACCCCGTGATGCCGGCCGCCCGGGAGGACCGGCTCACCATCACCGTCTCCGTCTCCCCGGACGGCGTCATGGCACCGCACACCGCGCCGCGCGGAGTACGCGGGGGCGGGGCCCCGTCCCGGCGGGCGCACACCCTCGACTGCCACCCCGCCGGCGGCAGCCACCCCGACGCCCTCGCCGCCTGCGAGGCCGTCGACCGGGCCGCCCGGGGGCCTCGCGACCCCTGGCGGCCCGTCCCCGCGGACGCGATGTGCGCCCAGATCCACGGCGGCCCGGCCACCGCCCGCATCACCGGGGTCTGGCACGGGCAGCGGGTGGACGCCTCGTTCCGGCGTACGGACGGCTGCGAGATCGCCCGCTGGGACGCCCTCGTGCCCGCTCTCCCCGGCTCGGAGGAGCTCGCGGAGGAAGCGGGGGAGTGACGGACCTCATACGCCGACCCGGCCCCGGGCCCGCGTTCTCCCCACCCTCCCCACGCATCCGCCGTCGCTTCCGCCACCGCTGGCCGTAGACTTCCCCTCAAGTGGCACGCGCGGGAGACACGGCGCACCGGTCCGGCTCTGGTCCCAGTCCGGATTTCGGTCCCGGCCCCGTTCCCGGCGCTGCCACGGTGCACCAGCTGGTCAGCAGGGAGGATGCGTCGTCGTGAGCAGCAGGCCGTCCCGAGGCGCTGCTCGCCTCGCAGCCATACTCGACGCACTGCCGGACGCGTTGCTCCTGGTGAACTGCAACGGCACGGTCGTCAACGCCAACAGCATCGCCCTGGAGGTCTTCGAGTCGCCGGGCACCGCCCTGGTCGGGCGCGGACTGCTCGACCTGCTCCCGGAGTTCGACTCCAAGCTCATCCCCGGCTCGATGCGCCGCCCCGACGACGCCCCCCAGCCCCGCACCAAACCGACGCGGATGGTGGCCCGGCGCACCGACGGCGCGCAGTTCATGGTCGAGGTGACCAGTGCCAACCTGGAGGACGGGCGTACCCCCTACGAGTCGTCCTTCGAGGCGGCCTTCGCCGACCACGGCAACAGCTACACCGGGGACGAGCTGCTCATGCTCGTCGTCCGCGACCTCACCGGCACCGTCGACACCGAGGCCGAGCTGGCCCGGCAGCAGCGCCAGACCGAGATGATCCTGCGCGCCGCCGCCGAGGGCGTGGTGGGCGTGGACACCGAGGGCAGGGTCGTCCTGGTCAACCCGGCCGCCGCGCAGATCCTCGGCCACCGGGCCGGCGAGCTGGGCGGGCAGAGGCTCCACCCGCTCGTCCACCACTCGCGCCCCGACGGCAGCCGGCTGCCGTGGGAGGAGACGCCGCTCGCCGACAGCCTGCGCTCCGGACGCAAGCACCGGGTGCGCGGACAGGTGCTGTGGACCAAGGACGGCCGCGCGGTACCGGTCGACATGACGACCGCGCCGGTGCGCGACGGCGACCAGCTCGTCGGCGCGGTGCTCGCCTTCACCGACCGCACCTCCTACGACGCCCTCGTCGCACGCCACGAGCAGCTGCTGGCCGTACTGGAGAGCGGACTGCGCGGGCCGCTGGAGCAGCTCCGCGGCGAGCTGGGCGGGCTGGCGGCCGATCCGGCCGGGCAGTTGTGGCCGGAGGCGAACCAGACGCTGCACTATCTGGCCGCCGGCTACGCGCGCATGACCACGCTCGTGGACAACGTGCTGGGCTACCAGCGGCTGGACACGGGCGCCGAGCGGCTCGCGCGCGAGACGGTATCGCTGGACGAGGTGGTCTCGGCCGGTGTCGAGGGCGCCATCGAGCTGATCGGCCCCGGACGCGCGCAGTTCGCGGTGCACGCCCCGCCCGTCGAGGTGGAGGTGGACCCGGCGCGGCTGGCGCAGGCGCTGGCCCATCTGGTCGCGGACGTGGCCGGCGTGGACGCGACCGGCAACGCGCAGGGCCCCGCCTCCGGCGACTCGACGATCGTAGTCGCGGCGGCGCAGCGCGGGGATGTGGTGCGTATCGAGGTGCGCGGCCCGTACGGCGGCGGCAGCCCGGTGCACGAGCCGCTGGTGCGCGGGATCGTGCGGCGGCACGGCGGTGTGCTCCAGACCCACCGGGTGCCCGGGGCGGGGGACGGCAGCGCCTACGTCCTGGAGGTGCCGGTCGGCTCCCCCGACCCGGCGAAGGCGGCGGCCCGGCGGAAGCGGAGCGACCGGGAACAGGGCGCCCGGGAGGTGCGTGATTCCCAGGACACCCGGGGCGGCGCGCGGGACGCGCAGGGCGACGGCGAGACGACGGTGATGCCCGTGCCGTCGCAGCCGGTGCGCGGCACACCCGCCGCG
>NZ_JAJFAU010000122.1:0-6616 GCF_022614595.1 Streptomyces sp. CNQ085
GCGCTGGGCTCGCTGCTGTCGGCGGCGGCCGTGGCGGCGGTGCGCCGTTCCCGGCACGGGCCGCGCGGAAGCCGGCCAGGGGCGCGGGGGGCGGCTACCCGGCCTGCTCCAGCACGGCGGTGACCACCCGTTCGCACAGCTCGTGGGTGCGCAGCGCGTCCTCGGCGTCCAGGTGCCGCCCGGCGCGCACGGCGTCGAGAAAGGCCGAGGCGGTCTGCTCGATGCCGCGCTGGCGGGCCACCGGCACCCAGTCCCCGCGCCGGCGGATGCTGGGCTGGCCCTTGTGGTCGACGATCTCGGCGAGGTTGAGCACCTGGCGCCTGGCGTCCCGCCCGGAGACCTCCAGGATCTCCTCCGCACTGCCGCTCATGCGGTTCATCGCCCCGATCGCGGTAAAGCCGTCGCCGGACATCTGGAGCACCACATGGTGCAGGAGCCCGTCCCTGACCCGGGCGCGGACGTCGATGTGCCCGGCCTGCCCGGGCAGCAGGAAGCGGAGGGTGTCGATGACGTGGATGAAGTCGTCGTAGACCACCTCGCGCGGATCGGCGGCCAGCCCGACGCGGTTCTTCTGCATCAGGATCAGATCGCGCGGGTGCTCCAGGCACTGGACGTAGCCGGGTGCGTGGCGGCGGTTGAAACCGACGGCGAGCGGGACGCGCCGCCGGCCGGCCAGGCGCACCAGGTACTCGGACTCGGCCAGGGTGTAGGCCAGCGGCTTGTCGACGTAGGTGGGCACCCCGGCCTCCAGCAGCCGGGCGACGATCGCGGGGTGCTCGGCCGTCGGCGCGTGGACGAAGGCCGCGTCGGGGCCGGCCGCGATCAGTCCGTCCAGATCCGTGTGCCGCTGCGGGCCGGGGATCCGGTGGGCCTCGGCCGTTCGCTCCAGGGTGGCGCCGGTGCGGGTGTGCAGATGGAGCTCCAGCCCCGGCCGGGCGGTGAGCACCGGCAGATACGCCTTCTGCGCGATGTCGCCGAGTCCGATCACTGCGACCTTCACGGGGACCCCCTTGGTTTCGCCGTAACTCCGGCGCCGTCCGGCGCTGTCCGGGGCGCTCGGGCACGGCCGTTCCGCCGCCGTCCCGCGTTCCCCCGGACCGGCAGCATACGCGGCTGTACGCGGGGCGGGCGGGGACGGTCACCTGTCGCACAGGGCGCGCTTGCCGCACCAGGCACAGGAAACACATGAGCCACTCGCATCACTCCTGCGGGGAGTTCCCAGCGGCCGCGCGGTGCAGCACAGTGGGCGGCGTGCGACATGTGAGGAGTGCCCTGCTCCTGGCCGGAGCCGCCCTGGCGGCCGTCTCGGGGTGCGTCACGGTGGCGGGCGGTCAGCGGCCGGAGGAGAGCGGGCCGCCTCCCCGGCCCAGCGGCCCCGCCCTGCCGCGGCGGGACACCGAACCACCGCGGGCCCCCGGCCCCCCACGGGAGGCCCTCACCAGGGTCGAGGACGGCCCGGAGAGCCCCGGCGCCTCCCCCCGGCCCCGCTCCAGTGCCTCATCCGCGTCCGCCCCGGCCCGCCGGCCCACCGCCCGTCCGGCGCCCCGACGGCCGGGGCGCACCCCCGGCAGCACCACCGGGCGGCCCGGCCCGGACGTGTGCGGGCTCGGGGAGGCGTACGGCGGCTGGGCCGCGGACGGCGAACCGGCCCGGACCTGCCGCCAGGTCTACGGCGACTGATCCGGCGGCCCTCCGGCAACCGCCAGTCGCCGCGCCAGACTTCCGATGGCGGCCCTGATGCCCGCCCCGTACGCGTCCTCGGGCAACTCCTCGGCCCTCGCACGGGCCCGGGCCAGTTCGCGCCGGGCGGCGGTGCGGTCACCGAGCCCGGCGTGGCCGGCGGCCAGGCTCAGATGGAGCGAGGGAAGCAGGGCCCGCACGGCCACCCGGTCCCCGGCCCGGGTCTCCGCGACGGCCAGGGCGCGCCGGTCCCACTCGATCCCGGCCACGGCATCGTCCTGGGCGCCGGCCAGATAGTGGGCGATGGCGCAGCGGTGGAACGGGTCGCCGTCCTCGCCCGTCTCCTCCCACAGGCGCGCCAGCCGGTTGCGCGCCTCCTCCCGGTCCCCGCCGCGGTGCAGGATGACCGCCTGGCCGATCCTGGTCGGCAGCGGCTCGCCCGCCGCGCTCCCCTCCTCCCCCGCCGCCCCCGTCTCCTGCCGATGCTCCGCCACGGGCTCTCCTGTGCGGTGGTGCCGGTACCGGTGACGCGGAAGCACTTCCCGCGCCGTCCTCCGACGCTAACCGCCAAGGGCCGCCGCGGCCCTCAGGCGCTCTCACCGGTGCCCCGTCCGTACCTGCTCGCCAGAACTTCCACCTCCCGCGCCACCGCCGCGCGCAGCCCGGCCGGGCCGAGCACCTCCGCCTCCGCGCCGAGCCGGAGCAGGTCGCTCACCGCCACGGGGGTGCTCTCCACGGGGAGGAGCACCCGCGCCCAGCCGTCGCCGTCCGGCCCGTCCGCCTCACGGGCCGCCCTCGCGCCCACCGCGCCGAACAGGATGGGCAGCAGCCCCAGGCCGCGCGGGGAGAGCCGCAGCAGCGCCTCGTCCCGCAGTCGGCCGGTCTCCAGGCGCCCCTTGGTCTCGGCCCAGTACGCCGCCAGGCCGAAGCCGGCGGGCCGTTCGAAGCGCTCGCCCGGCCCGTCGAGGGCGAGGACGCGCGAGACCCGGTAGGTTCGCACCTCCTCGCCCGGCCGGGCTCCACCGCCGTCTTCCGGGCCGGGAGCGGACCGGGCGACGAGGTACCAGATGCCGCCTTTGAGGACGAGCCCGAGCGGATGCAGCTCACGACGCACCTCGCCCTTCCAGCGGCGGTAGCGCACACCCACCGTCCGCTGCTCCCAGACGGCCTCGGCCGCGCGCGCCAGGTGCGGTACGGGGTCGGCGTCCCGGAACCAGGCCGGGGCGTCGAGGTGGAAGCGCTCGGAGACGCGCCGGGTGCGCTCGGCGAGCTGCGCGGGGAGCGCGGCGCGCAGCTTGAGCTGGGCGGTCGCCAGTTCGGCTCCCAGCCCCAGTTCGGCCGCGGCGCCCGGCATCCCGGCGAGCCACAGGGAGTCGGCCTCCTCGCCGGTGAGGCCGGTCAGCCGGGTGCGGTAGCCCTCCATCAGGCGGTAGCCGCCCTCAGGTCCCCGCCCGGCGGTCAGCGGCACGCCGGAGGCGACGAGCGCCTCGGCGTCGCGGTAGACAGTGCGGACCGAGACCTCCAGCTCGGCGGCGAGTTCCGGTGCGGTCATCCGGCCCCGGTTCTGGAGCAGCAGGAGCATCTGCAGGAGGCGGTCGGCACGCATGGCGACAGTCTGCCGCCTGTACCTGACAGGAGGTGTCAGGTACGGGCGGGACAGTGGTGGCGGCCGGCGCGGGAAGGGCCCGCGGCGCCCCCTGTGAGGAGTTCCATGACCACGCACACCACCGGCAGCTTCACCTTCGCCGACTGGCAGGAGACGGTCGTCGCGGAGACCGGCGGCGGTGACATCACGGGGAGCGGCCCGAAGCTGGCCTCCGCCGTCGTCACCAACCACTTCACCGGCGGCATCGAGGCCACCGGGACCTCGTGCGCGTACACCATCGTCTACACCGCGGGAGAGCCCGGCACCGCCGGGAGCTTCACCGGCCACGAGCTGCTCTCCGGCGCCCTCGACGGGCGCGTGGGCTCCTTCGTGCTCGCCGAGCACGGCACCTTCGACGAGAAGGGCGCCGTGCGCTGCGTCTTCGAGGTGGTGCCCGGCTCGGCCACCGGTGAGCTGGCCGGGCTGCGGGGGACGGGCGGCTTCACCGCCGTGCACGGCGAGCCGTCCGTCGCCTACGCCTTCGACTACGAGCTGGGCTGAGCCGGTCCAGGAGCGGGCCGGCCCGCCTCCGGGCAGACGCTCAGGAGCCGAGACCGGGGAGGCACCAGTCGATCGGCGTGTGCCCCCGCGCCGCGATCGCCTCGTCGATCCGGCTGAAGGGGCGCGACCCGAAGAACTTCTTCGCCGACAGCGGCGAGGGGTGCGCGCCCTGGACCACCGTGTGCCGGTCGGTGTCGATCAGCGGCAGCTTCTTCTTCGCGTAGTTGCCCCACAGCACGAAGACGGCCGGGTCGGGGCGGGCGCCCACGGCGCGGATCACCGCGTCCGTGAACTTCTCCCAGCCCTTGCCCTTGTGGGAGTTGGCCTCCCCGGCCCGGACCGTCAGCACCGCGTTGAGCAGGAGCACACCCTGCTTCGCCCACGGCATCAGATAGCCGTTGTCCGGGACGGGGCAGCCCAGGTCCGCCCGCAGTTCCTTGTAGATGTTGCGCAAAGACGGCGGGGTCCGCACCCCGGGCCGTACCGAGAACGCCAGCCCGTGGCCCTGCCCCTCGCCATGGTACGGGTCCTGCCCGAGGACGAGGACCTTGACCTGCTCGTACGGAGTGGCCTCCAGTGCCGCGAAGACCTCTTCCCGGGGCGGGTAGACCGGCCCGCGTGCCCGCTCGTCCTCGACGAACTCGGTTAGCTCCCTGAAGTAGGGCTTCTCCAGCTCGTCGCCGAGGACCTTCTGCCAGGACTCGGGCAGCATGGCGTTCACGTGGGACAGACCTCCGGTGTCGGTTCCGCGCGCCCGGACCGGGCGCGTGCCCCCAGAACGTACCGGTGACCGCTGACAGTCATGCCGCGCGGGCGGGCGGTCAGCGGCGAGCGGCCGCCGGTGACCGCCCGCCCGCGCGGGTCACCAGCTCTTCTTGCGGTCGAGTTCCCACAGCCGCATGATCGTCGAGGAGTCGATGCTCCACTCCACGCCGGCGATGTCCTTGTGCGCGGCGATGTAGAGCTTTCCCTGCCACAGGGGCAGCAGGCGGGCGTCCTCGGCCAGGATCTTCTGCGCCTGGGTGAAGGCTGCGCCGGCCGCGCCCCGGTCGCTCTCCTTGCGGGATCTGGGCAGCAGCGTGCCGGTCAGGACGTCGTGCTCGTACGGGGTGCCCAGGGCGTTCTCCTCGCCGACGAACGGCGAGATGTAGTTGTCCGCGTCCGGGAAGTCGGGGAACCAGCCGCGGCCGAACACCGGGTACCGCCCCTCGGTGATGCCCTCCTGGAAGTCGCGCCACTCGCGGCCCTCCAAGGTGACCTCGAACAGTCCGGAGGCCTCCAGTTGCCGCTCGATCTCGGCGAACTCCTCGGCGGTCGTCGCACCGTAGCGGTCGGTGGTGTACCAGAGGGTCAGCTTCACCTTCCCGTCGATCCCGGCCTGGCCCAGCATGCCGCGGGCCTTCTCCACGCTGGGCTCGCCGTACTCCTCGTGGAAGGCGCTGGTATGGCCGGTGATCCCGCCGGGGACCATGGAGTACAGCGGGGCGGCGGTGCGCTTGTAGACGTTGCGGACCAGGGCCTTGCGGTCGATGATCTGGGCGATCGCCCTGCGGACGGCCGGCTCGGCGACCGAGTCGTGCTGCGGGTTGAACACCAGGTAGCGGATCTCGGTGCCGTAGACCTCGTTGAGCTTGATGTCCGGGTGATCGCTGCGGTTCTTCCCGAAGTCGTCGATCTGTTCGGGGGTCAGGCCGCGGTAGATGAGGTCGACCTCGCCGCTCTTGAGGTGCTCGACCATCTTGACCGAGTCCTTGAAGTAGCGGACGGTCACGGCGTCGTTCTTGACCTCCGCGGAGCCCTTGTAGGTCTGGTTCCTGACCAGCTCGGCCCGCTCGTCCTCCTCGTAGCCGTCGAGCAGGTAGGGCCCGGAGCCACTGGTCTTGTCCGTCTCCAGCAGCCGGTCGGCCGGGTATGCGGCGGGGTCGACGATGGACGCGGCGGGGGTGGCCAGGACCAGCGGGAAGGTCGCGTCCGGTCGCTTGAGGTGGAATATGATCGTCCGCTCGCCGGAGGTCTCGATGCGGTCGACGCTCTGCAGCAACTGGGCGGGACCGGTGGGCGCCTTGATCCTCAGGGTGCGCTCGATGGAGTACTTGACCGCCTCCGCGTCCAGCTCGTTGCCGTTGGAGAACGTCAGGTCCTTCTTCAGGACGCACCGGTAGACGCTGCTGACGGCGTCGGTGAAACCGCAGCGCTGGGCGGCGTCGGCCTCCGGGGTGCCGCTGGAGCTCGGGAAGTGCAGCAGGGTCTGGTAGATGTTCCGGTACAGCTCCCACGAACCGTCCCAGGCGCCGGCCGGGTCGAGGACGCTCGGCGTGCTCGTGGTGCCGACCACGATGGCCTCCTCGTTCTCGTCCTCACCGAGCAGCGAGCCGCATCCAGCGAGCAGGGCCACTGTCACCAGCACGACTGCGCCCTTCAGAGGCTTGTTCTGGCTGAACACTTGCACGCTCCTCGGTCGGCTATGCCACTAGATGCCACTGGATGCCACTACTGCCTGGCTTGCTGTGGGGGATCCACCGGCTGACGGGACGGAGCGCGCGCCACTGTGCGGAGCGCGCGCCACCACACGTACGGCAGGGTCTCAACGGGCCTGTCGTGCCGAGGACGTGGCAGACCCTACCGCAGCATATGACGGGGCTGACAGGCTTCTGGACCGGGCAAGATCAGGACTTTGTCCGCGGCGGACCGGGCGGTCGCACAGAGTACGGGAGCCGTTTCAGGACGCGCACCGGGGGGGGGGGGGGGGGGGGGGGGGGGGGGGGGGGGGGGGGGGGGGGGGGGGGGGGG
>NZ_JAJFAU010000122.1:6626-15085 GCF_022614595.1 Streptomyces sp. CNQ085
AGGCCCCTTCGAGGGGGCCTCGCGGCGCCGGAACGGTGCGGGCCCCGGCCCGCCGTCGCGGCGCTCCGGGGCCAGGGGGTCACCCGACCCCGGCGTTGAGGAAGATCCCGCCGTCGACCACGAGGGTCTGGCCGGTGATCCAGCCGGAGTCGCCGGAGGTGAGGAAGGCCGCCGCTCCCCCGATGTCCTCGGGGGTCCCCAGCCGCCCCATCGGGTAGCCCCGGGCCACCTCCTCCTCGCGCCCCTCGTAGAGCGCGGCGGCGAACTTCGTCTTCACCACGGCCGGGGCGATGGCGTTGACCCGCACGCCCGGCGACAGCTCGTGGGCGAGCTGGAGGGTGAGGTTGACCATCGCGGCCTTGCTGATGCCGTATGCGCCGATGAAGGGCGAGGCCGACAGCCCGGCTACGGAGGCGATGTTGACGATGGTGCCGCCGTGCTCCTTCTGCCAGGCCGCCCAGGTGCGCTGGGCGAACCCGAGCGCGGAGAGGACGTTGGTGTCGAAGACCTTGCGGGCGACGTTCAGGTCCAGTTCCGCGATGGGCCCGAAGACCGGGTTGGTGCCCGCGTTGTTGACCAGGTGGTCGACGCGGCCGAACGCCTCCATGGTGCGTTCGACGGCCTCCGCCTGGTGGGCCTCGTCGTGGGCCTTTCCGGCGACGCCGATGGCCCGGTCCGCGCCGAGCCGCTCCGCGGCCTCCGCGAGGGCGTCCTCGTTGCGGCCCGTGATGCACACCCGGTCGCCGCGGGCCACGAGCGCCTCGGCGATGCCGTAGCCGATGCCCCGGCTCGCTCCGGTGATCAGAGCGACCTTGCCGCTGTCCTGCACTGCCATGAGCTGTTCTTTCCGTTCCGTCGTTTTCGCGGTGCGGCCGTCGGCGGCCGTCAGTTGAGGGGGCCGCCGGCCACGTACATCACCTGGCCGGAGACGAAACCGGACTCCTCGCCGGTGAAGAACGCGATGGCGTTCGCGATGTCCTCGGGCCTGCCCACGCGCTGGACGGGGATCTGGGAGGCGGCGGCCTTCTGGAAGTCCTCGAAGTCCATGCCGACACGGGCAGCGGTGGCCGCGGTCATCTCGGTGACGATGAAGCCGGGGGCAACGGCGTTGGCGGTGATGCCGAACTTGCCCAGCTCCTTGGCGAGGGTCTTGGTGAAGCCCTGCAGACCGGCCTTGGCGGCGGCGTAGTTGACCTGGCCCCGGTTGCCCAGCGCGGAGCTGGAGGAGAGGTTGACGATCCGGCCGAACCCGGCGTCGACCATGTGCTTCTGGCAGGCCCGGGACATCAGGAAGGCACCGCGCAGGTGCACGTTCATGACGGTGTCCCAGTCGGAGTCGCTCATCTTGAACAGCAGGTTGTCGCGGAGTACCCCGGCGTTGTTGACCAGGACGGTCGGCGCGCCCAGCTCGTCGGCGACCCGCGCGACGGCGGCCTCCACCCGCTCGGTGTCCGACACGTCGCAGCCGACCGCCAGCGCCCGGCCGCCCACCGCGTTGATCTTCTCCACAACGTCCGCGCAGGCCGACTCGTCCAGATCGAGCACGGCGACGGCCCGGCCCTCGGCGGCGAGCCGGACGGCGGTGGCGGCGCCGATCCCGCGGGCTCCGCCCGTGACGATCGCGACACGCTGTTCGGTGGTGGGCATGCTGGTTCTCCTCGCACTCGAATGGGTGAGCAACCGCTTAGCACCTTCGGCAGACGTGACGCTAGAAGCACGGACACGCTGTGTCAACGGCCACCGGCACGGTGAGGCCCACCCCACCCCCACGTCCGGGCCGCCGCCTCCCCGGTGCACCGAGCCCGCCGAGGGCCTGCCGGGTGCGCCCTCTCAGCGCACCAGCACCTCCAGCAGCCGTTCGGTCTCCGTCTCGGGGTCGGCGGTCAGCCCGGTGTGCACCGGCCCCGGCTGGAGGACGGTGGAGCGGGGGGCGACCAGCCACCGGAAGCGCCGTCCGGCGTCGTCGGCGGCCGCCTGTCCGGCCTCCGCCCCGCCCCGGCACAGGCACTCCACCGCGTGCAGGGCCGCCCGCACCCCCTCGACATCGGCGTGCGGATCGAGCGCCCGCAGCCGTCCGACGTCCAGATGGGTGCGGGCCGTGACGAAGGACCGGGCGCGGCAGTAGACGACGACCCCGGCGTTGATCATCTCGCCGCGCTCCATGCGGGGGACGACGCGCAGCACGGCGTACTCGAAGACGTCACGCCCGCCGAACCGCCCGCTCACCGCGCTCCTCCGCCCTTGTTCAGCCCGCTGACGGCGTCTGCCCAGTCCTTCAGCCAGCCGGGCGCCCTGGAAGGCCCCTTCTGGCTCGGGGCGCCGACGGTGATCCGCTCGTGGAGCGTACCGGCCCGGGCGGCCAGCACCTCGGTGTAGGCGCTGCGCAGCGCGTCCGGCGTGTCGAAGCCGGGCTCGCCGGCCAGCCACTCGTCGGGAATGTCGGCCGCGCACTCGGCCAGCAGCTCCCCGGTAACCCGAGGTGCCAGCTCGGCGGCGGCTGAGGCGATGTCCGGGCCCATGGGCGCCAGGGCGTGGTCGGAGGCATCGTACGGCTTGTCGGCCGCCTTGGCCGCGGTGGTCCAGTTGTGGTGCCAGATCAGGCTGGCGCCGTGGTCGATGAGCCACAGGTCGCCGTGCCAGACCAGCATGTTGGGGTTGCGCCAGGAACGGTCGACGTTGCCGGTCAGGGCGTCGAACCACACCACACGCCCCGCCTCTCGCACGTCCACGCGGTAGGCGAGCGGGTCGAAGCCCATCGAGCCGGGCAGGAAGTCCATCCCCAGGTTCAGCCCGCCGCTGGCCTTGAGTAGTTCCTGCACCTCCTGGTCGGGCTCGCCCAGACCGATCACCGGATCCAGCTGTACGCGCACCAGATCGGGCACACGCAGGCCGAGCCGCTGGGCGAGTCGCCCGCACAGCACTTCGGCCACCAGGGTCTTGCGTCCCTGTCCGGCCCCGGTGAACTTCACGACATAGGTGCCCAGGTCGTCGGCCTCGACGATGCCGGGCAGCGATCCGCCTTCGCGCAGGGGCGTCACATAGCGCGTGGCGGTGACTTCGGGAAGCATTTTCCCAGGCTATCGGAAGCGCTGGCCTTGCAATCCACAGTCAGCCCCAAAGACCCTCGGACCGGGATCCCGCCGGAACCACTCCCGAACCACCCTGGGGAGAATCTGGGGAGTTTCAGCCGCCGCCCGGCCTCCCCCGCCTGCCCAGCAGTCCGTCCATGACGGTACGCCCCCTGCTCCCGGCCTCCGGCATGAAGTGAGCGTAGTAACCGAGCGTGACGGCCGGCGAGGAGTGCCCGAGCCACCGCGCCAGGGTCACCACGGACTCCCCCGCCTCCAACATGACCGAGGCGTAGGTGTGCCGCAGCACATGGAAGCCGTCCCTCGGTGCCGCCTCCCACTGCCACTGCTTCGCGCCCTCGGCGCGCGGCGGGATGACGCCGGCCTTGGCCAGCGCGGGCTTCCACGTGTAGGTGTTCCATGTGTTCACGGCCACGGCGTTGCCGAACCGCGTGGTGAGCAGGAGGGAAAACTTCCTTCGCGGTCTGTCCTCCTCCGGCCTTCCCCAGGGAAGAAGGGGACCTGTCCCCGAGTGGTGGACACCTCTGAGCCCGGCCCCGGTAGGGGTCGGGTAGGAGGCATCTTTTATGGTGATGAAGGTCTACTCGCCCGAGTTCAAGGCGGACGCTGTCGCGCTGTACCTGTCGGACCCGAGCCACACTTTCGAGGGCATCGGCAAGGATCTGGGGATCAGCCGGGAGACGCTGCGTAACTGGGTGCGGGCCGAGCGTGCCCGCCATGACGGGGGCGGCGCGACGAGCACGAGCACGAAGGACATCCCGGTGAGCGAGGCCACGAGGCAGGATCTGGAGGCCGAGATAGCGGCCCTGCGCGCGGAGTTGAAGACTGTGCGCAAGGAGAACCAGAAACTCGCCACGGAACGGGACATCCTGCGCAAGGCGACGAAGTTTTTCGCACAAGAGATGACCTGGTGACCAACCGCTTCCAGTTCATCGAGGACCACCACCGCGCCTGGGGCGTGAAGCGGTTGTGTCAGGTGCTGGAGGTCGCCCGCTCCAGCTTCTACAAGTGGCGGGCCGGCCGCGAGGCCCGCGCTGCCCGCGAGCGGGCCGATGCCTCTCTCGCCGAGCGGATCAGGGCCGTGCACACCGAGTGGGACGGCACCTACGGCCGCCCGAGGATCACCGCAGAGCTGCGCGATGAGGGCGAGCTGGTGAACCACAAGCGCGTCGGACGGGTCATGCGCAAGTACGGCATCGCCGGGCTGCGGCTGCGAAAACGCCAGGTCACCACCGTGCCCGAACCGTCCGCCACCCCCGTGCCGGACCTGCTGGGGCGCGACTTCACCGCGAGCGCGCCGAACATGAAATACGTCGGCGACATCACCTACCTGCCGGTGGGCGACGGCGAGTTCCTGTATCTGGCGACGGTGATCGACTGCTTCTCGCGCCGTCTGGTGGGCTGGTCGATCGCCGACCACATGCGCACCGAACTGGTCGCAGACGCACTCCGGGCCGCCGCGGCGACCCGCGGCAGCCTGGCCGGCGCGGTGTTCCACAGCGATCACGGAGCCCAGTACACCTCGCGCCAATTCGCTGACATCTGCGCCGAGTTGGGAGTACGGCGGTCCATGGGCGCGGTCGGCACCAGCGCGGACAACGCACTCGCCGAGTCGTTCAACGCGGCCCTCAAACGCGAGACGCTGCGCGGCGCCCGCCGCTACGACGGGGCCCGGGCCTGCCGCATGGCCGTCTTCCGCTGGGCCACGCGGTACAACACCCGCCGACGGCACTCGGCGAACGGACAACAGGCACCGATCGCCTACGAACAGCAGTCAGCTACCCTGACACTCGCCGCATAACGATACGAACAGGTGTCCACTCCTCGGGGACAAGGCCCGTCAGTAACCCTCAACAACCTTGGTTACACCGCTCGTTTGACAGACCCTGCAGCTCGGAAGATTCGCCAGTCCTTCAGGCGGGCGAAGGCACGCTCGACTGGGCTGCGTAGCCGGGCGTGTGCGCGGTTGACGGATTTCTGGTGCACGGTGAGGTCGCGTCCGCAGTGCCGTTTGAACGGGGTGCAGAAGGTGCCGCCGGCTCCTTCGTCCGCCTTGTCGGCGGGGGCCGGGATCCGCAAGTGCTCACACACGGTGACAGTGTGGTGGGTGCGGGCGGCGGTGATGGCCATCGTGCGGCCCGGTAGCGCCGGTGGGTACCAGATCGGCTCGCCGGCCGGGTCGGTGACGGTCTGGATGTTCACGCCGTGCCGCCGGGCCTTGCCGGAGTAGGCGCCGTCGCCGTCACCGACCCGGTCGCACTCGGCGATGGTGCCGTCCACCAGCACGTACTCCGGCCTGGCCCGCCGCAGCGCGCGGACGAGCGAGGGAGCCTTGTCCGCCAGCAGCGCGGTCACGCCGCGGACGTAGGCGTGGGCGGTGGCCTCGCTGATGCCGAATCCGGCGGCGACCTTGGCGAGGGTGGTGTGCTCGCGCAGGTAGACCAGGGCGACCATGGCCCGCTGGGAGGGGCGGAGCTTGCAGCGGGCCCTGGTCGCCCTCGCGGGTGACGATGAGCATCGTGACCCACTCCACCAGCGCGTGCGGCAGGTCGAGTGCGGCAGGATAGGTCACCAACGAGGCCCCTGGGTTGCTTGGTAGAGACGTCGGGCACCTCGACCAACCGCCCAGGGGCCTCGCCTGTCACGGCCCTTGGTTCGTCACCCGATCG
The DNA here is from genome assembly GCF_022614595.1 of Streptomyces sp. CNQ085. Taxonomy (GTDB): domain Bacteria; phylum Actinomycetota; class Actinomycetes; order Streptomycetales; family Streptomycetaceae; genus Streptomyces. The sequence goes on from NZ_JAJFAU010000122.1 coordinate 12,385, forward strand.
GTGACCACTCTGAAGAAGCTCACTTGGGACCATCCTGGTCGCGATCTCTGACGAGCAGGCGCAGTGGGACGTGACCGGAGGGGGCCGGGGAGCGCCGGTCGGCCTCCGGCAAGGACGGTGTCCCTGCCGGAGGCCGACCGTGTGTGCGGAAGGTGTTGATCAGGCCTCTAGCTGCGATAGGTTTTTGCCGATCCGGGGCAACGGCGACAGTGCTAGGAGAACCACTACGGAGAGCATTCCCAGCGTCAACGCCAGTTGCGCGCTCCGGAAGCCGACCAGCCCGCCCAACAAGCCGCCAAGCAGGGCGCCGATCGGTGTTGCTCCCTGCGCAAGGAAGCGGTTGGTCGCGGCCACCCGACCTTGGAAGGTGTTCGGCGTCATTACCTGTCGGATGGTGCGCATCACGATCGAATGAGCCAGGCCGAATCCTCCGAACAGAAAATTGATCAGCATCAATGCTGCGACGGAACGCATTCCGTTACCGTGTACCAGCGATATTACTTGGACTATTCCGTTGGCGCCTACGGCGGTTAGAAGGATGGTCGGCCCATAGCCGATTTTCCGTGGAAGCCACGCGGCGAAGCCTGCGCCGAGAAGCAGGCCAGGCCCGAGGGCGCCGAGCACAATTCCCACGGCGCTGGCCGACAACTCCAATTCACGGGTTAGAAAAAGCAGGTTGACGGTCTGGAAGCCGGCGAAGAACATGTTGTAGACGCCTGCGACGATTGCCATGATCCGCAGCACTTCGTTGCCGAACACGACGCGGAGCCCATCGCGGATCTGCATCACCACGCCGCCCACGGTCTTCCCGCTGCCCGTGCCGCCGGTGGCTGGCGTGCGCCACACTGCGATCACTGACACCAAGTAGGCCGCAGCCCCGGCCACAACGGCCAACGGTGCTGTGAGGACTTGCACGAGCGCACCGCCCGCGGCGGGGCCCGCAATGGTCGACGCCGACCGACTGGCTTCCAAGGCCCCGTTGCCCGAGGCCACCTGGTCGCGGTGGATGATCAGTGGCAGCTGGGCCTGTGATGCGATGTCGAACAGCACCGTGCACGTGCCGACGGCGAAGGCGATCAGGTAGAGCCAACCGATGCCGAGCACACCGGTGACGTGCAGCAGCGGGACCATCCCCAACAGCATGAGCCGGCCCAGGTCCGCGCCAACCAGTATCCGGCGCGGAGAGAACCAGTCGACGAGAACACCTGCGACCAGCGCCACCACGATGTAGGGAAGCTGGGTCACCGCGGCAAGCAGGCCGACCTGCTCGGAGGATGCGTCCAACGCGAGCACGGCCACCAAGGGAAGTGCCACCTTGGTGAGTTGGCTGCCGAACTCGGAGGCGGTGAGCCCGATCCACAGGTTGCGGAATCCGGCCTGCCCCCAGAGATTGGTACCGGGGGTGTCGTTGACTGCAGTCATGCTACCTCGTCAGTGCTTGAGGGTGAATCTGTGTTCCGGAGTTGGCCTCGAACGAATGAGACGAGACGCGGTGCGCAAGCCATATTCTGAGTGAATGAGGATGCCTTTCCGTCAAGGCGCCCCGTTCATCGGCGAACAGGCCATCGAATAGGCTATGATTAATCGCGCCGAAATCGGTCACCGATCTGTCCCCTCCGGGTCTGGCCGGGGAACTTCGAGTCGACTGACGGTATGGATGTTCGCAGAAAATGACCCACTCCGGATGGTTGATACCCTAAGAGGATGTCTCATGTGGTGACTGCGGTCAGCCGTTTGTAGCAGGTCAGGGCAGCTGCGAGGCCGAGGAAGGCGAGGAAGTGTTCGCCCTTGCGCTCGTACCGGACGGTGAGGCGGCGGTAGCCGAAGAGCCAGCTGATGGTCCGCTCGATCCGCCAGCGGTGTCGGCCGAGTCGCTCGCCGGGCTCGATGCCGGGGCGGGCGATCCGCGCGGCGATGCACCGGCTGCGGAGCCATCGGCGGTGCTCGATGGAGTGATACGCCTTGTCGGCCCGGAGCTTGCCGGGTCTGCGGCGGCGTGGTCCGCGCCGGGACCGTATCGGCGGTATCCCACGGACCAGGGGCCTGAGCGCATGGGTGTCGTGGACGTTCGCGCCAGAGACGCCCACGGCCAGAGGCAGGCCCTGTGCGTCGGACAGGACGTGCAGTTTGCTCCCCTTCTTGCCCCGGTCGACCGGATTCGGCCCGGTCAGCGTGCCCCCTTTTTGGCCCGCACGTTCGCGGCGTCCACGATGGCCGAGGTCCAGCCGATCTCCCCGCGTGCTCCGAGTTCGTCCAGGACCGCCCGGTGAAGCCGCCGCCAGACCCCGGCCTTCGTCCAGGCGGTGAACCGCCGGTGTGCGGTCGCCGGCGAGACACCGAACGTGTCGGGCAGCATCCGCCACGCACACCCGCTTGTCAGCACGTACACCACCGCCGCGAACGCCTGCCGCTCATCGACCGGAGCCGTGCCCCCGCCCTGCCTCCGCGGGGTGAACTCCGGAAGCAGGGGCTCCACCAGAACCCACAGACCATCAGGAACCAGACGAGAAGAGAGGTCACCGGCCACAGACAGCATCATGCCCGACGCCGATCAAGCCACGTGAGACACCCTCTAATACTGCAACGACACTCCGTGACGTTGCCTGCGTCTGTAGTGACTGATGCGGGTTCGGGCTTGGCTTTTTCTTCGCCATAGGGACCAGGCGAGTACATGCTGGATGCTGTGGCAGATGGGAGAGGA
>NZ_JAJFAU010000123.1 GCF_022614595.1 Streptomyces sp. CNQ085
GCGCGGCGCTGAGCCGCGCCCGTGCCGCCCCGGAGGCGTCAGTCTCCCGAGGAGGAGCCGGAGGAGGTGAACTTCCGCACCAGGTAGACCAGCGCTCCGGCCAGTGCCACGAACAGCAGGACCTTGAAGAGCAGCTTCACGACGAAGCCGACGACGGCGAAGATCAGGCCGCCGAAGACGAAGAGCGCGATGAGCGGGATCGCGACCCACTTCACCCACCACGGCAGCGCCGCGAAGGTCTCCTTGAGATCCATGACCGTGTACCCGCTTCCTGAAGTCTCCGGCCGCCGGGCGGGCCCGGTGGCTGGTGCGTTCGGTGCTTCCGCCTCCGATGCTAGGCGGATGGGCTCCTCGCCGGGACGCCGCGGCCCCGGGCACTTCCCTGACCGGACCCCTAAGGCGGCCGGTTCCCGGGAGGGCAGCCCCTGGGAGGGGATCAGCCCTCGGGAGGGGAGAAGACCACCAGGACCCGCAGGTCCTCGGTGATGTGGTGGAACCTGTGCGGCACGCCGGCCGGCACGTAGACCACACTGCCGCGCGCGACCGGGGTCGTCTCCTCCCCGACGGTGACCAGCGCCCGGCCGCTGGCGACGAAGTAGACCTCGTCCTGCCGGTGCGGCTGCTGCGGGTCGAGCGCGCCCCGGTCCAGGGCGTACAGGCCGACGGACATGTTCCTCTCGCGCAGGAACTGCAGGTACGCGCCGTCGTTGGCGACCCGCTCCGCCTCCAGTTCCTCCAGTCGGAACGCCTTCATGACTCCTCGACCCCTCACCGGTAGGCGACCGTCCCCGTTTCTGGAACGATCTCGGACATGATGAACTTCCTTGTCAGAACGATCGCCAACGCGGTGGCCCTGGCCGTCGCCGTCTGGCTGCTGGACGACATCACGCTCACGGGTGACGACACCGCGGGCAAGACCTTCACGCTGGTCCTCGTCGCGCTGATCTTCGGCGTCGTCAACGCCGTGGTCAAGCCGGTCACGAAACTGCTGTCCCTGCCACTGCTGATCCTCACGCTCGGCCTGTTCACCCTGGTGATCAACGCGCTGATGCTGATGCTCACCTCCTGGCTTGCCGAACAGTTCGACCTGGCCTTCCGCGTGGAGGGCTTCTGGACGGCTGTGCTCGGCGCCCTGGTGATCTCCGTCGTGTCGTGGGCGGTGAGCATGGTGCTGCCCGACGGCGACTGACCGCGGCGCGGGCCGGCAGGCCCGCGGGAGGCTGACGCGGGCGCGGGCGGCGGCGGAATCGGGCCGGGGGACGCCCGGGACGTGGAGCGGCTGTGCGAGGCGCCGGCCTCGGACGGACCGGCGGGCGGCGGACTGGCGGGCTCCCCGCCAGCCCGCCGTCGTCCACGGCGATCTGTGGTCGGGCAACGTCCTGTGGTCCGCCGACGGCCGCGCCCGTCTGATCGACCCGGCCACGCAGGGCGGCCACCCCGAGACGGACCTGGCGGTGCTGGAGCTGTTCGGCTGCCCGCACCTGGAGCGGCTGCTGGCGGCGTACGAGAGGGTCCGCCCCCTGCCCGGCCGGAGCGGGCGCGTGCCGCTGCACCAGCTCCAGCACCTGCTGGTGCACGCCGTCCTCTTCGGCTCCGGCTACGGGGCCCACTGCGGTGCGGCGGCCCGGGCGGCGCTCGGCCGATCGGCGCACGTACGCTCGAAGGCGCCGAACGGGCTGGGGGGAGATCGACGAGGAGTGGAACATGACGCGTGAGCGGGACGAGCGGAACGGGCCGCACGAGCAGGGCGGACCGGTCCTGCGGGGCGACGGGACGCGGGTGGTGCGGGCCGGGCTGCCGGACGAGGAGCCGTACGCGCCGCCGCTGCCGGGGCCGGTGCTGGCCGCGCACTTCCACCTGCCCGGCGATCCGGCCGACGCCCCCTACACCTACGGCCGCGACGGCAACCCCACCTGGACGGGCCTGGAGGACGCCATCGGCGAGCTGGAGGCCCCCGGCGACGAGGCGGCGCACACGACCGTCTTCGCCTCCGGCATGGCCGCGATCTCCGCGGTGCTGCTGTCCCGGACGCGGCCCGGCGACGTGGTGGTGCTGCCCTCGGACGGCTACAACCTGCTCGTCCCCGTGCGCGAGCGGCTGGAGGGCTGGGGGGTGGAGGTGCGTACCGCGCCCACCGGCGGCGACGCGCAGCTGGGCGCCCTGGACGGGGCGGCGCTGCTGTGGATCGAGTCCCCCTCCAACCCCGGCCTGGACGTGTGCGACATCCGCCGCCTGGCCGACGCCGCCCACGAGCGCGGCGCGCTGGTCGCCGTGGACAACACCCTGGCCACCCCGCTGGGCCAGCGCCCGCTGGAGCTGGGTGCCGACTACTCGGTGGCCAGCGGCACCAAGGCGCTGACCGGCCACGGCGACGTGCTGCTGGGCTATGTGACGTGCCGGGATCCGCAGCTGGCGGCGTCGGTGCGGCTGTGGCGCAAGACGGTCGGGGCGATCCCCGGGCCGGTGGAGGCGTGGCTGGCGCACCGCTCCCTGGCCACGCTGGAGCTGCGCACCGAGCGGCAGGCCGCGAACGCGCTGGCCGTCGCCGAGGCGCTGCGCGAGCGGCCGGAGGTGCGCGGTGTGCGGCACCCGGGGCTGGCGGACGACCCGGCGCACCCGGTGGCGGCGCGGCAGATGCGGCGCTTCGGCTGCGTGGTCTCCTTCACGCTGCCGGACAAGGGGTTCGCCGAGCGGTTCCTGGCCGCGCTGCGGCTGGTGGACGACGCGACGAGCTTCGGCGGGGTGCGCTCCACCGCCGAGCGGCGCGGCCGGTGGGGCGGGGACGCGGTGCCGGAGGGCTTCGTGCGGATGTCGGTGGGTGTGGAGGACGCGGCCGATCTGGTCGCCGACATCCGGGCGGCACTGGACGAAGCCGGGCGCGGCTGACGTACGGGCCGGTGAGGAGGCACACGGCAGAAAGGCGCGCGGTGGGAGCGCGGGGCGGCTCGAAGCTCCCCCCTCATGCCTCGAGCCGCCCCGTGCGACGCGCGTAAACAGCGCATGGTCAAGGTTAGTTGACCGAGCGTTGTTGTCCAGTCGTCATATCCGGATGTGAGTGGTTGAGGTACGGGTGATCCCGGTGAGATTGATCTTGCTGTGATTCCCCGTTTCCGCCGGGGCCGTGGGGTGAGCGCGGACGGGCCCGGGGTTCGCGGACCGCCGCCGCCCACCCCGCTCCGGCGCACTCCTCCGCCTCTGCCAGGTACCGCGCCACCGGACCCAGGGTCAGCGTTCCGCCGGCGGCGCCGCCCGCCGCGCGTGCTTCAGCTCGGCCCCGGACAGATCGGCGCCGCGGCTCTCGACGGCGACCGTGGCCAGGAGGCGGGCGCGCAGGTCGGCGGGGCCGTCCGGGCCGAGTCCGGTGAGCGTGCGCTCGGCAGCCGCGATGACGGCGCGGGACTGCTCGGGATCGTCGGCACGGCTCCAGATGGCGGGCACGTCGTAGGCGCCGATGGTCCGGGCGGTCAGGGAGAGGTCTCCCGTGCGTTCCGCCGCGCGGATCGCGGCGAGGCGGTCGCGCCGGGAGTGGACGAGGGCGTCGCCGCCCGCCAGCGCGAGGGTGCGGGCCAGATTCACGGTGGTGCGCGGGCCGAGCCGGACACCGTGGCCGGTCCACGCGACAGGTGCTCCCGGGGACGCTGCCCCGTTGAGGATGTCCTTCTCCAGGCGCTGAAGGCCGGTGCCGGGGTCGAGTCCGAGCCGGTGGACGAGCATCGCGCGGGCGCGGCGGAGGACGGCCAGTGCGTCGGCCCGGCGGTCCGCGCGGTACAGCGCGCGGGCGAGCAGCTCCCAGGCCGGCTCGCGCCATGGGTGTTCGGCGACATGGGTGCCCAGTCCGGCGACCAGGTCGGCCCCTTCCCCGGAGTCGAGGAGGATGCGGGCGCGCAGTTCCGCCCCCTCCAGCCTCAGTTCCTCCAGCCGGGTCCGCTCGCGCCGCGCCCACGCGGAGCCGGTCACATCGGCGTAGGCGGGTCCGCGCCAGGCCGCGAGTGCCCTGCCGAGGTCGGTCACCGCGCCGGGGTCGCGGCGGGCTCGGGCCAGGGTGTCCTCGAACCGATGGACGTCCACGTCCTCGCGCGGCAAGCGCAGCGCGTAGCCGGGACCTTCGGTGACGATCACAGACGGCGGATCGCGAGGCGGCCGGTCGGGTTCGAGGGCGCGGCGCAGCGCGGCGACGAACGTACGCAGGGCGCCCACGGCGCGGGCCGGCGGATCGGTCCACAGGTCATCGACGAGGGTGTCGGTGGTGACCATCCGCGCCTCGGCGGCGACCAGCCGGGCGAGTACCTCACGGTGGCGGGGCCCGCCCAGGTCGACCGGGCCACCGTCGTCACGGAGGGCCCGCACCGCACCCAGTACGTCGATTCGCATACCCCCATCCTCCGTGCCGGGGCCCGCCGCGCCCAACCGTGCTGATCGGCCGCTGATCGCCGTCGCCCAGGCTGGCCCGGTCGAGTCCCCGACCCGAAAGGGTGATCCCCCATGACGCTCACCGTTCCCGGCTTCGACCACGTCCGCCTGCCCGGTGCGGGCGGTGTGGAACTGGCCGCGTCCGTCGGCGGCAGTGGCAGCCCGGTCGTGCTGTTGCACGGTTTTCCCCAGACCCGCCTGATGTGGCGACATGTCGCCGAGCGGCTCGGCGACGAGCACATGGTGATCTGTCCCGACCTGCGGGGTTACGGCGCCAGCGACAAACCGGCGGCCACCGGCCCCGATGTGTACGCCAAGCGCACCATGGCCGCCGATGTCGTGAACCTGGTGGAGGCGCTCGGCCACGAGCGTTTCGCCCTCGTCGGCCACGACCGAGGCGCCCTGGTCGCCTTCCGGGCGGGGTTGGACCATCCCGAGACCATCACGCACCTGGGCATCCTCGACATCGTGCCGACGCTCGACATGTGGAACGTCCTGCACGGCGTCTCGGCGGCGGTCGGCTACCACCTCTTCCTGATGGCGCAGCCACCGGGCCTGCCGGAGGCGATGATCGCGGGCAGTGCGGACGCGTTCTTCGGTTCGTTCCTCGACGCCTGGGCCGACGACCCGAACGCCATGCCCGAGGACGTGCGTGCCGAATACCTGCGCGCGAGCGCCGCGGCGGTGCCCTCGATCGTCGCGGACTACCGGGCATCGGCGGACATCGACGTCATGCACGACCAGGCCGACCTGGACGCCGGGTCGCAACTGGCCATGCCCGTGCTGGTCGTCCAGCAGGACTGGGGCACACAGCTGGGCTACGACGCCGCCGGGGTGTGGAAGGCGTGGGCGCCGGACCTGGACCACCGGCTGACCCACGCCGGGCACTTCATGGCCGAGGAGGCACCCGGCGAGATCACGGCGGCGGTCCAGGACCTGCTGGCCCGCTGAGCTTCCTGCTCCCGGCTCGTCGGCCGGACCACACCGGCCGACGAGCGCCGTGTTTGCGGCGACCGGTGTTCTTCCCCCGCCCGGGTACCCGGGCGGTGCCGCTTCGGCCGACCCGCCGTCCCCGGGCGGCGGGGCCGGGGCGGTCACCGCCGCCTCCGCCACCGCCGACCGGTCCCGGAAGGTTTCACCGGCCCCGGAGCGGGCCAGACCTTCCCCATGACCGCCGACGCGCGCCCCGTGGTCAAACGCACCGCCCGGGCCATCCTGCTCGATGACGACGAGATGATCCTGATCAAGCGGACCAAGCCCGGCCGTGAGCCGTACTGGATCACTCCGGGCGGCGGCGTCGAGACCGCGGACGCCACCGTCGTCGACGCCCTCCACCGCGAACTGGACGAGGAGCTGGGTGCGAAGGTGACCGACGTGGTCCCCGCCTTCGTCGACACCGTCTCCCACGACCCGGCCGAGGATGCGGGGAGCGGCGCGGCGGTCGTCGCACCGCAGGCCGCGGGGGCGCCGGACGCCGCGGGGGACGCGGTGAAGGTGCAGTTCTTCTTCGTCTGCCGACTGACCTCGATGGACCTGTCGCGCCGGCACGGCCCGGAGGTCGAGGAGCCGCGCGGCGAGTACGAGGTCGTCCGCGTCCCCTTCACCCGCGCGGGCGTCGCCTCGGTGGAGGTGGTGCCCCCCTCGCTGCGCGCCTACCTGGACGCCAACATCGAGGGCGTGCGCACCCTGCTGAGCCCGGATCTGGCCTGACGCCCACAGGCCTCCGGTTCGCCTCCTGCTCGGCGGCGCCGGGCTGACGCGTCGGTGCCCAGGCGCCCGCGCCGGGGCGCGGAATTCACTCCGCACGCCATCCCCGCGAGTCAACACCACCCGGGACGGGCGCGTCCGGGTCGTACGGAGTGCGGGTGAGGACGAACGTGCCCAGATCCAGGTGGGTCACCGCCCCCTCCGCCCCGCGTACCGCCCGCAGCGTCTCGCCCGCGTAGTAGCCGTCCAGCCCCGTCCAGGTGCCGTCCGACTCCGGCCTGAAGCGCGAGGCCCGCCCGGCGCCGCCGACCGGGACAAGCTCCAGCGCCCGCCCCTCGCACACCCGCAGCGCGAACACCGACGGGCCCCAGTACCACGGCCCCGTCAGCGCCAGCAGCTCCGGAGCGGTCCGCGAGCGCGGACGCCATGGTCCGGGGAAGGAGGGCTCGCGGTCGGCGACGATCCCCAGCAGATCGGCAGCCAGACCACCCACCGACAGCCCCGAGGTCGCGTTGACCAGCGCCACGCTCGCCAGCCGCTCACCGGGAGCGGTCCACACGGCCGCGAGGAAGCCCGGCATGGAACCGGTGTGCCCGGCCAGCAACCGCCCACCGGAACGCACCAGCTGCATCCCCAGCCCGTACGCCTGGTCCCAGGACTCCGCCTCCGGCGCCACCGCCGGTACCCGCATCCGCGCCAGGCTCTCCGCACCGAGCACCCGGTCGTCGCCCGCCGCCAGGAACGCCGCGAAGCGGCACAGGTCCCCGGCCGTGGACCACAGCTGCCCGGCCGGCGCCATCAGCCCGGTGTCCGTGAGCGGCTCGGGCAGCACCGCGTCCGCCCACGGGTGCACGGCCCACCCCCGGGCGTACGGCTCGCGCGGCAGCGGCGTCGTACGGTCCATGCCCAGCGGGTCGAGCACCTCCCCGCGCAGCACCTCGTACCAGGACGCGCCGCGCAGCCGCTCCACCAGGGAGCCCAGCAGGGCGTAGCCGAGGTTGGAGTAGTGGTGCCGCCGGCCGGCCGGATGCCGCACTGGCCGCTCGCCGAACAGGTCGGCCACCCCGGGGCGCAGCTCACCGGGCGTCCGCTCCCACCAGGGACCGCGCGGCTCGGCGGCCAGTCCGGCCGAGTGGGACAACAACTGGGCGACCGTCGCCCGGGCCGCTTCCTCCCCGGCCCCGGCGGGCACCTCCAGATGCCCGCCGAGCGGGTCGGACAGGTCCAGCAGCCCCTCGTCGCACAGCCGCATCACCAGCACGGCGACGAACGTCTTGGTGATCGAGCCGATCCGGTACCGGGTGTCCGCGGTCGGCTCGGCCTCCGTCTCCCCCGCCGCGCCGGGCAGACCGACCGCACCGCCGCGCACCCCCGTCCACACCGTCCGCCCGTCCCGCACCACGGCCCCCACCGCCGACGGCACCCGCCCCTCGGCCTGCGCGACGGCCAGCCTGTGGAGGAGCGCGCGACGGGTCTCGGGAAGCAGCTCGCCGTCCATGTCCGCACTTGAATCGATCATCCGCCCACTCTCCCCGGCCGCGTCGGCCGGGGCCAGCGTTTTCCACCGCGCCGCTCCCTTGGCGGTACGGTCGCCGCCGGGCACGTCCGATTCCTTCAAGACCTCCGGCCCGGCGTCGCCCCACCATGGTCGTATGGCACCCCGTATCGATCTCGTCGGCCTGGTCACCTCCGACATGGCCGCCTCGCTCGCGTTCTACCGACGGCTCGGCCTCGACGTCCCCGCCGGCGCCGAAGAACAGCCCCATGTGGAGGTCCCGCTGCCCGGCGGCCTGCGCGTCGCCTGGGACACCGTCGAGACCGTCCGCTCCTTCGATCCCTCCTGGACCCCGCCCAGCGGCGGCGGACGCGTCGAACTCGCCTTCGCCTGCGACGACCCCGCCGACGTCGACCGGCAGTACGCCGAACTGACGCGGGCCGGCCACACCGGACACAAGGAGCCCTGGGACGCCTTCTGGGGGCAGCGGTACGCCATCGTCCTCGATCCCGACGGCAACGCGGTCTCCCTCTTCGCCCCGCTGCCGGACGGCGCACCCGGCGATCACTCCTCCGACAGCAGCACCGAGAGCTGAACCCCGGCCAGCGCCCCGACCTCGCGCGACAGATGCGCCTGGTCCGCGTAACCGGCACCGGCCGCGGCCGACGCCGGCGGCACGCCGCCGCGGACCAGGCGCAGAGCCCGCCGGAACCGCAGCACCCGGGCCAGGGTCTTGGGCCCGTAGCCGAAGGCCGCCAGCGAGCGGCGGTGGAGCTGCCGCTCGCTCAGCCCCACCCCGCGCGCCACCTCGGCGACGCTCGCGCCGTCCCGCAGACCGGCGGCCACCGCCGCTGTCAGCGGATCGTCCGGCACCCGGCGCAGCCGTACCGCCGCCACCTCCTCCAGCACCGTCCCCCCGCCCGGGACCCCGTCACGCGCCCCGGCCATCCGCTCGGCCAGCTCCCGCGCCTCACGCGCGGGCCAGACCGCCTCCAGGGGCACCCGCGCGTCACGCAGTTCGTGCGCCGGCACGCCCAGGACGCGCGGCCCGGTGCCGGGCGGGAACCGCAGCCCCACACAGCCGGTCCCCGGCAGGTCTTCGGTCAGCTGGGCCCTGGTGTCCGGCCCGGCCACCAGCAGCCCGCCGGCCGTCCGGATCAGATCCATGCACCCGTCCGGCAGAATCCGCGCCCGGCTCGGGCGCGGAAGGGCCTCCCGGCGCCACACCACCGCGACGCCCGCTCCTCGTACACCTCACCGGCCTCCCGACCGTCCGCCTCCCGCCACTCCTTCACCCGGCGGGCGCCTCACGGACCCGGCACCGGCGGCAGCGGGCCGAGGCGCCCCTCGACGCGCCCCCTCAGCACCAGGTACTCCTCCCAGCGGTGGCGCGTCCGCCCCTGGGGCCGCTCCACCGGCCGCCCCCCGGTGACCGCCTCGCCCCTGATGAACTGCTCACGCGTCAGATCGAGTTCGACCCCGTTCGGCAGCCGGTTCCACCAGTGGTAGCCCTCCTGCTCACCACCGCGGAACACCTCGCCGACCACCAGCTCACCACCCAGCAGATCGTTGACGACCAGGGAGGTGATGTCGCAGTGCCCCCAGGCGGGGTTGTCCGGGCTCCACTCGGTACGCGTGATGTCCGAGGGATGGCAGGTGTCGGCGGACCAGCTCGCGCGCAGGGCGCGGTCGATGTCCAGCAGCGTCCACGGGGTCGAGGTCATGCCGGCGAGCATGGCAGGGCCCACTGACAACGCCGCCGCCACCGGTCACGTCTGGGCCATGTCCACGAAGCGCGAGTAGTGTCCCTGGAAGGCCACCGTGATAGTCGCCGTCGGGCCGTTGCGGTGCTTGGCCACGATCAGGTCCGCCTCGCCCGCCCGGGGCGACTCCTTCTCGTAGGCGTCCTCGCGGTGGAGCAGGATGACCATGTCGGCATCTTGTTCGATGGAGCCCGATTCACGCAGGTCCGAGACCATCGGCTTCTTGTCGGTGCGCTGCTCGGGGCCGCGGTTGAGCTGGGAGAGCGCGATCACCGGCACCTCCAGCTCCTTGGCCAGCAGCTTGAGGTTCCGGGACATCTCCGAGACCTCCTGCTGACGGCTCTCGGGACGGCGCGAGCCGCCCGACTGCATCAGCTGGAGGTAGTCGATGACGACCAGCCGCAGGTCGTTGCGCTGCTTGAGGCGGCGGCACTTGGCGCGGATCTCCATCATCGTCAGGTTCGGCGAGTCGTCGATGTACAGCGGCGCGCCCGTGACATCGGGCATCTGGCGCGCCAGCCGGTTCCAGTCCTCGTCCGTCATGCTGCCCGACCGCATGTGGTGCAGCGCCACCCGCGCCTCGGCGGACAGCAGCCGCATCGCGATCTCGTTGCGGCCCATCTCCAGCGAGAAGATCACGCTGGGCAGGTTGTTCCTGATCGAGCAGGCCCGGGCGAAATCCAGTGCCAGGGTGCTGTTGTGCGTCGGGACCATGGACGGGCCGCACAGGTACAGGTGGGCCGGGTTGTCGACCTGGACGCACCGCACCGGAACGGATTCGGTCTCCTCCACACTCGTGATGAACCGCTGCCCCGGCTTCGGCGCGGACGGGCGGAGGCGGTCCCGGTGTGCCCGCTGCTTGCGGCCCAGCCGGAACACCTCGTCGTCGGTGGTGAAGGTGACCGTGTAGCGGGTCGAGGACTCCTCCGACCCGCCCTTGACGCGTTCGGTCGCCATCTCGCACCGGTACCCGAGGCTCATGACCAGTTCCCGGAACCCTTCGGCGAGAGCGTGGTTGGTGACGGCGAACCGCACGGAGCCGGTGCGGGAGACGGTGCCGTCGGTGTCGAGAAGCCCCGCCAGCAGTGCTCTCCGCTGGGTGAGGGATCCTCGCAGGTACTCGGTGGGAATGTGCTTGTTCCCCAGCACGCCCAGTTCCCGGAGAAGGACGAGGAAGCTGCCGTGCCGCCTGGTGCACGGGGCGCACCGGGGCTCGGTGAAGGGAGAGAAACACATGGTCCCGCAGTCGACGCAGGTGGCGTGTGGAACCGGGGCGGAAGCGGCACGCGCCCGGCCACCGCAGGATCGGCCGCAGCTACGGACATGCGCCGGCCTGGGGACGAACTCCGTGCCGCACACGACGCAGGACCGCTTGAGGCGTTCTGGTGCGTCCACCGTCAGAGACAGAGCGTAGGTGACTTCCGTGTTGCCGACCGGGCGGGTGGTGATGCCGTCCTTCTGGATGTACTCCAGGATCTCAGGGTCCACGGTGGTCAGACGTGCGGCGGTGCTTGAGCCGTCTCCGAGCCAGGCGCCCAGAGTGTAGGGCGGGATCGGGAGCACCCGTTCGGGCAGGTCAAGCGGAGCGGTGTTGCGTACGGAGTGGTTCGTGCGCCGGTCGGCGGTCAGGCACCGTACCGTCTCCGCGATCTCCTTCGTGGTCTTCACCGTCGCGGCTTGGTGGGCGTAGCGCCGGGAGGAGCGGGTGTCGGTGAGCCACTGGTGCTCGGCATCCGCGACAACCGTGGTTCCGTCATCGAAGGTGATCCGGTAGCACGGGCGGCCGTGCATGATGTCGGTCGCGGCGACTACGCGGGTGGGGCGCCCGTCGGCGTCGAGGAGGTCATCCCCTTCGCGGACATCGCCCATCGTGGTCCACCCGTCAGGGGTGGGCAGCGGGGTGTCGAGCGCCAACGCCTTGCCCATCGCCGGCCTGGCCGCGATGACGACCATCTGGCCCGGGTGGAGGCCGTTGGTCAGCGAGTCCAGGTCGGTGAAGCCCGTCGGCACGCCCGACATCTGGCCGCTGCGCGAGCCGATCGCCTCGATCTCGTCGAGCGCGCCCTCCATGATGTCGGCGAGCGGGAGGTAGTCCTCCGAGGTGCGCTGCTCGGTGACGGCGTAGATCTCCGCCTGGGCCGAGTTGACGATCTCGTCCACGTCACCGTCGGCCGCGTACCCCATCTGTGTGATGCGGGTGCCCGCCTCCACCAGGCGGCGCAGGACGGCGCGCTCGTGGACGATCTCCGCGTAGTACTGGGCGTTGGCCGCGGTGGGGACGGCCTGGACCAGGGAGTGCAGATAGCCGGGGCCGCCGACCTTGGCGATCTCGCCGCGTCTGGTCAGCTCGGCGGCGACGGTGATGGGGTCGGCCGGCTCGCCCTTGGCGTAGAGGTCGAGGACGGCCTGGTAGATCGTCTCGTGGGCCGGGCGGTAGAAGTCCTTGCCCTGGAGGGTCTCCACCACGTCCGCGATGGCGTCCTTGGACAGCAGCATGCCGCCGAGGACGGACTTCTCGGCGTCGAGGTCCTGCGGGGGAAGCCGGTCGAAGCCGCCCACCTGGCTCGCGGGCCAGGTGTCGGCACCGCGGTCGTGGCGCTCGCCGTCCGCGGCGGCGTCGCGGACGCGGTGGGAGACGGTGAAGTGGTCGCCGGGTCCCGGCCCTCCCGGCCCCGGGGTCCTGGCGGCGTATCCGGGTGCCGGGCTGTCGACGTGTTCGGACTGCGTCATCCCGCCACCTCCTCCCGTTCCTCGCGACCCGCGCCCTTCTTTCCTATGGCACGGCTCTGACACTGGGTTCACCCGTTCCCCGGTCGCGGTTCCGGTTCCGGCTCCGGTCGGGGCAGGACCGGGGGCCGGGCGAAGCGGAGGGGAACAGCAGGCGGGCGCCGGACAACGGTAGGGCTACGGGGGCCTCCAGCCAATCCAGTTATCCACAGGCCATGTGGATGAACGACCGCATCCTGTGGAGAACTCACCGATTCCTGTGCACGGGGCGGGGGACGGACCTGTGGAGAAGTCGGTCGGTCGAGTTTTACACAGGCTCTGAACTGGTGTTTCTCCATCCACCGGCTGTGCAGGAGAAAAACTTCGCGACTCGCGCCAAGATCGCGACAAACGGCGCAGAGGATCTCACCCCAGGCGAGGAATGGTAACAGTCACACCTCTATTGCAACTATTACTTGTGGATGTTTGGATCGGATCATGACATCCGCTCCCCCACCCGCCGGGCGCACCGCGGCACGCCGTCACGACCGCGAGATCATCGCACTGGCGCTCCCCGCCTTCGGCGCGCTCGTCGCGGAGCCCCTGTTCGTCATGGCCGACAGCGCGATCGTGGGACACCTGGGCACCCCTCAGCTCGCCGGGCTCGGTGTCGCGGCCACCCTGCTGACGACCGGGGTGAACGTCTTCGTCTTCCTCGCCTATGCCACCACCGCCGCCGTCGCGCGCCGCGTCGGGGCCGGCGACCTGCCCGCCGCCATCCGGCAGGGCATGGACGGGATCTGGCTGGCACTGCTGCTCGGCGCGGCGGTGGTGGCCGCCGCACTCCCCACCGCACCCGCGCTCGTCGACCTGTTCGGGACGTCCGCGACCGCGGCACCGCACGCGGTGACGTATCTACGGGTCAGCGCGCTGGGTATTCCGGCCATGCTCGTGGTCCTGGCCGCCACCGGGGTGCTGCGCGGACTGCAGGACACCCGGACCCCGCTGTACGTGGCCGTCGGCGGCTTCTCCGCCAACGTCGTGCTCAACTTCGCCCTGGTGTACGGCGCCGGGCTGGGCATCGCCGGCTCGGCCTGGGGCACGGTGATCGCGCAGTGCGCGATGGCGGCCGTCTATCTGGTGGTGGTGGTCAGGGGCGCCCGGCGGCACGGTGCCTCGCTGCGGCCGGACGCGGCCGGGATCCGGGCAAGTGGCCGGGCCGGGGCACCGCTGCTGGTGCGCACCCTGTCGCTGCGCGCCGTGCTGGTGCTGGCGACCGCCGTCGCGGCGCGGCTGGGGGACGTGGAGGTGGCCGCGCACCAGATCACGCTGACCGTCTGGTCGCTGCTGGCCTTCGCGCTGGACGCCATCGCCATCGCCGGGCAGGCGATCATCGGCCGCTACCTGGGCGCGGGGGACGCGGTGGGGGCGCGGGCCGCGTGCCGGCGGATGGTGCGGTGGGGAATGGCCTCCGGTGTGGTGCTGGGGATGCTGGTGGTCGCGGCGCGCCCGCTGCTGCTGCCGCTGTTCACCCCGGACACCGCCGTACACGACCGGCTGACGCCGGCGCTGCTGGTGGTGGCGGTGACCTCGCCGGTCGCGGGGGTGGTCTTCGTGCTGGACGGGGTGCTGATGGGCGCGGGCGACGGCCCGTATCTGGCGTGGGCGGCGCTGGCGACACTGGTGGTATTCGCCCCGGCGGCGCTGGCGGTCCCAGTGCTGGGCGGAGGGCTGACCGCGCTGTGGTGGGCGGTCGCCGGACTGATGATGGGAATGCGGCTGGTCACCCTGTGGCTGCGGGCCCGCTCGGGCCGCTGGGTCGTCACCGGGGCGGTGCGCGCCTGAGCGGACCGCCGGGCACGGCACGAAGCACGGCGAAGGGCCGCGGCCCCTCAGGGGGACCGCGGCCCTTCGACCGCGTGCCGGGGCGCCGTCAGGCGGCGCCGACCTCGACGCCGATCCTGGCGACAACCTCGGGGTGCAGCCGCACCGAGACCCGGTGCGAGCCCAGGGTCTTGATCGGGGCGTCCAGCTCGATGCGGCGCTTGTCGACGTCCGGCCCGCCCGCGGTCTTCACCGCCGCGGCGACATCGGCCGGGGTGACGGAGCCGAACAGGCGGCCCTGGTCGCCGGCGCGGACCTTCAGGCGCACGGTGACGCCCTCCAGCCTGCCCTTGATCTCGTTGGCCTGCTCGATCGTGGCGATCTCGTGGATCTTGCGGGCGCGGCGGATCTGCTCGACGTCCTTCTCCCCACCCTTGGTCCAGCGGATGGCGAATCCGCGGGGGAGCAGGTAGTTGCGGGCGTACCCGTCCTTCACCTCGACGATGTCGCCGGCGTTGCCGAGACCCGAGACCTCGTTGGTCAGGATGATCTTCATGAGTCGGTCATCCTTCCCTTATCGAGCGGTCGAGGTGTAGGGCAGCAGCGCCATCTCACGGCTGTTCTTCACGGCCGTGGCGACGTCACGCTGGTGCTGGGTGCAGTTGCCGGTGACACGGCGGGCACGGATCTTGCCGCGGTCGGAGATGAACTTCCGCAGCAGGTTCGTGTCCTTGTAGTCGACGTACTTGATCTTTTCCTTGCAGAACACGCAAACCTTCTTCTTCGGCTTGCGAGCAGGCGGCTTCGCCATTGTCTCTCTCCGTTTGGTTCAGGAAGTCTGTGCCTGTGAGCGCAGCCCTCCCGGAACCCCTGGGGGTCTCTAGAAGGGGGGCTCGTCCGAGTAGCCGCCGCCGGAACCGCCGGAGCCACCGCCCCAGCCGCCACCGCCGCCGCCCTGCTGGCCGCCTGCCGGAGCGCCGGTCGCCCACGGGTCGCCCGCGGGTGCGCCGCCGCCCTGCTGGCCGC
>NZ_JAJFAU010000124.1 GCF_022614595.1 Streptomyces sp. CNQ085
CCCCGGCACCGAAGCGGCCCCCGAGCCGGCGGGCCCGGCGGCGGACTCCGGACCACCCGCGGACGCCTCCGGCGAGGCCCGCAGGCCGCGCCGCCGTCGCCGCACCCGCGGCGGAGCCGGCGCCCGCTCGGCGGCCCCGGAGGCCACCTCGGAGAGCTGACGGCACGGCCGCCGCGTATCCGCGCCCATGACGATGCCCGCCACCGCCGCGAGTGCGGCGGTGGCGGGCATCGTCATGGGCGCGGCGCTAGCCTCGCCTCCATGAGCAAGCCGCCGACCCTGACTCTGCCGCCCGGCGCCCGGGCGTACCGTCTGAAGACCTCGCGCGGCGAGTTCGCCGTGCACGACACGGGCGAGCCGCGCGCCGGCACGGCTCTGCTGGTGCCCGGGTTCACCGGCAGCAAGGAGGACTTCATCGCCCTGCTCGCCCCGCTGGCCCGCGCGGGCTTCCGTGCGGTGGCCGTGGACGGGCGGGGACAGTACGAGTCCAAAGGACCGCGCGAGCTCGGCGCGTACGCCCAGGACGAGCTGGCCCTGGATCTGCTGGCCCAGTCGGAGGCGCTCGGCGGGGGCGCCGGAGGCGTCCATCTGCTGGGGCACTCCCTGGGCGGACTGATCGCCCGCGCCGCCGTGCTGCGGGACGCGGCGCCCTTCCGCTCCCTGACGATCATGAGCTCCGGTCCCGCCGCCATCGCGCACCTCCAGCAGGAGCGCACCCGGATGCTGATCGAGGCGCTGGCGGTGCTGGACATGGAGTCGGTGTGGCGGGCGATGCGCGATCTGGACCCGCCGGAGGCCGCGGACGAGGCCACCGGCACGGCCGTGGCCGAGTTCCTGCACCGCCGCTGGCTGGCCACCGTCCCCGAGCAGCTGGTCGCCACCGGCCGCCAGTTGCTGACCGAGCCGGACCGGGTCGGGGCGCTGGCGGCGGTGCCGCTGCCCAAGCACGTGCTGTCGGGGGAGGTGGACTACGCCTGGCCGGTTCCGCTGATGGACGAGATGGCGCGGCGGCTGGACGCCCGGCGCACGGTGGTGGCGGGCGCCGAGCACTCGCCGGGGGCCGAGCGCCCCGGGGAGACAGCCGAGGCACTGGCCTCCTTCTGGCACGACTGCGCGGGCGGTACGGGAAGCGGGGACGGGACCGGAGCCGGTTCCGTCTAGCCGCCGCCCTGGATGAACCGGGTGACCCCGTTCGCGATCTGCTGGACCGCGATCGCCGACAGCAGCATGCCCGACAGCCGGGTCACCAGGACCACGCCGCCGTCCTTGATGACGCGGATGATCAGCAGCGAGTACCGCATCACCAGCCACAGCACGATGTGCAGCACGGCGATGGCCGTCCACACCGCGGCGTGGTCGGCCGGCCCGTCCGCCCGCTGCACGGCCAGGATGACGGAGACGATCGCGCCGGGCCCGGCCAGCAGGGGCATGCCCAGCGGCACCAGCGCGGCGTTGACGTCCTTGGTCTGCGTGGGCTCCTCCGCCCTGCCGGTGAGCAGGTCCAGGGCCACCAGCAGCAGCAGAAGGCCACCCGCCACCATCAGCGCGGGAATCGAGACGTGCAGATAGTCCAGGATCTGCTGCCCCAGCAGGCCGAAGACGGCGATCACCCCGAAGGCGACGGCGGTGGCCTGCAGCGCCATCCTGCGCTGGACCTTGACCGGACGTCCGGAGGAGAGGGCGAGGAAGACGGGGGTGATGCCGGGCGGGTCCATGATCACGAAAAGCGTGACAAAGACGGATCCGAAGAGGGCGACGTCGAACACGGTGCTGCCTTGCGTGATGTGCGCGGTGCGCGCGGTGGTGATCCGAGGGCGGGTCAGGCGGAGAGGGGTGTCGCGCCTGACCCGCGGGCGGCGATCTCGGCGTAGACGTCCGGGGCGGTGGTGTAGTCCCCGAGCCGGCAGGTCTTGCGGCTGCCGTGGTAGTCGCTGGAGCCGGTGGCCAGCAGGCCGAGGTCGCGGGCCATGCCCCGCAGCCGCTCGCGGGTCGCGGTGTCGTGGTCCATGTGGTCGGCTTCGATGCCGTCGAGCCCGGCGGCGGCCAGTTCCGCGATGGCGCTCTCCGGCACGCACCGTCCGCGCTTGACGGCCAGGGGGTGTGCGAAGACCGCGACTCCGCCGGCGCCCTTGATCAGCCGGACTGCCTCGAAGGGGTCCAGCTCGTGCTTGCCGACGTAGGCGCGGCCGTCGTCCGCGATCCACTCGGCGGTGAAGGCGTCGGAGACGGTCTCGACGACGCCCAGCTCCACCATCGCGCTCGCGATGTGGGGGCGGCCGACCGAGCCGTCCCCGGCGATCCCGGCGACCCGCTCCCAGGTGATCGGCACGCCCAGCTCCCGGAGCCTGGCGACCATGCCCTTGGCGCGCGGCACCCGGTCGTCACGGACGAGTTCGCGCTCGCGTGCCAGCTCGGGCTCCTCCGGGTCGAACAGATAGGCCAGCATGTGCAGGCTCACACCGTCCAGGCGGCATGAGAGTTCCGCGCCGGGGACGAGGGTGAGGCCCGCGGGGAGGGCGGCGATCGCCTCGCCGTATCCGGCGACCGTGTCGTGGTCGGTCAGCGCCACCACGTCCAGTCCGGCCGCGTCGGCGTTCCGTACCAGCTCGGCGGGGGTGTCGGTGCCGTCCGAGGCGGTGGAGTGGGTGTGCAGGTCTATGCGCACGGTACGTGACTCCCACGGCGGACGGCTGAGGCGGACCTCCAGAGTAGAACAGACGCCCGCCCGCTCCGTCCCGCACCCGGCCGCCGGTCAGGCCCCGGGGCGTGCGAGCAGCTGGGGGGAGAGCGCCCCGTACGGCACCAGTTCCACCTCGGCCCCCGCCTCCCGCAGATCCGTGAGCACCAGCTCGTCGTACATCAGCATTCCGGACTGCTCGGGCCAGACGATCGCCCACAGCCACAGGCCGCGCGCCTCTCCCGCGAACACCGCGCGGTCCTCGGGCGCCCCGTCCACCAGCCACAGCGGGGTGGGCCGTCCGGCCGCCAGGACCTTCGCGTGCGGGGGGCGGTCCACGTCGATCAGCGGGCCGGGGTCGGGCCCGGGCACTCCGGCGTAGCGGGCTCCCAGTCCGATGCCCAGTTCCTCGGCCACCAGCAGCAGTTCACCGGGACCGCCGAGCGGGCCGGGGCCGGAACAGGCCACCGCGGTGGCCCGGCCGCCACTGCGGTCGTCACCCGCGTACGCGATCCCGGTGAACAGCCAGCCGATCGGCAGCGGCCAGGGCATCCACACCGGGACCTGGGCTCTGTGGAGGACCACGCCGAGCGCCTCGACGCTCGGCGGGAGGACCGGCTGCAGCGGATGGACCGTGCCGTGCACATCGCACTGCCAGGAGTCGGCGAAGAGACCGGGCGCCCTGACGCGGCCACCGCACTTCGGGCAACTTGGTTCGCCCCTCATGGGCCCCACGGTCCTCCCAGGAGAGCCGTGCGTCAAGGACGATCACTCGTACGGACCGCCCGGGGCGCGCCCGGCGGCGGCCGGCCGGAGGTTCAGTCCGTCAGGGACACCGACGCCCGGCGCGGGTCGCGCAGGTCGGTGCCGCGGGCCAGCCAGCGCTCCTGGAGTCCGGCCGCACCGTGCACCCGTTTCCAGGCCGCCTCGTTGGGCGTCATCGGCAGCAGGGGGAGGAAGCGCACCGGCTCCATCGGCGGATCCAGTTCCAGATCCTCCACCAGACCTCCGGGCTCGGCGACCAGTACGGAGGTGAAGGGGGCGCCCGGCCACAGCGGCTCGCCCACGTCCAGCGAGGCGCCGGGGGCCACGACCACCCCCTCGACCTGGGGGGAGGCGGCGAGCACGGCGAGCGGGCGCAGTACCTTGCCGGTGTCGGCCACCCCGGCGCGCACCGTCAGCACCAGCTCCGCGCGCGGCCCCCGCTCGGGATCGGCGAGCATGTCGGAGGGGTCGGCCATGGGAGCGGCGGACATCCCCAGGGTGGCGTAGCGCACCAGGCCGTTCCCGCCGGGGCCCTCCTCGGCGTCCGGGAAGCGCAGCACCTCGATCCGGTCGGCACCCAGGAAGGTCACCGCCGCCCGCGCGTCGGGCTCTCCCAGTGCGCTGCGCAGCCGGGCCTCGACCAGTTCCAGAACCTGTGCCATACGGCGAGCATAGATCGTGTATTGATCAGGCAAAGAGGGCAGGCGTCGGCCTCGGAGCGGGACGGAGAGGCGTCCGCGAGTGCTACCGTTGACCGCTGGTCAAGGCGTGTACACGGAATTCCCCCAGCGGGGACCGGCCGGAGGAGGTGGGGCTGCGATGGATCCGAGTCGACCGTGCAGTACCAGCCGCTCCTCCGTGCGGCAGCCGCGTCCCCTTGCCTGAGGGCCTTCCTCCCCCCACCGCCGAGCGGTGAAACCACGGAAGTCCCCTTCTTCTCCTGCGGACCGGTTTCGCGGAAGAGCGCATGAGTTCCCTGCTCGACCGACGTTCTCAGCGAATGCCGCCTGTGCGTACGGTCCCGCGTGGTGCCCGCTTTGCAGACCTCCGGCCCGTGGGTCTTCTCCCGACAGCCCCGTAGGCCCCCATTCCGGGCAGCGCTGCGTCCGTTCGCCCGCGGCTCGGCACGCGAAGGAGCCCAGCATGTCGATGATCCGTGACCTGCGCGCCGCGGTCCGTCCCGCCCTGCGCCGGGGCGGCCGTTCCCCCTACCCCTACGCCCACGACGGCTCCGGCGGCGACGCCACCGCGACCAGCGCGGTGGTGGACTGCGCCGTCTACCGGGACGGCCGCCGCGAGTCGCGGCACGTGACTCCGGCCGAGGCCCTGCGCTCGCTGCGTTCCCGCGAACCGCGGGGACGGCAGGAGCCGCAGGACGGTCCCGGCGGCGGGGCGTTCGTGTGGATCGGTCTGCACGAGCCCACCGAGCGGGAGTTCTCCGGCATCGCCCGCGAGTTCGGCCTGCACCCGCTCGCCGTGGAGGACGCGGTGCACGCGCACCAGCGGCCGAAACTGGAGCGGTACGACGACTCCCTGTTCACCGTCTTCAAGACGATCCACTATGTCGAGCACGCCGAACTCACCGACTCCAGCGAGGTGGTGGAGACCGGCGAGGTGATGTGCTTCACCGGCCCGGACTACATCATCACCGTCCGGCACGGCGGCCAGGGCTCGCTGCGCACCCTGCGCCACCGGCTGGAGGACGACCCCGGGCTGCTGGCCAAGGGTCCCTCGGCCGTGCTGCACGCCATCGCCGACCAGGTGGTGGACGGCTACCTGGCGGTCGCCGACGCGGTGCAGGAGGACATCGACGAGGTGGAGATCCAGGTCTTCTCCGAGAGCGCGGGCAAGGGCCGCCGGGGCCGTGACGCGGGGCGGATCTACCAGCTCAAGCGCGAGGTGCTGGAGTTCAAGCGGGCGGTCTCGCCGCTGCTGCGGCCGATGCAGCTGCTGAGCGAGCGGCCCATGCGGCTGGTCGACCCCGACATCCAGAAGTACTTCCGCGACGTGGCGGACCACCTGACCCGGGTCAACGAGCAGGTGCTCTCCTTCGACGACCTGCTCAACTCCATCCTCCAGGCGAACCTGGCCCAGGCGACGGTCGCGCAGAACGAGGACATGCGGAAGATCACTTCCTGGGCGGCGATCTTCGCCGTCCCGACGATGATCGCCGGGATCTACGGCATGAACTTCGAGTACATGCCGGAACTCCAGTGGCGCTACGGCTATCCGGCCGTCATGACCGTGATCGCCGGGATCTGCTACACCATCCACCGGGGCTTCAGGCGCAACGGCTGGCTGTAGGGCCGCCGGGCGCGGGAGGTCCGGGGACGGGAGGGCGGGCACGGCACCGGACGGGGTGTCAGGACCGCGCACCGCGGGCGGGCCCGGCGTTGCCCCGGACGACCAGGACCAGGCCGAGCAGGATCACCGCCAGCGCCCCGTAGACGGCCGCCGGCGGGTTCTGGCCCAGCCAGAGCGCCGCGATCAGCGCCGCGCCCGGAGTCTCCAGCAGGATCGCGGTGGAGGTGACCGACGGTCCGAGCCCGCGCACCACCCGGTTGAGCAGCGAGTGGCCCAGCAACTGCGCGGTGACGGTGAGGACGGCGAGCTTGACCCAGGTCTCGCCGCTGTAGCCGCCGAGGTCGGCGCCGAAGACCAGGCAGGCGGCCAGCAGCAGCACGGAGGCGGTGGTGTAGCAGACGTAGGTGTACGCGGTCGTGGAGACCGTGCGGCGCACCTCCGCCCCCAGCAGGACGTACCCGGCCGCCGCCATGCCGCCGCCCAGCGCCAGGGCGTCACCCGCCAGCGCCCGCGGGGAGAGCGACAGGTCGACCCCCGTGAGGATCACCACCCCGGCGAAGGCGACCGCCGTGCCCGCCCAGACCAGGGCGGGCGAGTTCTGGCCCCGCAGCCGCAGCAGCAGGGTGGTCCAGATCGGAGTGGTGGTGACCAGCGCGGTCGAGGAGGCGACCGAGGTCATGTGGAGGCTGGGCAGCCAGAGCGCGAAGTGCAGCGCGAGCAGCGCCCCGGCGGCGGCGGCCAGCAGCACGTTGCGGCGTCCCATGGCACGCAGTCCGGCCCGGTGGCGGACGAGGACCAGCGGGGTGAGGGCGCCGACCGCCATGGCGTTGCGCCAGAGGGCGATGGCCAGGGCCGGGGCGGCGGTGGCCGCGATCAGGGGCGCGGACAGGGAGATGCCGGACACGGCGACCGCCAGCAGGAACAGGTCCGGGCCGGTGCCCGGATGTCCCGCCACGGCTCCGGCTGCCTGTCGGGGCGCGGCGGTACGGGTCCTGACGGCGCGCACGGGGCTCCTCTCCTGGGCTGCTGGGATCCGGGGGTCTTCGGGACCCGGATCCGTGAACGGGCCGGGGCGTCGGTGAGCCGCGCCGCCGGCCACCAGGGTAAGGCGCGTGGCGGCATCGCGGTACTGACAGTCCGGCCCGCGAACCAGCGGCCGGGCTTCCGGCGGGGCACGGCCAAAGGCCCGGCGGTAGGGTCGCCCCATGGCCGATCCGTCCGTTCCCGCCGACTCCCGGGCGTCCCGGGGGAACCTGTCCGCGTCCGACCGGGCACTGATCGAGGAGTCGGCGAAGAAGTCCGCACTGGTGTGGGTGCGCGGCCCGCTGGGGCCGCGCCGCGCGCTGTGGCACGTCTGGCACGACGGTGCCGTGCACCTGGTAGGCGACGGCCCCGTGGAGCAGCCGCTGGAGCCCCTGGGGCTCGCCGACGGCGCCACCGCCACGGTCTCGGTGCGCAGCAAGGACAAGGGCGGGCTGCTGGCCGTCTGGCCGGCCCGGGTGGTGGAGCTGCCGCCGGGTGGCGAGCGGTGGCGGGAGGCGGCCGCCGAGCTGGCGGGCAAGCGGCTCAACGCACCGGACGCCACGACGATCGCCGGGCGCTGGGCCCGTGAGTGCCGGGTGCTGCGTCTGGAGCCGGCCGGAGCGCTTCTGGAGGGCCCCGGTTCGATGGCGGAGGACCTGCGGGCCGCCGTCCCGCCGCCGACGCCGGCGACCACGCGCGGCCCGGTCCCGGCCGGGCTGCCGAGGCTGCTGCGCCGCGGCCGGCCGGGCGGAGGGAAACGGTAGGGGCCGGAGGAGGAACGCCTGGGAGGGAGCCGGGCAGGAGGCCCGAGGACGTCACTCGGTCGCCGAGATCCTCTTGCCGTAGTCGACGATCTGGTCCTTCTCCGGGGCACGCAGCGTGAACTCCTTGTCCCACTCCAGCATCTGGACCACGCCGGCGTCCCCGCCACGCTGGAGCCGCAGCGGGTAGGGCGTGCCGGCCAGCGAGACGCTGAGTATCCCGCCGTCGCCCTCGGCGGCCCGCACCTCGACCGTCCGCACTCCGTCGACCTCGTCGTGGTCCCCGGTCCTGCGCTCGCCGTTCAGGGTGAGCAGCCCGTCCAGCAGCACGTCCTTGTCCGTGAATCCGCTGAGCTGCTCGTAGGCGGGGTCGCCGGGGGGCACCTTGACGTACTTGTCCTCCAGTTTGCGGGCCGCCGCGAGGTCGGCCTCGTCCGGTTTCCCGCCGTCCTTGTCCTGGTCCGCCCAGAAGTCGGCGTTCGCCTTGATGTAGAGCTCCTCGCCGACCCGCAGCAGCTCGAAGCGGGGGCCGCCCCTGGCCGAGACCTCGCCCAGCCCCCCGTCGTCCTTCAGCCGCATGTCCAGGCGGTAGGTGCGGCCCTTGCTGACCACGCTGCCCGACAGCCGTACGGACCGCGCGGCCCCGGCGGCCTCGCCCGCCCTCTTCTCGATCTCGGCGGCCGGGAGTCTGCCGACTCCGTTGGTCCCCTCGTTCGGGTCCTTCGAACCGCACCCCGTGAGCAGGGTCAGCAGGACCGCGCAGACCGCCCCCACCGACACAGCCGTACTCCGGGCGCGAACACCGTGGACCCACGCAGTCACGTCAGCTCTTCCTCCTGATACCGGGGCAGGACGACGGCACCCTACCGGGGGCGTCGTCCGGAGCGGGCCGCGGGCGACCGTACGGCCGGTGCCGACGCGGGGGCGCGGGGGCACGCGTTAGCCTGAAAACCGCATTCGGGTCACGTCCCGCATGCGCACACTCGGCCGCACACGGGTACACGGGTACGCACACGGCAGGCGCGCCGCGCGGCGGACGGAGAACCGGCCGCCGTGCGCGGCGGACACGAGTGGGAAGCGGAGGATGGAGCATGGTGCCGGGCGCCCAGCGGGTCTTCGTCTCGCACCTCTCCGGTGTGGCCGTCTTCGACCCCGTCGGGGACCAGGTCGGCCGGGTGCGGGACGTGGTGGCGATGCTGCGCGTGGGCGGGCGCCCGCCGCGCGTGCTCGGACTGGTCGTCGAGGTGGTCAGCCGCAGGCGCGTCTTCCTCCCCATGACCCGGGTGACCGGTGTCGCGTCGGGCCAGGTGATCACCACCGGCGTGCTCAACATGCGGCGCTTCGAGCAGCGGCCCACCGAGACGCTGGTCCTGGGCGAACTGCTGGACCGCCAGGTGACGCTGGTCGAGACGGGTGAGAAGGTCACCGTGCTCGACGTCGGGCTCACCCAGGTGCCCGCACGCCGCGACTGGCTGATCGACAAGGTCTTCGTGCGCCGCGGCGGCGGCGGGCTGCGCCGGCGGCGTTCGGGCGAGACACCGACCGTGGAGTGGTCGGCGGTGACCGGCCTGTCGCTGGAGGAGGAGGGTCAGGGCGCGGCCAACCTGCTGGCCACCTTCGAGCAGCTGCGCCCGGCCGACCTCGCCAACGTCCTGCACCACCTGTCGCCCAAGCGCCGGGCGGAGGTCGCCGCCGCGCTGGACGACGACCGGCTGGCGGACGTGCTGGAGGAGCTGCCCGAGGACGACCAGGTGGAGATCCTCGGCAAGCTCAAGGAGGAGCGCGCCGCGGACGTGCTGGAGGCGATGGACCCCGACGACGCCGCCGACCTGCTGTCCGAGCTGCCGGAGGGCGACATGAACCGGCTGCTGGAGCTGATGGAACCGCAGGACGCGGCCCCGGTGCGGCGGTTGCTGACGTACGAGGAGCGCACCGCGGGCGGCATGATGACCACCGAGCCGATCGTGCTGCGGCCCGACGCCACGGTCGCCGACGCGCTGGCCCGGGTGCGCGTGCAGGACCTCTCGGCGCCGCTGGCCGCCCAGGTGTACGTGTGCCGGCCGCCGGAGGAGACGCCGACGGGCAAGTACCTGGGGCTGGTGCACTTCCAGCGGCTGCTGCGCGAGCCACCCGGCACCCTGGTCGGCTCGGTCGTGGACACCGATCTGCGGCCGCTGCCGCCGGACACCCCGCTGCCCACGCTGACCAGCTATCTGGCCGCCTACAACATCGTGTCGGTACCGGTGGTGGACGAGAGCGGATCGCTGCTGGGCGCCGTCACCGTCGACGACGTGCTGGACCACCTGCTGCCCGACGACTGGCGGGAGGCCGCCGCCCGGGAGACGTTCGGAGCGCACGAGCCGATGGAGAGCCGACAGGACGGCCGGGGGACCGCCGATGGGTGACAGGGAGCGGGACGAGCGCATGGCGCGCAGGGAACGCGAACGGAGTCTTCCGCCGGCCACCGGGCGCGCGGCCCGCGCCAGGCTGGACCAGCCGATGGTGCCGCGCCGCAGCCCGTTGCCGGAGTACGACCCGGAGGCGTTCGGGCGGCTGTCGGAGCGGATCGCCCGCTTCCTGGGGACCGGGCGGTTCATCGTCTGGATGACGTTCACCATCGTGGTGTGGGTCATCTGGAACATCGTGGCCCCGCCGGACCTGCGCTTCGACGAGTACCCGTTCATCTTCCTGACCCTGGCCCTGTCCCTCCAGGCGTCCTACGCGGCCCCGCTGATCCTGCTGGCGCAGAACCGGCAGGACGACCGGGACCGGGTGAACCTGGAGCAGGACCGCAAGCGCACCGAGCGCTCGATGGCCGACACCGAGTACCTCACCCGGGAGATCGCCGCGCTGCGGATGGGCATGGGCGAGGTCGCCACCCGGGACTGGATCCGTTCCGAGCTCCAGGACCTGCTCAAGGAGCTGGAGCAGCGCGGCGCCCTGGAGCCGCCGCCCGACCGGGAGCGGTGATCCGGCCCCGGGCGGGCGGCTTCGGGCGGTGACTCGCGTCTCATCCGCCGCCTTCGGCGCGGACACCGGTGCGCCGTACCATCGGGGCATGGCTACTGACACGTCCGCGGCATCCAGCCCAGCTCCCACCGAGGACGCGGTCCGCGCCGCGCTCGCGACCGTCGACGACCCCGAGATCCACCGTCCGATCACCGATCTGGGCATGGTGAAGTCGGTGGAGATCGGCGACGACGGCTCGGTCGCGGTCACGGTCTACCTGACGGTGTCCGGCTGCCCGATGCGCGAGACGATCACCGAGAACGTGACCCGCGCGGTCCGCGGGGTGGCGGGCGTCACGGACGTGACGGTCTCCCTGGACGTGATGAGCGACGAACAGCGCCGCGAGCTGGCGGCCACGCTGCGCGGCGGGCAGGCCGAGCGGGAGATCCCGTTCGCCAGGCCCGGCTCCCTGACCCGGGTCTACGCGATCGCCTCCGGCAAGGGCGGTGTCGGCAAGTCCTCGGTGACGGTCAACCTGGCGGCGGCGATGGCGGCCGACGGCCTGAAGGTGGGCGTCGTGGACGCCGACATCTACGGCCACTCGGTGCCGCGCATGCTGGGCGCCGACGGCCGCCCCACCCAGGTCGAGAACATGATCATGCCGCCGTCCGCCAACGGCGTGAAGGTCATCTCGATCGGCATGTTCACCCCGGGCAACGCCCCGGTGGTATGGCGCGGTCCGATGCTGCACCGCGCGCTCCAGCAGTTCCTGGCCGACGTCTACTGGGGCGACCTGGACGTGCTGCTGCTGGACCTGCCGCCGGGCACGGGCGACATCGCCATCTCGGTCGCGCAGCTCGTCCCCAACGCCGAGATCCTGGTGGTGACCACCCCGCAGCAGGCGGCCGCCGAGGTGGCCGAGCGCGCCGGGTCCATCGCGGTGCAGACCCACCAGAAGATCGTGGGCGTGGTCGAGAACATGTCCGGGCTGCCCTGCCCGCACTGCGACGAGATGGTGGATGTCTTCGGCACCGGCGGCGGCCAGCGCGTCGCCGACGGGCTGAGCCGGACCACCGGCACCACCGTGCCCGTGCTCGGCTCCATCCCGATCGACGTGCGGCTGCGCGAGGGCGGCGACGAGGGCCGGCCGGTGGTGCTGACCGACCCGGAGTCCCCCGCGGGCTCCGCGATCCGCTCGGTCGCGGGCAAGCTGGGCGGGCGCCGGCGCGGGCTGGCGGGCATGTCGCTGGGGATCACCCCTCGCAACAAGTTCTGAGGACCCGGCACTCTCCCCGTACGCGCCGAGGTCCTTGATCACCGAGAAACCCAGCCCGTACGCGCTCATCCCCCGCCCGTACGCGCCGATGTGCACGCCCTCGTTCGCGGGGCCGGCCAGCACCCAGCCGTACTCCGACTCCCGGTAGCGGAAGTCGGCGGGGACACCGTCGACCGGCAGCGAGAGGGTCGACCATGCGGAGCCGTCCAGGTCGTCCGCCAGTTCCCAGGCGGTCGCCGTCTGCTGGTCGAGCCAGCTCTGTCTGAGCCCGCGCTCCATCCGGGTCGGCCATGAGCATGACAGCAACCCCAGTCCGGCCAGCCAGGCCGCCGACGAGACCGAGGTGGCCTCCAGGAGCCCCGTGCCGTCCGGGCTGCTGCGCACCGGGCGGTCGGCGACCGTCACGACGACGGCGAAGCGCCGGCCGTCCGGACCGGGCTCGTCCCGGAAGGAGGGCGCGTCCCCGTGGCCGGTCGAGCCGTGCTCGACCGTGCCGTCCGCGGCGGACCCCACCCGCATCAGCCAGCGCGGGCCGGTGAATGCCTCGTCGAGGCCGTACCAGGGGAAGCCGGCCGTCAGATAACCGTCGATCACCCCGTCCACCCCGGACGCGGGTACGTCTCTCGGCCCTACCCGGCCCGTCGTCTCCATCTGCGCGACGCCTCCTCGTGTGCCCCGTGTCATGGGAGGCCCGCCCCCCTCGGGCGGCCCGACCCCGGACACAGGGAGGATAGCCACCCCCACGCGCCGAACCGGGCAGGACCGGCTGCGGACCGCGGGAGGTGGCCCTCCTGGTTCACCGGGGGAAGGCCTTCAGGTGGCGTCGGCGTCGTAGGGCGGAAGGTTCGCCCCGGGCGCCGGACCGGTCTTGCGCAGGTCGGCCCCGGACGCCGGGTCGGCCTTGCGCAGGTCGACCCCGGACCCGCCCGGGGAGGGCGCGGACGAGCCGCCCGGGGCGATCTCCCGGCCGTTGACCGCGTCCGTGACCTCGGCGAGCTCCTGGCGCAGATCGAAGCCGTTGCGGATCTCCTTCAGCCCCAGGTCCTCGTTCTCCAGCAGATGCTTGCGTGCGAAGTTCCTGGGGTTGAGGTCCTCGAAGTCGAAGTCCTTGAACTCCGGCCCCAGCTCCCTGCGGATGTCGTCCCGGGCGCCGTCGGAGAACTCCCGCACCTTACGGACGAACCGCGCCGTGTCCTGGATCACCTTCGGCAGCTTCTCCGGGCCGAAGACGAGGATCGCGAGGATGACGAGAGCGATCAGCTCGAGGGGTCCTATGTCGAAGAACACCGTTCAGCTCCCTCATGTGCGTCCACGGCCCGTGCGGCCACAGTCACGTTACCCGGCGCGGCGGCGGGGCGGGAGGCGGCAGGGCGAACAACGGCCGTCACGGCGGTCGGCGTGACGGGACTCACGGGCCGGCCGCCGATCCGAGGACCACCTCCACCGAGCGCCGGTGGCCGCCGCGCTCGACGGTGAGTTCCAGCCGGTCGCCGGGGCGCCGGGCGCGGATCCTGACGAGCAGCTCCTCACCACTGCTCACCCGGACGCCGTCCACCTCGGTGATCACGTCGCCCTCCTCGATGCCGGCCGTGTCGGCAGGGCCTCCCGGCACGACCGCCGTCCCCTTCCGCCCCTGGGGCAGGCCGACCCGTGCCCCTTCGCCGGGATGCCCCATGTCGACGGTCACACCGATGACGGGGTGGGTGGCACGGCCGGTGTTGATCAGCTCCTCGGCCACTCGCCCGGCCTGGTTGACGGGGATGGCGAAACCCAGGCCGATACTGCCGCCGGCGTCCGTGCGGGGCAGGTCGCCGGCCGCGGAGCGGATCGCGCTGTTCACGCCGATCACCCGGCCAGCGGCGTCCAACAGCGGCCCGCCGGAGTTGCCGGGGTTGATCGGCGCGTCGGTCTGCAGCGCCTCCACGTAGCTGATGTCACCGCCCCCGCCGCCCTCCCGCCCGCCGCCCGCGGTGACGGGGCGCCGCGTGGCGCTGACGATTCCGGTGGTGACCGTGCCCGCCAGACCGTACGGCGCGCCGATCGCCACGACCGGGTCGCCCACCCGCACGGAGTCGGAGTTGCCCAGCGGCAGCGGGCTGAGGCCGCTGATCCCCTCCACCCTCAGCACGGCGAGGTCGTAGCCGCTGTCGGTGCCGACGATCTCGGCGACGGTGGTCTCGCCGCCGTGGAAGATCACCCCGACGCCGGCCCCGGCTCCCGCGGACTCCACCACATGATGGTTGGTGAGGATGTGGCCGCGGCCGTCCAGGACGAACCCGGTGCCGGCGCCCCGCTCCCCGGCGCCGCGCACCTGAACGGTCACCACGCCCGGCAGGGTCCGCTCGGCGATCCCGGCCACGCTGTCCGGGGCCCGGCCGGTGTCCTGCGCCGGGGCCTGGGAGAGCCGGACGGTGCCGATGACGCCTTGGCGCTGCGCGTAGGCACCGATGCCACCGCCCACCGTCCCGGCCACCAGCGTCAGCAGGACGGCTCCGGCGGCAGCGGCGGCCGTCCTGCCCCGGCGGGACGGGGAGGCTCCCGGCGGCCTCCGGCCGGTGTGCGCGGCGGGCGGCGGGGTCCAGGGGTCGTAGCGCGCGAAGAGCTCCGGCGACACGGTGTGCTCCGCGGCCCGCGCCTGGGGCGGCAGCAGGATACCCCGGGCCGGTGTCGCCGCTGGCCGCCGGACCGGCGGGGCCGGGGCCGTACGGGCGCCTTCCGCCGCCGACCGCGGGGACGAGACCCCGGATGGACGGCTCCACCATGTCGGCCGCCGCCCGGCGGTCTTCCCCTCGTCCATGTTCTCCCCAGCATCGGCCCGCGTCGCGCTCCGTGCGGACTCGCGCCACACGCCACGATTCAACCAGTTCAGCCCCGGTCGGCGAAGCCGGACCGGCTGGGATCCGACGAATGTCGTCCGGTGAGCCGCCGGGACGCCGACGCGTCCGGCGGGTATCGCCCTGGAGGCGCACCAGCAGAACACCGTGGTCCTGCTCGACGGCGACGGCTGGCCGGT
>NZ_JAJFAU010000125.1 GCF_022614595.1 Streptomyces sp. CNQ085
GGTGATACTGGACGGCACGTGGAGCCTCTGGTTGTACGGAACGTGATCTTGGTCGACTCGTTCCTGCCAGAGGCTTCATGCTGTCTGGCCTCGGGGTGCTCCCGAGGCTGGAGACACACCGCGACGTCGTCACGCCACGCAGTGCAACCGTCACGTTGCCGAGAAGACTTCACTGCGGATGCGGGCGCGTTCGCGTCGTTGGGCGGCCAGCACGTCGGGATGGCGGGCGTTCTTGTTCCGCCAGCGCAGATAGGCGTGCACGACGTGCTGGCCTGCTGGTTCGGGGTGGATCGCTCCACCATCACCTGCGCCGTCGGCGAAGTGCGGACTCTGCTCGCCGAGCGAGGCCACCGCAGGCAGCGTCGTCCGTCCCCGAATCGTCGCCGACGGCGGCGAGCGGCGCTTGTGCGAGCCGGAGCGGCGGCCGGTACGTCTTCTTCCCGCACCTCACCGCACGCTCCTCTCCCCTGCGGGGCACCGTCACCGGTCAGTGCCCCATGCCGAGTCCTCCGTCGACGGGGACGACGGCGCCAGTGACGTATCCGGCGTCTTCGGAGGCCAGCCAGAGCACGGCCGACGCGACCTCCCGGGGATTCGCGCTGCGGTTGAGCGGGACCTCCTGGAGGATCTGTTTCCTCTGCCGCTCGGAGAGCTGCTCGGTCATGTCGGTGTCCACCAGTCCGGGTGCCACCACGTTGACAGTGATGCCGCAGGAAGCCAGTTCACGCGCGAGCGACCGAGCGAGGCCGACCAGGCCCGCTTTGCTGGCCGCATAGTTGGCCTGCCCCGGCGATCCGCGCAGCCCCGCGACGGAGGACACGAAGACCAAGCGGCCGCGCCGACGACACACCATCGACTCGACGGCCCTCCTCGCCGTGCGGAAGGCACCGAGCAGATTGGTGTCCAGGACCCGCTGGAAGTCCCGGTCGCTCATGCGCAGGGCTAGCCTGTCGTCGGTGATCCCGGCGTTGGCGACGAAGACGTCGACGGGACCGTGCACCTCCTCGGCCGCGGTGAACGCCTCGTCCACCTGGTCGGGGTCGGTCACATCGCATCTGATGGCCAGCAGGCCGTCAGGAACAGCGGAGCCCCGGTGGGTCACGGCGACCGCGTCTCCCCGGTCCGCGAACGCGCGGGCGACGGCGAGGCCGATGCCGCGGTTTCCGCCGGTGATCAGGACGGAGCGGGTCATGTCATCACTCCCGCCGCCAGGCCAGCGTAGGCGCCTCGGTGGTGGAGCAGCGGCTCACCGCGGTGCTCGGCCGTGTGCACCGCGTTCACCCGGCCGAGCAGGATGGCGTGGTCACCGCCGGGGTAGCGGTTTTCGGTGCGGCAGTCGACGGACAGTACCGCCCCTTCCACCAGGACGTTGCCGGTGCGGCCCACCCGGTCGCCGAGCCACCGCTGGGCCTCGGTTCCGACGGGCCTGTCGTGAGAGGCGAACAGTCTGGACAGCGGTTCCTGGTCGCGCGCCATGACGTTGACGGTGAACGCTCCGTGCTCCTCGATCCTGCGGAGCATCCGTCCACGGGTCCCAACGCTGACGAGGACGAGCAGGGGGGCGAGGGACACGGATGTCACGGAGCTGACGGTGAGCGCCTCGGTGTGCTCACCGCTGCCGGCGGTGATGACCGTGACACCGGTGGGCAGCAGTCCCATGGCCCGGCGGAAGGTGTCGGGGTCGGGGTGCGTGCTGACGTCGGGACCGGTGCGGACACTCATGGACGCCCTCCGTCGGTTTCGCGCCGGTGGACCAGGCAGCTGACCCGTGCGGAGCAGGTGAGCCGCTCCTTGTCGTCCGTGATGGCGATCGCGTAGGTCGCGACCCGGTCTCCCTGGTGGAGCGGGGTGCACACGCCGGTGACCTTGCCGTCCCGGGCCGGGCGGTGGTGTGTGCAGGACACCTCGAGGCCGACGACGGCACCGCGGGGCGCCGCATGCAGGCCGGCCGCGATCGAGCCCAGGGTTTCGGCGAGCACCGCGTTGGCCCCACCGTGCAGCCAGCCGAAGGGCTGCTGGTTCCCCTTGACGGGCATGGTGCCGACCAGCCGGTCCGGCTGCCAGGAGACCACCTCGATCCCCATGCGGGTGATCAGCTGGTCGGCATGGAGGTCGGGCGGTATGGACAGGATGCTCCGGGGTGGTTCCACGAACCCCGCCGGTGGGCTGGGCGGGGCCGCGACTGCGTGTTGGTTCTCCACGATCTGTCTCCTTAGGCGGTCGGGGAGCTTCCGCGGGCGTGGGCCGCCGGGGCGGCTCGGGTCCGGTCCCGTCGGGGCCTGGGCGATGGGGGATCCTCCGGTGGCGTTCCGGCGTCTGGGCGTGTTGTGCGCCAAGCGCGGGCGGCCGCCCGGAGGGCACCGAGACCGCGCAGGTGGGCAGGGCCCGCAGCGGGGGTGTCCCGTTCCGGGACACGGTCGGCGTCCTGGGGGTGTGTTCCGACGGCAGTGCCCCATGCCGTGCCGGGTGCCCGTTCTCGGCCCAGCAGCAGGGCCACGGCCTCGTCGCTGCCCGGGTGGACGGTGACGCCATGGGGCTGCAGCCCCAGGCGCGCGGCGGTGGTCCGCGGGCTGGGTGCCAGCTCGACGCCGATCAGGAGCAGTTGCTCGATTCCGTCGTCGGCCAGCATCAGCTCGGCTGTCTCGAACGCCTCGGGCGTGGACCCTTCGTGCACCGACAGGCAGCAGATGGGCCCGGTGATGTTGTGGTCGCGGGTGACCAGGCCGAGTACCGAGGTGGGCACCGACTGGTAGAACAGCAGCGGATTGTGGATCTGTCCCGCCGCAAGCCTCCGGCTGGCCAGGTCCGTGGTGGTGGTGTCGCCGAACGAGGTCAGCAGCAAGACGCCGGTGCGGCCAGCCGAGTCGCCCAGCCCGTCGGGGGCCGCGTCGGCGATGCAGCGGTCGGCGACCTCCTTGACCAGGGGGTTGAACCGCGACTCGATGAATCCGGGGACCCCCGGCAGCCCGCCCTCGGCAGGCCAGGTCACGGCAGCCGCGCCGATGACGTGGGCGGATGCGGGCACCGTGGTCGTTGAGGTGGTCATGGGCGCTCCAGCACGATCGCGGCGTTGAGGCCCCCGAAGGCCGCGTTGGTGCTCAGCACCCGCCGTACCCGGGCAGTTCGGGGCTCATTGGGGATCCAGTCCAGGTCGCAGGCAGGGTCGGGGGCGGTGTAGCCGGCAGTGGGCGGCAGGATTCCGTGGCGCAGGGCGTATACCCCGATCACGGCCTCCACGGCGCCCGATCCCTCCAGCATGTGACCGGTGGTGCTCTTGGTGGAGCTCACCGGTGTCCGCCGGGCGGCGGGGCCCAGGGCGCGGTGCAGCGCTGCGGTCTCGGCAGGGTCGTTGGTCCTGGTTCCGGTGCCGTGTGCGTTGACGTAGTCGATGCCCTCGGGTGCGGCGGAGGCCCGGCACAGTGCCGCCTCGACGGCGGCTGCCAGCCCCGCGCCCTGCGGGTGCGGCCGGCACACGTGGTGAGCGTCGGAGGCCATGCCCCACCCGCTGACACGGGCGAGGGGCTCGCCGCCGCGGGTGCGTACCCGCGACGCCGGTTCCAGGACCAGGGCGGCTACCCCGTCGCCCAGGAGCAGCCCCTGGCGGTCGGCCGAGAAGGGGCGTACCCGGCCGTCAGTGGAGAACGCCCTTCCCGAGTCGAACTTGGCGAAGAACTCCGGTTCCACGAGGTAGGCGCCAGCGCACAGTACGGTCTCCGCGCGGCCGGACCGGATCAGCCGCGCGCTGTGCATCAGGGCGTTGGTCGAGGCGACGCACGCGTTGACGAACGCCTGCCGCCGTCCTGACAGCTCCAGGTCGTCGGCTACCAGGTCGGGCAGTGCCGCCGGGAGGCTCTCGGTCACCTCGCGCTTCCCTGCCGGTCCTTCCCCGCCGTTCCAGAAGGAGGTGACGCCCGTGTGGTCTCCCTGGGTGCCGATGAGTACGTCGGCGCGCAGCGGTCCTCCACCAAGGCCCGCCATGTCGAGCGCGGCCCGGCCGCAGGCCGCCAGAGCCTCGCGCTGGCCGGGGACGCGCCGGGCGTCCGGGGTGGTGCCGGGCAGCGGCAGCCCCTCGGTTCCGTGGGCCGCCGCATGCTGTCCGCGGAAGGCGCTCGTGTCGAAGCGCTCGACGGGCCGGAAGGCTGGGCGCCCCGCGAATATCCCGGTGTGGAGGGCGTGTTCGCCGAACCCGTGTCCGGTGAACAGGCCGTACCCGGTGATGAGGACGTCGTCGGGGCCGGTGCTCATCGTCCGGTGGCTTCCTTCGCCGCGGTGCCGGTATGCTCCAGCAGGCGCCGGTGGAGCGCAGCCACGGAGGTGACCTCGTCCCACTGCCCGTGGCCGACTTCCAGTTCGACGCCGTGCTGCTCCTTGAGCTGGTGGGCGAACCACACCAGCGTGAGGGAGTCGAGAACCACCTCGGCGTTGTCCGCAATGGTCTCGGGCTCGCTGTCGGGGATGATCTGGCTGAGCACCAGCAGTCGCTTGACGTCCGAGAGCGTCGGGGTGGGCGGCTCACCGGTGCCGCCCTCCCCCGGGGCCCGGGAGCGGATGTCGGCCACCAGTTCGCCCAGGGTCATCGTCCCGAGCCCGTCGACGGCCTCGTCGGGGAATCGGATGCCGTACTCGCGCTCGACGTGGACGGTCAACTCCACCAGGGACAGCGACTCCAGTTCGAGCCCTCCGGGTCCCAGCGGTATCCCGGGCGGGGTGCTGGGCGGCAGGGGGGCGTTCAGCATGTCCCGGACCACCTTGAGGACGAACTCGGTGATGCGGTCGGTTTCTGCGGTCCTCACATCGTTTCCTTAGGGTCGGGGATGAACGTCGGGGATGCGCAGGGCGCCGGGTATCTCACGAACCGGGTCGGTGTCGGCCGCGTAGTCCACCCCCTCGACCCCGAACCCGTACAGTTCTCGAGTGAGGGCGAGGTAGTGGTCGAGGTCCCCCAGTTCCGCGAGGCCGGCCGTGTCGGTCACCTTGTCCCAGCGGCGGCGGACCTCCTCCTGGATGTCGGCCCGCATCTCGATGTCGTCCAGGCGGATGCGCCCGCGGCTGTCGGTGTGGAGCGGCCCGTCGGCGTACAGGTGGTCCCGCAGAAGCCGGCGGGCCTGCCCGTCGGTGTCCTCCGGCAGTCCCGCCTCCCGGGTCACCCGGGACAGCAGCAGGGTGTAGAGGGCCTGGACCGGCATCACCTGGCTCGCCGGGGTGACCAGGGCGCGCATGACCGCCGCGTGGGCGCGTCCGCCGTCCGGGGCCAGCCGCCGCGCCAGGTCCGCGGCGGTGTCCTCCAGATGCTGCTTGGCCCGGCCGAGGGTGCCGTCGCGGTAGGTCGGGGCGAGCCAGTCGTTGCCGATGTAGCTGAAGGCGACGGTCATCGCGCCGGGTGCGAGGGCTCCGTGCCGCTCCAGTACGTCGATCCAGCGCGCCCAGTCCTCGCCTCCCATGACGCGGACGGTCTGGTCGATCTCCTTCTCGGAGGCCACCGGGGTGGTGATCGTCCGTACGGAGGCGGAGCGCGCGTCGAAGGCCTTCTCGGTGAAGGGGGCGCCGATGGCCTTGATGACGGAGCGGTGCACCCGGCCGGTGACGGGGTCCGTGCGGCGGGGCGCGGCGACGCTGTGGACGACGAGGTCCACCCCTCCGAGTTCCTCGGCGATCAGGCGGGCCGTTCGCTCCTTGACGGCGTCACCGAACGCGTCGCCCACGACGGTGCGTCCGTACAGGCCGGCGGCGCGCAGTTCCCGTTCGGTGGCGGCAGCGTTGTACCAGCCCGCGGTTGCGGTCCGGTTGGGCGCGCCCGGCCTCTCCAGGCAGACGCCGACGGTTGCGGAGCCGGAGCCGAACGCGACGGCGAGGCGGGTGGCCAGGCCGAGTCCGGAGGAGGCCCCGACAACCAGGGCCGCCCGGGGCCCGCGGGCCGTGCCGTGGTGCCGTATCTGCTCTATGGTGCGGCGTACGGCACGGTCGCGTCCATCGGGGTGGGCGGCGGCCCACACGGCGCCGCGTCTTACCGGCTCGATGATCATCGTGCGTCCCCCGTTACGGGGAGTGGCCCGCGCGGTCGCCCGGAGGCCGCGTAGGCGGCATGGATCAGTTCGGCGGTGCGCAGCAGCTTGCCGTTGGCTGTGCGCGGCAGTTCCGGTCCGATGTGGATGCGCCGGGGGATCTTGAAGCTGCTCAGGCGCTCGCGGGCGAAGGCCAGCAGTTCGGAGGCCGTCAGGCCGTCGGGGGCTCCGATGTGGGCCTCGATGCCGTTGCTCTGGACCACCACGATCTCCCGTACCGCGGGGTGCTGTGCCAGCTCGTTCTCGATCTCCATGAGGTCGACCTTCAGACCACCGACGGCGACGAGGGTGTCGGACCGTCCGGTGATCCGCAGGGCCCCCGTGTTCTCGTCGAAGCCGGCCAGGTCGTGCGAGTTGAGCCAGCCGTCCACGTAGCGATCGGTGCCCTCGTCCTGCAGGTAAGGCGAGTGGTCCAGGCTGATCCAGAGCTTTCCCTCGGTGATCCGGGTGCGCACGCCCGGCACCACCCGGCCGACCGTCGGCGGGGCGAACTCCCCGGGCAGGTCGGTGGCGATGATGCCGGTCTCGGTCATGCCGTAGGCCTGGCCGATCCTGATGCCGTACCGGTCCGAGAATCGCTCGTGCACCTCCTGGGTCAGCCTCTCACCGCCGCTGACGGCCAGCCGCAGGTGCGGCAGGGCGGGCGGGGCGGGTGCCCTGCCCAGCAGGTCGTAGTGGAAGGGCACGCCGAAGACCGCGTCGATCTCCTCCTCAGCCAGCGTCCTGAGCAGGACGTCCACTTGGAGGCTGGATGCGAACACCAGGGTCGCGCCGGTGTTCATGGCATGTAGTACGCCGCCGATCAGGCCGAGGGAGTGGATCGTCGAGTTGAGCAGGAGCACGCGCTCGCCGCGGCGCGGCATAGCATCGAGGCTGGAGAAGGCCTGCAACTCCGCCCGCAGTGACTGGCTGGTACGCCCGATCACCTTGGGCCGTCCGGTGGAACCGGAGCTGAACTGGACCAGGCAGTGGCCGGTGACGGCCTCCCGGCCGCCGCGCCGCCACTGGACGTACACCTCGCACTCGTCCTGGAAGAGGGCAGGGGCACGGTCGGTGAAGTGGACGTAGTACCGCGGCTCGCACAGGTCGAGGATCCGCTGGACCTCGGCCGGCTTGAGCCGGTGGTCCAGGAGTTGGACTTGGGCGCCCAGGGACCACAGGGCCAGCAGGGACCAGATGCCGGTGAGGCTGGGGGGCAGGCGCAGTGCGACAGAGCTGCCGGGGCCGATGCCGTGGGCGACGAATATTCCGATGCTCTGCTCCACCCGGTCGCGGAGCTCGGCCCACGTCACGTCCCTGCGGGTGCGGGCCCAGACCGCGTCGTCCGGTTGCTCGCGCAGCAACTGGTCGCCCCACCAGGGGGCCACCAGGGATTGGGGAGAGGTCACTGAGGTTCCTCCGACATTGAGTTGTCCCATCGCACGGTGTCCGCGTGTGCATGCCCGTGCCCGGCCGCGCCGCTCGGGACGGCACGGCCGGGGCGGGGCACCCGGGCCCCGACGGGGGCGGGGCTCGGGCAGTCCGGTCGCGTCACTTCTCGACGCAGTACTCCTTGACCGGCCAGCCGACGTGCCGCTTTTCGGTGGAGACGTAGCCGAGCAGCTGGTCCCCGGCTTTGAGCTCGGTGACGTTGAGCACGGCCGCGCCGGGGCCGAGGACGCGCACGTGCCAGTCGTCCTGGACCATCAGGCTCACCTCGGTGCCGTCCTCGGAGACCGCCTTGATGGTCAGCATCGGACGGGACTCCAGTTTGATGCGGCCGACCACGACCCGCCGGGTGCGGCCGTCGGCGCCGACCGCGAGGATCGGCGAGCCGGCCTTGAGCTCGCTGAGGTAGTTGGTCCGGCCGTCCATGCCGAGCGTGTAGGAGTGGAGCGCGCCGGCGTTGACGCGGAACGGCCGGGTGGGCATGTACGGCAGCGGGTGGGTCTCGCTCACGCATAGCACGAAGCCGTGGGCGTAGGAGCCGACGAGGATACCCTCGTCCTCGGCGAAATGGGTGCCGGTGTCGACGCAGACCCGGTCGCCCAGGCCGTTGTGCTCGATGGATCGGACGGTCAGGGTCGTCAGGTCCAGGTGCGGGGTCTGGGTGCGCAGCAGTTCGGCGAAGGCGAAGACCTCGTTGGCGTCCCGCGGTGCGAACATCACGCCTTCGGAGCCCTTCTCCAGGACGTCCAGGATGATGCCGGCCTCCTCCAGGTCGTCCGCTTGGCATACGAGTTGGCCGGGCGTCTTGTCGGCGGCCGCGATCACAATCTCCAGCGGGATCTTGGTCGGGTCCTTGAACTGCACGACGGTGTAGGGCAGTTCGATCGCCGCGGCGCAGGCGAGCTTGAGCGTCGGGTCGTCGGTGACATCGATGAACGCGGCCGGTTCGTGCGGGGTCCCCGCGACTGTCAGGCGCAGCCGGTCGAGGTCGTCCGGCGACTCCAGGCGGGTGAGCCGGATGTCGTGGCCGGGCCGTTCGCCGGCGCCGTCCGGGGCGTCGGCGGTGGGAAACTGCTGCGCGGCGGGCAGCAGTACGCGCTTGACCGTGGGTGGCAGCGCGGCCAGCCGTTCCTCGTCTTCGGCGACGATGCCTTCGATCTTGACGTGGAGTGCGGCCTCGATCACCGCGTCGTGCTGCTCGGTGGGGACACCGCGCAGGTCGATCCATCCAAACTTCACCGGGAACCTGCCAATACTCGTGACGGGGAAGGACGGGAGGGGAATTCGGCCGGACCTCGGCCTGTGTGGGAGGGCGTGGGGTGGACGATGGCGGCCAGTTCCTGCACGGCCGCGCGGGGGTCGGAGTGCCCGAAGACCCGGCGTCCCACCGCAAGGCCGCTGCAGCCGGCGGCGAGGGCCTCGCGGGCGTAGACGGCGAGGTCCCCCCCGTCCGCCGGGCCGCCGGCCACCAGGACGGGGACGGGGCTGCTGGAGACCACGTCGGCCATCGCGCCCAGCGGTGCGGACCAGGTGGTCTTGACCAGGTCGGCGCCGAGGTCGGCGGCGATGTTGACCACGTGGGCCAGCAGGGAGGGGTCGTGCGGGTTCGAGATCCGGGGGCCCCGGGGATAGATCATGGCGAACAGCGGCAGCCCCCAGCGGTCGCAGGCGCCCGCCACCGCGCCGAGATCGGCCAGTTGCTCCGCCTCGGTGTCGGAACCTACGTTGACGTGGACGCTGACCGCGTCCGCGCCGAGCGTCAGGGCGTCCTCCACGGAGCCGACGAGGATCTTGGCGTCGGCGTCGGGAGCGTGGGAGGTGCTGCCGCTCAGGTGGACGACGAGTGCCGTGTCCTGGAGCACGCGCGGGTCCAGGCCCCGCGCCCGCCCCTTGTGCAGGACCACGGCGTCCGCTCCGCCGGCTGACACCTGCTGTACCAGTTCGTGGAAGCGTCGTTCACAGACGATCGGCCCGTCCGCCAGGGAGTGATCCATCGGAACGAACAGGAAACGGCCGTCCGGGGGACCGAGCCTGCTGATTCTCAGGCTCTTTCCGGGAGACCAGCGTGACATCACCAACCTCATCTCCTCGACGTTGCGACCACGATCCGGGGAGGAGCCGCGGGCCGCCAAGCCCCTTCCTCCCTGGCCGAATTAATCGGCCGGGCGTGGAGAGAGGGCTCGTCTTTCGTTCAGGTCGACCGGGTCTGTGCGGGTCGGCGGGGGGGCCGAAGAATTCCATGCGTCATCGCACGCGGTTCCACTCCCGTTGCTTGCCGTTGGATGCCCCCAAGTCCTCAGGAGGCGAAGAATGCCCGACAGACCACCGGATCCCACGGTGTGCATCGTGGGGGCGGGGCCCGCCGGACTCCTGCTCGCTCTGCTGCTCGGTCGGCGGGGCCACCGGGTTACCGTGCTGGAGCGCAGCCCCCGAATCGACCTCGCCCGGCAGGCCGGCGCGCCCGTCCTGCAGCCGGTGACCCTGCGAATCCTGGAACGGCTGGGCCTGCTGGAGCGGGTGCGCGCCGGCGCCGGCGAGATCCACGGCGGCGACGTATACGTCCGAGGGCGCCGGGAGGCGGCGTACGAGTACGCCGACCTGCCGGGCGTGTCCGTCCCGTTCGCGCTGACCGTTCCCGTCAGCACATTGCGCGGGGCGCTGCTGGAAGCCCTGGGGGAGGTGCCCGGGGCCGAGGTGCGCACGGGGGTCTCGGTGGAGGGCCTCACCGGCGGGCCGGGGCGGTACCGGGAGCTGGTGGTTCGGGGTGCCGAGGGTACCGAGGTGCTGCGCCCGGAGTTCGTGGTGGGCTGCGACGGCAAGTTCTCCGCCGTTCGGGAGCTGGCGGAGATCCCCACCCGGGTCCTCGCCTATGAGAAGGGCTACCTGGACTTCGTGGTGCCGGCTCCTCCGGGCTGGCCACCGCGGATCACGATGCACTTCGGCGACTTCTACCTGCTGTCCATGCCGTATCCCGGCGACCGGCTGATCGTTGTGTGGATTTCCTCGGAGAAGCGGGTGGAGGCGGCTATGGGCGCCCCGTTCGCCCGGCTGGCGGCCGAGTTGTCGAGGACTGCGGCCCCCCTGGCACCGCTGTTCCCGCCGCAGGTGGCCGGGCTCGCCTGGGAGGATGTCCCCCACCGTCATGTCCGGCACCACATGGTGCGCCCCGAGCGCTGGCTCGACGGCAACGTCCTGCTGATCGGGGACAGCGCGCACGCCATGCACGCCTTCGGCGGTCAAGGCCTCAACACCTCTCTCCAGGACGCCGTGTGGGCCGCTGACGGGATCGAGGGGGCGCTCCGGGAGCGCTCCACCCGGCGGCTGCGGGAGCACCTGCGCACGCGCGTGCCCTTCGTCGAGTCCTTCCAGCTATCGCAGCGCACCGCACTCGCGCCCGGGCGGCAGGGGGGTGCGGAACCGCACGGTGTCCCCTTGCCGGACTTCATGCCCATGGTCATGGGGCAGCCGGAGCTGCGCTCCCTGTGGGAGGGCACGCCGCAGGAGACCGCCCGGTGACCGCGCGGCTCCACCACCCGACCGCTGCGGGAACGCGGTGGGAACTGCCGACCGCCGAATACCTGCGGCGACTCGGCTACAGCGGCCCGGTGGAACCCGGCGCCGACTGCCTGCGGGCCCTGTGCGAGGCTCATCTGCTCGCGGTGCCCTACGAGATGCTCGACGCGCTCGAGGGGCGGCGCCCCTGCCTGGAGCTTCCGGGCGTCTTCGACAAGCTGGTGTACCGCCGCTGCGGCAGCACCTGTCTGGAGGCCACTCCGCTGTTCGGCCGGTTTCTGAGGGACGTTGGCTTCCGGGTGCGGCTGGTGGCGGCCCAGGCATGGCGGGTAAACGGCCGGTGGGCGCCGCGCTGGGACCACCTGCTGCTCCTGGTCGAGGCGGAGGGGGCCGAATGGGTGGTTGATGTCAGCTTCCTGATGCTGACGGTCCTGCGGCCGCTGCGGACCGGCGGCGAACCGCAGGAGCACTCCGGCTGGACCCACCGGGTCGGTGAGGTGGACGGCCACCGTGCGGTGCTGCGCCGTATGCCCGGCGGCGACTGGGTCCCGGTGTACCGGTTCGCCGAGAGAGCGCTGGAGATCGACGACTATGCCTGGATCGTCGACTACCACATGGATGCCGACGATTCCCCGCTCACCGGAAGTCTGCTGTGCTCCCGCGTGGTGCCGGGCGGGAAGCTCATCGTGATGCGCGACAACTTCGTGCGTGCCGAGGATGGCCGAGAGAGCGTCGACTTCCTGGCCACGGCCGCCGAGGCGGAAAAGGCTTTCGCCGAGGTGTTCCAGGACCATGGGCACCTCGTGGAAAAGGCTCTGGGCCTTTGGGAGAAAACACGGAGGAGCCACCGCGGCCCGCTGCCCGGAATCGGCTGAACCATCCGGGAGACACCCAGGAGAATGGACGGGAATCCATCATGCGAATCGCCGGACACCGGCAGGGGATGGAATTCGGTGTGGGAATCCGCGCCGTAGGCGCCTATTTACCCGAGAAGGAAGTCAGCAACGCCGACCTGGAGAAGGTCCTCATCACGCGGGACGACTGGATCAGGGAGAACATCGGCGTCGAGGTCCGGAGGGTGGCCGCCGAGGACGAGTGGACCTCCGATCTGGGCGCGCGGGCGCTGCGCGACGCCTGCGCCCGCGCCGGCCTCACGCCGGCGGACGTGGACCTGGTTGTCTGCGGCACCTATACGCCGGACAACATGGCACCGCCCACCGCCATGCTCGTGATCGACAAGGCGGGGGCGACCGGCGCCACCGGGTTCGACGTCAACAGCGGTGCCTGCCCTGGCGGCGTCTTCGCCCTCGACGTGGGTGCCAAGTACGTGGCCTCAGGCACCTTCCGCCGCGTGGCGGTGGTGATGGCCGACGTCAGTACCAAGACTCTGGACTGGAAGGACGTGGGGCCCGCCGTCATCTTCGGCGACGGGGCGGCCTGTTACCTGCTGGAGCGGTGCTCGCCGGGCACGGGGATAGGCACGACGCTGCTGCGCAGCGACCCTTCCGGCTACC
The DNA here is from genome assembly GCF_022614595.1 of Streptomyces sp. CNQ085. Taxonomy (GTDB): domain Bacteria; phylum Actinomycetota; class Actinomycetes; order Streptomycetales; family Streptomycetaceae; genus Streptomyces. The sequence goes on from NZ_JAJFAU010000125.1 coordinate 12,518, forward strand.
GGACGGTGTGGGTGGCCCGCGAGGAGCGCCGCTCGCGCGGCGGCCACCCCCGGCGCAGCGCCTTCGGCAACAACTTCGCGCAACTGGAGGGGGCCGCCGTGCGGTCCTTCGCGGTGGGCGGGGTGCCGGGTTTCGTCGAGGAGTTGCTGGCCCTGGAGGGCCTGGCGCCCGCCGACGTGGACCTGTTCGCCCTCCACCAGGCCAACCTGCACATCGTGCACGGGATCATGGACAGTCTCGGGGTGCCCCGCGAACGCACCGTGACCAATGTCGAGAGGTATGGGAACACGTCGGGGGCGAGTGTGCCCCTGGTGCTCAGGGACGCGCTGGACCTCGGCCGGCTTTCCCCCGGGGACCTGGTGGTTCTCGCCGCCTTCGGTTCGGGGCTGAGCATGGGTGCCGCGCTGGTGCGCTGGTGCGGGCCGTGGGACTTCGAGGCGGCAGACTCCGACGTCCTCCGGCGGCAGGGACTGGTGGGTGCGCCGTGACAGATCGCCGTCCGCGTATCGCGGCCCCCGCCCACAGCACTCCGTCCGCCGTCCTCGGCATCGGCAGCTACGTCCCATCCCTCCGCGTCACCAACGCCATGCTCTGCGAGCGGATCGACAGCTCCGACGAGTGGATCCGCACCCGATCCGGCATCCGCACCCGGCACTGGGCGACCGAGCAGGAGACCGTCGAGGGCATGGCTGTCGCCGCGGCGGAGCAGGCGCTGCGGCACGCGGGGATATCCGCGGACCGTGTCGGCTGCGTGATCGTCTCGACCGTCTCGCACCTGTGGCAGTTCCCTTCGCTCGCGGTGGCCGTGGCCGACCGCATCGGCGCGCGGGCGCCCGGGGCTTTCGACCTGACGGCGGGGTGCGCCGGCTTCTGCTACGGCCTAGCGCTCGCCTCCGACATGGTGGGCGCGAGAAGCTCGGAACACGTCCTGGTGATCGGGGTGGAGCGGCTGTCTGAGCAGCTCGACCACGACGACCGCACAACCGCCTTCCTCTTCGGTGACGGTGCGGGGGCGGCCGTGGTGGGGCCGGCGGACGAGCCGGGTATCGGCCCGGTGGTGTGGGGCTCGGACGGTTCTCACCGCGACACGATCCGCCAGAGCGCCTCCTGGGCGTCACTGCGCGGAACTCCGGGTGCCCCCTGGCCGGTGATCACCATGCAGGGCCGCGAAGTGTTCCGCTGGGCCGCGTACGAGATGGTCCCGGTCGGAGTGCGTGCGCTGGAGCGCGCCGGGGTGGGGATCGGGGACCTGGACGCGTTCGTCCCCCACCAGGCGAACCTGCGCATCACCGAGGAACTGGCCAAGGGGCTCGGGCTCCCCGCTCGTGTCGCGGTGGCCCGCACCATCACCGACTACGGCAACTCCTCCGCGGCGTCCATCCCCTTGGCCCTCCACAGGATGCTCTCGGACGGCGAGGTGGCCGGCGGCGGACTGGCCCTGCTGCTGGCCTTCGGCACCGGCCTGGTCTACGCCGGGCAGGTCGTCCGGCTGCCGCCGGCACCTCCCGTTCCGCCGGGGCCCTCCCCAGCGGCCGCGGTCCCGGCAACCGCCGGGACCAGGAATCCAACCGACGAAGGAGAAGCAGTATGAGCAGCAGGGACGACATCCTCATCACCCTCCGGGAGATCCTCGACGAGGTCGCCGAGATCCCCGGCGAGCAGGTCACGCTCGACGCCTCGTTCGCCGGCGACCTGGAACTCGACTCCCTGGCCGTTGTGTCCGTCTTCGTCCTGGTCCAGCGTCGTTTCGGGATCGAGGTGCCCAACGAGGACGCCGACCGGCTCACCACGGTCCGCGAGGCGGTCGACTACCTGGAGAAGCGCAGCGCCGCCGTCTGACCGGGGTCGTCCACGGGCCGGTCCGCACGGCACCACGCGCGGGTCGGCCCGTGGTCGTACGTCCATCGCGCCCGGCCCTTCGAAAGCGTTCGAAGAGCGTATTCGAAGCCCATCGCCCTCCACAGGAGCCCAGTCCACATGAGCAGTGATTCCTCCCGCGTAGGCCGCCCCACGCCCGTCACCGCGGCCACGGTGGCACAGAAGCC
>NZ_JAJFAU010000126.1 GCF_022614595.1 Streptomyces sp. CNQ085
CGCATGCGCAGCGCGAGCGCCGGTTCCGCGAGCCGGCGCACCGCGGGAGCGGCTCCGTCGGAGAGCGCCCCGCCCGCCCGTACGCCGCGCCGCTCCCGCAGCGCGAGCGAGGGTTCGGCCAGTCAGCGGGCGGCCGCGGAACCGGGGCGGCGCAGCACGGACGCGCCCTGGCTGAAGCCGGCGGAGCCGTCCGGCGAGACTTCGGACGATGCCGCCCGCCGGGTCCACGCGGCGGGCGAACGGACGGAGGTTCCGCCCGGTGAGGGAGGCGGTGTCCCGGCGGCGAACGCACCCGAGGACGACACCCCGGAACCGCGGCGCGAGACCCCCCGTGAGCCCGGCACCGGCACCGGCACCGGTGGCGACAGCGACAGCGGAGCCGGCGGCGCGGCGAAGGGAGGCGGCGCCTGATGGATGTGCTCGATGTCGCCTGGCGGCTGCTGGCCGTCCTGCTCGCCTTCCTCCTCCTGCCCCTGTTGGTGGGCCAGGCCGAGCACAAGGTGATGGCCCACATGCAGGGCCGGGTCGGCCCGATGTACGCGGGCGGCTTCCATGGCTGGGCCCAGCTCGTCGCCGACGGTGTGAAGTTCGCGCAGAAGGAGGACGTCGTACCGGCCGACGCCGACCGCCGGGTCTTCCGGCTCGCGCCGGCCGTCGCCCTCATCCCCTACCTTCTCGTCCTGGTCGCCATCCCGGTGGGCCCGGACGGCATGGTCGGGCAGGCGATCGACGCGGGAATCTTCTTCGTGCTCGCCGTGATGGGCGTCGGTGTGCTCGGCTCCCTGATGGGCGGCTGGGCCTCGGCCAACAAGTTCTCCCTGCTGGGAGGCCTGCGCACCGCCGCCCAGCTCATGGCATACGAACTGCCGCTGCTGCTCGCCGCGGCCTCCGTGGCCATGGCCGCCGGAACGCTCTCGCTGCCGGGAATCCTGGAGGCGTTCGAGTGGTGGTGGGTGCCGTGGCAGATCGTCGGCGCCCTGGTCTTCTTCACCGCCGGGCTCGCCGAGCTCCAGCGCCCGCCCTTCGACGCCCCCATCGCCGACTCCGAGATCATCTTCGGCGCGTACACCGAGTACACCGGTCTGCGTTTCGCGCTCTTCCTGCTCGCCGAGTACGCGGGCATCGTCATCCTGTGCGCCCTGACCACGGTGCTGTTCCTGGGCGGCTGGCACGGGCCGTTCGCCGCCGACCTCGGCTGGCTGTGGACCCTGCTGAAGACCTCCGTCCTCGCCTTCGTGGTCATCTGGCTGCGGGTGAGCTACCCCCGGCTGCGCGAGGACCAGCTCCAGAGGCTCGCCTGGACCGTGCTCGTCCCCCTCGCCCTCTTCCAGATCGCGCTCACCGGCGTGGTCAAGGTGGTGATCCAGTAATGGCCGTTCCCGGCAGCGGCCTGGCCAAGGGCCTGGCCGTCACCCTCCGCACCATGACCCGGCGTTCCGTCACCGCGCACTATCCGGACGTCAGGCCCGAACTGCCCGCCCGCAGCCGCGGGGTGATCGGGCTGTTCGAGGAGAACTGCACGGTGTGCATGCTGTGCGCCCGGGAGTGCCCCGACTGGTGCATCTACATCGACTCCCACAAGGAGACCGTGCCGCCCGCCGCCCCGGGAGGGCGCGAGCGCAGCCGCAACGTCCTGGACCGCTTCGCCATCGACTTCTCCCTGTGCATGTACTGCGGTATCTGCATCGAGGTCTGCCCCTTCGACGCGCTGTTCTGGTCCCCGGAGTTCGAGTACGCCGAGACCGACATCCGTGATCTCGTCCACGAGCGGGACCGGCTGCGCGAGTGGATGTGGACCGTGCCCGCCCCGCCGCCGCTCGACCCGGCCGCGGAGGAGTCCAAGGAGATCGCCGCCGCCCGCAAGGCCGCCGGGAAGCGGCTCGCCGCCGAGGCCGGCAGCCGCGGGACCGGGCGGCCGGAGGCGGAGCAGCGGGACGGTGACGCGTGAGCGACACCGCGAGCCTCGTCGTCTCCGCAACCCTCACCGCCTCGGGCACCCCCGGCGGCACCCCCGGTTTCCTGTCGCCCACCGGCGTCGAGATCCTCTTCCTGCTCGTCGGCCTGCTCACCCTCGGTGCCGCGATCACCGCCGTCACCACCCGGCAGCTGGTGCACGCCGCCCTGTGGCTGGTGGTGGCGCTCGGCGGAATCGCCGTCGAGTACCTGCTGCTGTCCGCCGAGTTCATCGCCTGGGTGCAGGTCCTGATCTACGTCGGGGCCGTCGTCGTCCTCCTCCTGTTCGGGCTGATGCTCACCAGGGCGCCCATCGGCCCCTCGCCGGACGCCGACTCCGGCAACCGCACCGTCGCCCTCGCGGTCGCCGTCACGGCCGCCGCCGTCCTGGTCACCGTCGTGGTGGACGCCTTCCGCACCACCTGGATCGATCTGGAGAGCGGCGCACCGCAGGGCACCACCGACGTCACCGGCAGAATCCTCTTCCAGCACTGGGTGCTCCCCTTCGAAGCACTCTCCGTCCTGCTGCTCGCGGCCCTTGTCGGAGCGATCGTCCTCTCCCGTCGCGGGAGCGGACGGAACGGGACCGCCGCCGATGACGCCGCCACCGGCGCCGGAGACGGAACCCGGACCGCGGACGGGGGAGAGCGCTGATGCATCTGGCCTACCCCGCCGTCCTGGCCGCCCTCCTCTTCTGCACCGGTCTGTACGGCGTCCTCGCCCGGCGCAACGCGATCCTCGTCCTGATGTCGGTCGAGCTGATGCTCAACGCCGTCAACCTCAACCTCGTCGCCTTCGACGTCTGGCTCCGCGACACCCTCCACGCGGGCCAGGCCCTCACCCTCTTCACCATCACCATCGCCGCCGCCGAGATCGGCATCGGCCTCGCCATCGTGCTGCTCGTCCACCGCAATCGGGGCACCTCCCACATCGACCGGCTCCGCGACCTCGCGGAAAACAACCGGACCGCTGCCGAAAGGCACGGTGTGACTGTGGCAGGCGCCACTGACAACCCCACGGACAACCCCACCGGCACCCCCGTCGGCGACCCCACCGGCGGCCGCGCCGGAAGACCCGCCGACACGCGTCCGACCAGGGGAGAGGCCACCGCGTGAGCACCACGTCCCTCGCCGTCCTCGTCCCGCTGCTGCCCTTCCTCGGCGCCCTCGCCGGGCTCCTCCTCGGACGCCGGGCCCCCGCCTACGTCCGCCCCCTGGCCGTCCTGCCCACCCTCACCTCGGCCGCCCTCGCCGCGGCCGTCGCCGTACGCCAGGGCGGGGAGGGCGCCCTGACCGGCGCGACCCGGCTGACCCCCACCGGCAACGAGGCCCTTCCCGTCGAGATCGCCCTCCACCTGAACGGCTTCGCGGTCCTCGTGGCCGTCCTGGCCGCCGCCGTCGCCTCCTGTGTGCAGATCTACTCCACCGGCTATCTGCGCGACGACCCGCGCTACCCCTCCTACGCCGCGTTGGTCTCCCTCTTCACGGCCGCGATGCTGCTGGTCGTCTACAGCGACGACCTGATCGTGCTGCTGGTCGGCTGGGAGATCATGGGTATCTGCTCGTACTTCCTGGTCGGTCACTACTGGGAGACGGCCGCCGCGCGCTCCGCCTCGATCAAGGCGTTCCTCGTCACCAAGCTCGGCGACGTGCCGTTCATCATCGGCATCCTGGCGCTGGCCTCCGAGGCCGGTACCTTCCGGATCAGCACCATCGTGACCCGGCTGACCTCCCCACTGTCCGGCTTCGAGCTGGAGCACCCCACCGTCATCGCGCTGCTGCTGCTCGCGGGTGTCGCGGGCAAGTCCGCCCAGTTCCCGCTGCACACCTGGCTGCCGGACGCGATGGCGGGTCCGACGCCGGTCTCCGCGCTGATCCACGCCGCCACCATGGTCGCGGCCGGGGTCTACTTCGTCGCGCGGCTGCTGCCCGTCTTCACCTCGTCCGCCGCCGCGCTCGCGGTCCTGGCCGCGATGGCGGCGGTCACCATGGTCGGCTCGGCCCTCGCCGCCCTCGCCCAGGACGACATCAAACGGGTCCTGGCCTACTCCACCATCGGCCAGATCGGCTACATGACCGGCGCCCTGGCCGTCGCCGATCGCGGCGCGGCCGTCTTCCACCTCATCTCCCACGGTGTGTTCAAGGCGCTGCTCTTCCTCGCCGCGGGCGTGCTCATCCACGCGGCCGGCACCAACTCCCTGGCCGCGATGTCCCGCACCGGCGGCCTGGCCGGGCGGGCGCCGGACGCCTACTGGACGATGACCGTCGCCCTGCTGGCGCTGGCCGCCGTGCCGCCTTTCGCGGGTTTCTTCTCCAAGGAGGCCGTCCTCGCCGCGGCCGAGCACGCCGCCCTCGACCCCGCCGGAGGGGCCGCCCACGCCGTCCCGTCCGCCGTGGGCTGGACGGTCCTGCTCGCCGGGCTGCTGACCGCCGCGCTCACCGCCGCGTACGCCACCCGGCTGTGGCTGCTGGCCTTCCACGGCCGCGGCTCCACCGTGCCCGGCGAGACCCCCGGGTCCGCCGCGCCCCGCGGGACCCCCGAGCCCGGCCGCGGCAGGCAACCGGTCGTCATGAACACGGTGCTGTGGGCGCTGGCCGGGCCGACCATCGCCGTCGGGCTGCTCTTCGGCGCTCTGCCCGACTGGTTCGACGGCCGCTCGCTCGCCCCCACTCTCACCACCTCCGTCCTGGGCACCGGCCTGACCGCCGCCGGCATCGTGGTGATGTACGCGGCCTGGCGGCACAGCACCGCCGCCGCCGACGACCCGGCCGACCCGGGCCGGCTCCTGCTCGGCCCGCTGCACCGCCACGCCGCCCGCGGTTTCCACCTCGACGCCCTCCACGCGGCCGTCGCCGTGCGCCCGGCCCTGGCCGCGGCACGGCTGGTGCGCTTCCTGGACCGCGAGGTCGTGGACACCTACGTGCGCGGCGCCGGAGGCACCGCACGGCTGCTGGGGATGGCCGTGCGCCGCGCCCAGACCGGCAATGTGCAGACCTATCTCGGCCTCCTGCTCGCCGGCTCCCTCGTCCTGGCCGTGGCCGCCGCCCTCGTCGCCGCCGGAGCGTGACCAGTGATCCCCCTGAACGACACCGCGATGAGGCTGCTCCTGGCGGCCGTCGTCGTCCTGCCCCTGCTCGGCGCGGTCGCCGCCCTGCTTCCTGCCCCGCCCGGACTGCGGGGCAGGAGCCCCGAGCAGGCCGCGCTGCGCCATGGCGTCACCGTCACCGGCGCCGTGCTGGCCGCCACCGCGGTGCTCGCGCTCGGCTTCGACCACGAACGGCCCGGCACGATGCAGGCCGAGACCGACATCGCCTGGATTCCGGCGCTCGGCGTACGCGTTCACCTCGGCACCGACGGCGTCTCGCTGCCCCTGCTCCTCCTGACGGCCCTGCTGACCTTCCTGTGCGCGCTGTACAGCTACCACCGCCCCCCCGAGGGCCCGCGCCCGCAGGCGTTCGTCGCGCTCGTGCTCCTGCTGGAGGCCGGCACCCTGGCGACCTTCGCCGTGCTGGACCTGATGCTGTTCTTCCTGGCCTTCGAGACGGTCCTGATCCCGATGTACTTCCTCATCGCCCGCTGGGGCGGCGCGGGACGGGAGCGGGCCGCCTGGAAGTTCGTCCTCTACACCCTGCTCGGCTCCGTCGTGATGCTGCTGGGCCTGCTGCTGCTCGGACTGGGCGCCGAGGGCGGCCCGACGTTCGACATGACGGCGCTCGCCGAGGACGGCGGCCGGGGGATGACCCACACCACCCAGCTCCTGGCAGCCCTCGCCATCGGCACCGGCCTGGCCGTCAAGACGCCGATGTGGCCGCTGCACAGCTGGCTTCCCGACGCCCACACCGCCGCCCCGACCGTCGGCTCGGTGCTGCTGGCGGGGGTCCTGCTGAAGATGGGCACCTACGGTTTCGTCCGGATCGTCCTGCCGGCCGTCCCCGACGGCATCCACACCCTCGCGCCGTACCTGGCGGCCTTCGCGGTCACCGGCATCATCTACGGATCGCTGGCCTGCCTGGCGCTCGCCCGGTCCGGTGCGGGAGGCGACCTCAAGCGGATCATCGCCTACTCCTCGGTGGGCCACATGGGCTTCGTGCTGCTGGGCATCGCCACCCTCACCCGCACCGGCGTCAACGGCGCGCTGTTCGCGAACATCGCCCACGGCCTCATCACCGGCCTGCTGTTCTTCCTCGCCGGCGCGGTCAAGGACCGCACCGGCACCACCGACCTGGACCGTCTCGCACCCGGCGGCGCGGGGGAGCACGGCGCGGGCGCGGCGCTGTACGGACGCGCCCCCCGGCTCGGCGGACTGCTGGCCTTCGGCGCCGTCGCCTCCCTCGGACTTCCCGGACTGGCCGGCTTCTGGGGCGAGATGCTCGCGCTGCTCGGCGCGTACCACCCCGCCGACGGACTCAGCCGGCCCGCGTACCTGGTCTTCATGGCCCTCGCGGCCCTCGGCACCCTGCTGACCGCCGCCTATCTGCTGGTGGTCGTCCGACGGGTCTGCATGGGGACGCCGTCCGCCCCCGGCACCGCCCCCGCCCCGGGCGCGACCCTGCCGGACGTACGCGGCCACGAGTTCGCCGCCTGGATCCCGCTCGTCGTCCTCACCGTCCTGGCCGGACTGTGGCCCGCGATCCTCCTGGGGCTCACCGATCCGGCCGTGCAGAACCTCCTGCCGGGAGTCAGCCGATGAACGCGCTCGCCCAGGACCCCGCCCCGTCGGTCGTCCAGTCCGTCGACTGGCTCGCCATCGCCCCGCCCGCCCTCGCCGCCCTGGGCGCGCTCGCCGTCCTGGTCGCCGATCTGTTCCTGCCCGAGCGCCGCAAGCCGCTGCTCGGCCCGGTCACAGTCGCCGTCCTCGCGCTCGCCGCGCTCGGCCTGCTGCCTCTCCTGGACGGCGACCGCACCACCTTCTGCCTCACCGCCGACCCGGTGGTGTGCTCCTACGTCGCCGACCCGTTCGCCCTGGCCGTCCAGTTCCTGGTGCTGGGCGCCGCCCTGATCGCCGCCCTGCTGTCGATGACGGCCGTACGGGACGAGGCGCTGCCGCGGGGCGAGTACTGGTTCCTGCTGCTGGCCTCCGCCGCCGGCGCCGCGCTGCTGCCCGCCGCCCGCGATCTGGCGACCCTGATCGTGGCGCTGGAGGTCGCCTCCCTGCCGTCCTTCGCCCTGGTCGGACTGCGCCGCGCGGACGGGCGCTCCTCCGAGGCGGCCCTGAAGTTCTTCCTCTCCTCGGTCACCGCCACCGCCGTCAGTCTGATGGGCGTCAGCTTCGTCTACGCCGCGACCGGCTCCCTGCACCTGGGCCGGGTCGCCGAGGAGCTACGCGGGACCTCCCCCGGGCTGGAGACCCTGGCCGCCACCGGAGCCGCACTCACCCTCGTCGGCTTCGCGTTCAAGACCGCGGCCGTCCCGTTCCACTCCTGGGTGCCGGACACCTACGTAGGCGCCCCCCTGCCGGTGGCCGCCTACCTGTCGGTGATCGGCAAGGCGGTCGGCTTCTCCGGGCTGGTCCTGGTGGCCGTCGAGGCCTTCCCCTCCTACGGCCACATCTGGGGACCGGCGCTCGCCGTCCTGGCCGCCCTCACCATGACCGGGGGCAACGTGGCCGCCCTGCGGCAGCGCCCGGAGCGCGCGCACAGCGCGGTACGGCTGCTGGCGTGGTCCTCCGTCGGTCAGGCCGGCTACCTGCTGGTGCCGATCGCGGCGGCGGCGTACGCCGCCGAGCCGGGACGGGCCGTCGGCGCGACCGTCGCGTACGCCCTGATGTACGCCGCCGTGAACCTCGGGGCCTTCGCCGTGGCCGCCCATGTCGGCCGGGGTGCCGCCGCCAACCGGATCACCGACTACCGCGGCCTGTACGCCGCCCACCCCCTGGCCGCCCTCGCCCTCGCCTTCTTCCTGCTCTGCCTGGCCGGACTGCCGCCGGGGATCATCGGTCTGTTCGCCAAGGTCGCGGTCTTCTCCACAGCCGTGGACGCGGGGCTGGGCTGGCTGGCCGTGGTGATGGCGGTGAACGTCGTGATCGCCCTGTACTACTACCTGACCTGGACGGCGCAGCTCTTCCGGGCACCGGGCCCCGCCCCCGCCGCCGTACCCGGTGAGGCACCCGCCGCGGCCCCTGCGGCCGCCCCCGTGCGCGTCGCCGCGCCCCTCACTGCCGCGATCGTCCTGACGGGGCTGATCGCCGTCGGCCTTTCGGGTGCTCCCCAGCTCGCCCTGCGCTTCGCCGCCGATGTGCTGCTTTAGACGGGGACGGCCCGGGAACCCGGCGCCTTCACATGGCGTTGACCTCATCGGAAGGGTCCACGAATCCGCCTTCGGACGGAGGCATCGCCGCAACGAAGGGCCACACGGGGGATCCCCCTGCCGCACCACCTGGAGGGCGTACCGTGCACCGCCGGCACAACGGGCTCAAAACCGCCCTGCTACTCGGGGGACTGTCCGCGCTCATCATCGTCATCGGCGGTCTCTTCGGCCGCACCGGGCTGGTCGTGGCGGTCGTCCTGGCGCTCGGCACCAACGCCTACGCCTACTGGAACAGCGACAAGCTCGCCCTGCGCGCCATGAGAGCCCGTCCGGTCAGCGAGTTCGAGGCCCCGGGCCTGTACCGGACGGTCCGCGAGCTGTCCACGGCCGCCCGCCGGCCCATGCCCCGCCTGTACATCTCGCCGACCCAGGCGCCCAACGCCTTCGCCACCGGCCGCAACCCGCGCAACGCCGCCGTCTGCTGCACCGACGGTATCCTGCGCATACTCGACGAGCGTGAGCTGCGCGCCGTCCTCGGGCACGAGCTGAGCCATGTCTACAACCGCGACATCCTCATCGCCTCCGTCGCGGGCGCGCTGGCCTCGGTGGTGATGTTCCTGGTCAACTTCGCCTGGCTCGTCCCGTTCGGCCGTTCGGACGACGACGAGGGCCCCGGTCTGGTCGGACTGCTGCTGGTCATGCTGCTGGGCCCGCTCGCCGCCTCCCTGATCCGGCTCGCGGTCAGTCGCTCCCGGGAGTACGAGGCGGACGCCTCCGGGGCCCGGCTCACCGGCGACCCGCTGGCCCTCGCCTCGGCCCTGGCCAAACTGGAGGCCGGCACCAAGCAGCTCCCCCTGCCCCCCGAGCCCCGCCTGGAGACAGCGAGCCACATGATGATCGCCAACCCCTTCCGTCCCGGAGACGGACTGTCCAGGATGTTCTCCACCCATCCCCCGATGGCCGAACGCATCGCCCGGCTGGAACGCATGGCCGGGAGGCGCCGGTGAGGACGCTCCTCAACATCCTGTGGCTGGTCTTCTCCGGCCTCTGGCTGGCCCTGGGGTACGTGATCGCCGGCCTGGTCTGCTTCCTGCTGATCGTCACGATCCCGTGGGGCATCGCCTGCTTCCGGATCGCCGTCTACGCCCTGTGGCCCTTCGGGTACACCGTCGTCCAGCGGCCCGGCGCGGGCGCGGCCTCCGCCGCGGGCAACGTCGTCTGGCTGGTCCTCGCCGGAATATGGCTCACCCTGGGGCACATGGCCGCCGGCATCGGCTTCTGCCTGACGGTCATCGGCATCCCGTTCGGCATCGCCCACTTCAAGATGGTGCCGGTCTCGCTGATGCCGCTGGGCCGCGAGATCGTCCGCAGCGACGCCGCGTACCCGTCGTACCGCTGGGGCCCGGCTCCCCGCTAGGCCGTCCCGTCCGGGTCTCCGGCCCGGGCGGCCCCCTCGTGGTACAGGCCGCCGTGCGGGTTTGTGTGCATGCCGCCGCGCACGCCGCCGTACGTGCCCGGTCCGGCCGGCGGCTCGCCCGTGCCCTCCCAGGGGGCCGGGCCGGTGCCGTCGCTCCAGGCGGCCAGCGCGTGCCGGTCGAAGCACAGGATCCCGCACCGCTGCGCGTACTCGGCGGCGGGTGCGGTGAAGTCGCCGGTGGTGACCACGGCCGCCACCTGGGCCTGGTGAACGGTGAAGCAGGTCCCGCCGAAGCGCTGCACGTCCTGCGAGCCGACCTTGTTGGTGTCGCTGTAGCGCTTGCACTGGATGACCACGTGCCGCCCGTCCGGGGAGGTGGCGACGACGTCGGCACCGAGGTCGCCCGCGCCGCCGACGGCCTCCACGTCCTGGCAGCCGTCCCGCTCGCACAGGGCCGCGACCGCCTGCTCGAACTCTTCCGCCTCCATGGCCTCGTAATCCGGGCGGCCGGGCCGGCCGGGAGGGACCGCCGCCGCGGCGGCTCCACCCGGTTCCGCGTAACGGGCGGCCTCCGCGCCGTCCGCCGGTTCCGCGTACTCCACCGGCTCCGGAGACCCGGGGCGCTCACTGTTCCCCGGCCCGCCCGGAACCTCCTCCAGGGTGTCCAGCGCGTCCTCGGCGGCCTCGGTCAGAACGGTGGCGGCCCGCCGCGCGGCCCTGGCCGCCCGGAACCGGCGCCCGCCGCGCAGGCCGGCCACGGCGGCCGGCGCGGAGATCAGACAGACGGCCACCGCCGCGACCGGATGCCGCCCGGCCGCCTCCAGCACCACCCGCCCGGTGAACCACACACCCAGCAGGACGACGGCGGCCAGCACGAAGGCCAGGGTCGTCACCCGCAGGTCGAAGGCGGGCTTGCGGTCCGGCGTACGCCCCCGGCGTGCGGATACGGCCATCGGCGCTGGTCCCCCTGGTGATCCGGCGTGGAACGTCACTGCTCATCACTGCCGTCTGCCCCGCCCCGCCGTTTTCAACGGGCCGCTCGCGGCGGCCCGCCGCACGGGTTCAGCAGCCGACGCCGATACAGTCCTGCCGGAAGACCTGCTCGCCGTCCACCGTGCCGACGACCGTGAAGCCCTCGAGCGTGACGCCGCCCTCCGTCTCGATCCGGGGGTCGCCGCCGGCGTCGGCCACCATCCGGGCCTCCCCGCCCTCCACGGTGGTGCCCTCGCAGGTGACCTTCAGGTTCTCCCCGGTGCCCTCGTCGGCGCAGGTGAGGTCACCGTCGATCTCGTGCCCGGCCTGGTCGAGGGCGAGTTCGCCGGCCTCGGCCGCGCTGTTGCGGGCGAGGGTCCCGGAGACGTCCTCCCCGGTGCCGCCGTCCCCGCAGCCCGAGAGCACAAACGCGCCGCACAGCAGCGCGGCCGGCAGCAAGGCCCGCACGGTCTTCCTTCTCATACGTCCTCCTGGTCCCGCACGTGTGAAGGGTTCCGTGCCCGGATGCCCGCCGCGGGGTGCCGCCAACCCCCTGGCGCCTTCCCCGCCGCCTCCCCGCCGCCTCCCCGCGGACGAGGACGGCACCCGCCGCCCGGCGGGTGCCGTCCTCGTCCGCGGCCCGATGGCCGGCGCCCGCCGGCCCGGTGGTCAGCGGTAGTTGGTGAACTGGATCGCGAAGTCGAAGTCCTTGCCCTTGAGCAGGGCGATGACCTCCTGCAGGGCGTCCCGGCTCTTGTGGCTGACGCGAAGCTCGTCGCCCTGCACCTGGGCCTTGACTCCCTTGGGGCCCTCGTCGCGAATGATCTTCGCGACCTTCTTGGCGTTGTCCTGGGAGATGCCCTCTTGGATCGACGCGACGAGCTTGTACTCCTTGCCGGACAACTGGGGCTCCCCGGCTTCCAGGGACTTCAGGGAGATACCCCGCTTGACCAGCTTGGTCTGGAAGATGTCGAGGATGGCCTTGACCCGCTCCTCGGAGTTGGCCCGCATCTCGATCTTCTCGCCCGACCAGGCGATGGAGGCCCCCACGCCCTTGAAGTCGAAGCGCTGGGAGATCTCCTTGGCGGTCTGGTTGAGGGCGTTGTCGACCTCCTGCCGCTCGACCTTCGAGACGATGTCGAAACTGGAGTCGGCCATCGTGGATTGGCTCCTCGTGCGTAGATCCGTCAGGGTGCGGTCCGACCCCGGTACCGGCTCGGTCCGCGCCGCCAGCCTAGTCATCCGCCGCGGTGATCCACCGCCTGACAACCAGGTGGCGGACCACCCCCCGCCATCGGGTATGGTTGTTCGCGTTGCCGGGGAGCGAACGCCTCCGAGGCGACAATCCCAGGCGGTGTGCCCGAGCGGCCAAAGGGAGCAGACTGTAAATCTGCCGGCTCAGCCTTCCCAGGTTCGAATCCTGGCGCCGCCACACTGGGGAAAACCCCCTCCGACCTGCTATAACGGCAGTTCGGAGGGGGTTTCTCGTTGGTGATCCCCGTTCGATTCGTCGTGGACGGGACGCGGGGGTGTCTCACCTCATACCGCGTACATCCCACTGCCGCTCAGTGTGCGTCCCCCAGGTGTCCCCCGGGGGAGAGCATGATCACTCCGGCTCGTTCCACTCCCGTAGAGCTGCATCGATCCGGCTGTTCGCGCGCTCCCGGGTCTGGTCAAGCACCTTGGCGTACACCTTGTGCAGTACTGCGATGCTGTGGCCGGCGCGGCGGGCGCACTCCATCGCGTCCACGCCAGAGCTGAGCCAGAACGACACCCCAGCGTGCCGAAGGTCGTAGGGGCGGCGCGCCAGCAGCGAGGTTGTCTCTGCCTCGCTCAGCACGTCCCGGCGGGCTTTCGCCCATACCTCCCCGTAGCCGGTCTCCTGTAGCAAGCCGTCGCGGTTCGTTCGGAAGAGCCGGCCATCGGGTGCAGTGCCCTGCTCCGCGATGTGGTGCCGCAGCATGCGCACGAAGTGCGGCGGGATGGGCACCGGTCGGGAATCCTTCTCGGCTCGTGCCTTGAGGTGGCGCGTCTCGTGAGCCGTCCCGTCGTTCGTCCAGCTCCGTCCGGCACGGACGATGCCCTGCCGCAGGGTGAGCATGCCCCACCCCGTTTCCGGGAGGTGGCACTGATCCGCGTGCAGTCCGGCGGCTTCGGCCGGCCGCATGGCGGCGTAGTACAGGCAGCCGAAGAACGCTTCCAGATGCCGCCCGCGGGGTCCTTGCTCGCGGACTCCCGCCAGGAGCGCGCGCACCTGACGCGGGTTGGCGACGCTTTCGGGGTCCACTGCCTCTACCGACTTCGGGGCGGTCCACTTCACGGCTGCGAGCGGGTTGACGGGGATGGTGAAGTACTTCTCTTCCACGGCCAGCCCGAGAGCATCGCTCAGGCACGCGCGTTTGCGCTTCGCGGTGCGCGGTGACGCTGTCTTCCCGTCCAGCCGCAGCGAGAGGGCGTCCAGGGCCAGGCGTACGGTCGCGGAATCCTCCAACGCGGACACCGGCATAGAGTGCTTGGCGACCCAAGCCAAGGCGCGGGCAACGTCGTCCGGCGGGGTCTCGTTCCAGCGGTTGCGGTTGTACGCCCACCCGTAGAGCGCCCGCCGCATGAGCGCGGCGTCCGGCATGCCCACCCTTGTCTTCACGAGTGCGGGAGTGATGGTGGCCAGCGCGTCGGCGTAGTTTCGCCGTGACTTCGCGGGGGCTTGCGCCCACTTGCGGTCGACGTAGGCGCGGCTGTGCTCGTACCAGGTGAGGGAACTCTGTTTGGCGCGCAGTTCGGAGACCGGCAGGCCCGTGTCTTCGTCGAACTGGTCACCGCGTCGCACGGCGGACATGAGTTCCGAGCGGCGCCCCTCCGCCTGCACCTTGAGTGTGTAGCTCTTGGAGTGCTTACGCTCCCCGACCAGCCAACGAAGGCGGTATGGCTTCGGCCGGTCTTTGCGGATCTCGATGGAGTAGAGGCGAATGTCGTACGTGAGTGGCATGCAAACTCCAGAGGGGCCCACTGGAAGCGGGCCCCTCGTGTCTCGTGCGTGCGGGTGGTGGTCGATCAGGCGGCGTCTTCCATCGACGACCACCAGGCGTCAAGGTCGCTGCGGCGGCAACGGATCTGCCCGTTGGGCAGCTTCACGAGCCGGGGCGCCTGGCCCCGTGCGCGCATGCGGTAGAAGGCGGCGCGGCTCATGCCGATCTCTTCGAGGACTTCGGGGAGCTTGAGCATCTTTGGGCGGGCCAAGGCGGTAACTCCTTTGCAGGATGAGCAGAGGGCATGGCGGGATGTGACTGGCGCCCCTGGTGTTCCAGGACTTGGGGCGCGGATCATGCTTGCGGAGGGCGGGTGCGGGGGTGTCCGATGGGCACCATGACTGAAGAGTTAGCGGCCCCTGAGGGCGCGGGTGGATCGGACGGTCAGTGCCTTCTGTACGGGGGTGGAGAGTGGACGCGGATCCCGTCCCCGGTCTCGGGTGAGGGGGACTGGGACAAGGCAGTCGCTGAAGCCGGATACCAGGAGTTCTTCGGGTCTGGGGACCCGGATTCGAACTATGTGACGATCCATCTGTATCGGGGACCGTCGAACTACCTGATCGACTTGTCATCGAATGTGTCGAGCGAGATCGTGTATGCCGCTACGTTGCCGGACGCGATGGATCTTCTGGCTAAGTGGATGCCGGTTGTGAGTTCGGCGAGCTTGGGCTGTTTGCTCACCGAGCTTGATCAAGGCGAATCAGCGCTGGGCCAGTTGATCGTTAAGGCTGTCGGTAAGCAGTGAGGTTGCTTGGCCGCCCGGGGTCATCGGCGGGTTTGAGGCCGGCGGCCTCGCGTACGGTCAGCCGGTAGGACCAACAATGCCGTGGGTCGCGGACCATCGCGGACCACCCCTGCTGACCTGCTGTTTCGCGGGGTTGGCATCGTGGACCACCGCGGACCACCCCCGGCGGGGTGGGGTGCTCACGATACTCCCGGGCATGTCC
>NZ_JAJFAU010000127.1 GCF_022614595.1 Streptomyces sp. CNQ085
GCGCCCGGATCCGGTGCCGCCCTCACGGGCGCGCGTACGCCTCCCGGCGGCGCGGCCCACCACATGGAGGACGAGGGCGGCGGCGAGCACTCCGAAACCGGTCCAGACCGCGGGCTTGAGCACGAGGTCCGAGGCCCAGGCCGCCACCGCACCCCCGATCCCGCCGAACATTCCCAGCAGGCCGGACATCGCCAGTCCCACCGGTACCAGGGAGAGGGCCGCCATACGGGTGGCCGCGGCGAAGCGGCGGCGGTAGGCCGTCAGGAAGGCGACGGCCAGTCCCACCGCGGAGAGCGCCGCGCAGACTGTCATGGTCAGCATGTGTCCATCGTGCCGCTCCCCGCCCCGGATGTGCCACGTTCCGCCCCGCGATCTCGGGGGGGGTTCCGGGCCCTCTCCTCCCGGGGACCCCCTTGCGCACCTCCCGTCCTCCTCCCGGAGCCGGGCTGGGAGACTGTCGGCATGAACGACACCCGCCCCGCCCGCCCCGTCCTGGACGTCTGGTGCGAGCTGCAGTGCACCGACTGCGACCGGGCCATGACCGACCTGCGCGCGCTGCGCGAGCGGTACGGCGACGCCCTGGAGATCCGGCTGCGCCACTTCCCCCTGGACAAGCACCGCCACTCCTACGCCGCCGCCCAGGCCGCCGAGGAGGCGTACGCGCAGGGCCGGGGCGACGAGTACGCCGAGGCGGTCCTGGCCCGTACCGAGGAGCTGGGAGGGCGCGGCGAGGAGCTGCTGCTGGAGGTGGCCCGGGAGACGGGGCTGGACGCCGAGGAGATGGACACCGCCCTGATCGACGGCAGACACCTGCTGGTCGTCGACGCCGACCAGGCCGAGGGCCGTGCGATCGGGGTCACCGGCACCCCGACCTACGTGATCGGCGGCGAGCGGCTGGACGGCGGGAAGAGCCAGGAGGGTCTGCGCGAGCGGATCGAGGAGATCGCCGACCGGCTGCTGGCCGGGGACGGGGAGAGGCCCGGGCGGAACGGTTGAGTGCCGCGTCGGCCGGAAGCCGGGGGTGCCCACCGCGGGCGGCTTGCGGACGTCTCGCGGTGGACCGGAGCTCAGGACTCCGGTGACGAGACCGGCCGGCCGTGCTCGCGTGCTCTCCCGTGGAACGCCCTCTTCCCCGGCCGGGTGCACGACGAGGCCGGCTCGTGTGACGGCGAGCGGGGCATGGGTGGCGGCGCTCTCCTCCGCCGGGCGGCGGTTCGCCTCCGGGGCCACCGGAATGGCGAGGGACGGAGTCAGGCGGTGCCGACGGCCGCAGCGGGACGCCGGCCGAGGGTCCCCAGGTACCAGTCGACGAAATCGACCAGCCGCTCGCGCGGGAGGGGGGCGTCCATGGAGACCGCGGCGTGCCGGAGGGTCTCGGTCAGCTCGAAATGCCTGGTGGCGCTCAGGTAGGGCCGGTAGAAGGTGAATGACTGGTCCAGTCGCCGCTCGGCGGGGGTGAACCCATCAGCAGCGGCGACGAGTGCCGGTTCGGGTATTCCGACCCGTTCGGCGATGACCGACAGGGTGTCGGCGACGCCGGCCTGGGAGGCGTTGGACAGATGGTAGACCCCCGACGGCGCACCCGCGGAGCTGAGCGCGACAGCGCCGTGTGTGACGAGGTCGACCGGTACGAGGTTGAGCAGTGCGTCCTTGTCCGCCCTGATCCGCAGGGGCGGGCCGGTGAAGTCCTGGCGGTTGCGGAGCCGCAGCGCCAGCAGGGTCTTGACCATGCCGTACAGGCCGCTGAAGGTGGTGGCGCCTAAGGTGGTGCCGTGGCCGATCACCGCGCTGGGGCGCAGGATCCGCAGGGTGGGGAACCCGCTGGAGGAGACGATCCGCTCGCCCAGGATCTTGGAGTGCTCGTACCAGTTGTTGGGACGTACCCGGAGGTCCACCGGCGCGGCGGGAACCCGCCCGGCACGGTCGCCCACCACATAGGCGGTACTGATGTGGTTGAACACGTCCGCCCCCAGTCGCTGGGCCAGGGCTGCCAGGTGGCGCGTGCCATCCACGTTGCTCCGCATGATCGCCTCCTTGGCCTCGTCCTCGAAGGCGAGGGAAGCGGCGGAATGCCAGATCTGGGAGATGGGGCCGATCCGCGCACCACTGGTGCCGCACAGCGGCAGAGTCAGGTCCCCGGCCACGGCGCGGCAGCGCCGACCGGCCTGTTTGAGCACTGTCTCGCGCCGGTAGACCCTGGCCGCGTCTCGGAGCGCGGCGTCCAGGCGCTCCTGGGCGGGCCTGCCGCCGCGTGGCCGTACCAGGCACACCAGCTCGGCCTCGGGATGGTGCTCGAGCAGGTCCAGGGTCAGCAGCCCTCCTATGAGCCCGGTCGCCCCGGTGATCAGGTGTCGCTCCATCGGAACCGCCTCCTCGTCTGTGCCCTGGCAGGGCACGACCATCTTTTCCGCTCAGTTGAAAAGATCACAACAACCGGCAACACGGTACTGCCGATCGGGGGCAGAGGTCGCCACGAGGAATCGGCTTCGGAGAGCGGGCCGTCGGGCTCCGGCCAGGAACGCGCCGAGCGCCCGCGGCGCACCGCCCGCCCCTGCCTCACAGTCGGCCGGCACCCGGCCCGCGCCGGTTCCGGGGTCCCGGCCTCCGGGCCGGTGAACCGTTCCGGCCCGCCGGACGACGGCTCCTCGGCGAACCGTCCGCCGCGTGCCTCTCGCCCGGCGGGCAGCCGTGCGACGGACTCACCGAGGTGCGCATGCCCCCGTCGGCCGTGCACAACCGGCGCCCCGTCGAGCCGGAATCACGTTCGCCCCGCTTCCTCCGGCTTCCGACCCGGTGCTCCCCCGAAGTCCTGGAACAGCGGCTTGTGCAGGTGGTGGGCGGTCGGCCGGTGGCCGAGCGACTCGTACAGCCGCAGGGCCGCGGTGTTGTCCGTGAAGACGTTCAGACCGAGTGTGCGCACCCCGGCCGCCAGGCACTCGCGCTCGGCGGTGAGCATCAGCGTCCGGCCGTGGCCCCGGCCGCGGTGCGCCGGGGCCACCTCGATGTCGAAGACCCAGGCACCGGGTCCCGGCGCACGCGCCGTCGCCAGCCAGAGCGTGCCGACATCCACTCCCGCGTGGACGAGGACGCGCAGGGCGGTGCCCGCGGTCTCCGGTCCGTCCGGCAGCAGTTCGGCGTGGTCGGCCTCGGATTTGAGACGGGCCCGCCCGGGGTCCATGCCACGCTCGGCCCAGAGGCGGGCGTAGCCCTCCCGGCGGCTCTCCAGCCATGCCGGGTACTCGTCCGCGGTCAGGGGGCGCACCGTGCTGCCGGCGGGCGGCTCGGGCGGTCCGGACAGCTCCTTGGCCATGTTCCGGTTGCGCTCGGTGTAGCCCAGGGCCGCGGCCAGCCGCAGGGCGGGGCCCGCGTCCGCCGGGACACTCGCCTCGATCCGGCGGCAGCCCCAGCCTCGCAGCACCTCCTCGGCCGCGAGCGCGGCGACGGTGGCCCGGCCCCGGCGGCGGTCGGGCCCGTGGACGGCGAGTTCCTCGACACGGCCGGCCGACGGGCCGAAGCACTCGTCCGTGGCCAGCCGCAGGCGACCGACGGGACGGCCGTTGACGCAGATGTCGTACGAGCGGGAGCGGGCGCCGTCCGCGGCGTGCCGCTCGGGTCCGGTGGGGCGCAGGGTGGTGGTCATCACCTGGGTTCTACCCGCCTCGGCGCCCCGTTGTCACCGGGTGCGGGAAGATCCGGGGCCGCGGGGGCACGGCCGCCCCTCACGGATCGATGTCGGCCGCCGAGCGCTCGGCGAAGATCCGCATCGCCTTGGCCGTGACCGGTCCCGGCGCGGAGGGCAGTTCACGCCCGTCGATCCGGTGGACGGCCTGGACGTCGCGCAGGGTGGAGGTGAGGAAGACCTCCTCGGCCCGCTCCAGAACGTCCAGCGGCAGGTCGCTCTCCCGCGCTCCCGTCCACTCGACCACCAGCGCGCGGGTGATCCCGGCGAGGCAGCCGGAGGCGAGCGGCGGGGTGTGCGGCTCGCCGTCGAGAACGACGAAGACGTTGGAGCCGGTGCCCTCGCACAGCCGCCCGACGGTGTTGCCGAACAGGGCCTCGGAGGCGCCCTGCCGGTGGGCGTGGGCCAGCGCGACGACGTTCTCGGCGTACGAGGTGGTCTTCAGACCGGTCAGCGCACCGCGCTCGTTGCGGGTCCAGGGGACGGTGACGACGGCGGTGGTGTCGGGGTGGGGCTTCGCCTCGCCGAGGGCGACGACCAGGGTGGGCCCGGCGTTGCCCCGGTCGGAGCCGAGGGGGGAGAGCCCGCCGGTGTAGGTGATCCGCAGCCGGCCCAGCGGCACGGGATTGGCCTCCACCACGGCGGTGCAGGCGCGGCGCACCTCGTCCCGGTCCGGCTCGGGCAGGCCCAGGCCGCGGGCGGAGGCGGCCAGGCGCTCCAGGTGACGGGTGAGGGCGAAGAGGCGCCCGCCGACCGTCTTGACCGTCTCGAAGACCCCGTCGCCGACGGTCAGTCCGTGGTCGAGCACGGACACCCGCGCGGCGTCGGCGTCCCGCAGTTCTCCGTCCACCCAGATCAGCGTCATGCCCCAGTTCCTCCGGTCCCGCCCGCCGTGCCCGCCGTGCCGGTGGCCCGGACCGCGCCGTTGGCGGAAGGCGTCTTCGCGTACTCCCCCGACGCTACCGCGAGCAGCCGCTCCGCCTTGAGTCCGGTCTCCTCCCATTCCCGCTCCGGGTCCGAGCCCCAGGTGATCCCGGCGCCGGTGCCGAAGCGCAGCGCCGGGCCGCCGGGCGCGGCGCGGTCGATCCAGAAGGTACGGATGCCCACCGCCAGTTCCCCGGCGCCGCGGTCGGCGTCCACCCAGCCGATGCCGCCGCAGTACGGGCCGCGCGGAGCGGTCTCCAGCGAGCGGATGACGCGCAGGGCGCTGGACTTGGGGGCACCGGTGACCGATCCGGGCGGGAAGGTGTGCTCCAGCAGGTCGGCCCAGCCGACCCCGGGCGCCAGTTCGCCGCGGACGGTGGAGACCAGGTGGACGAGTCCGGGGTGCGACTCGACGGCGCACAGGGCGGGGACGGCGACCGAGCCGGTGGCGCTGACGCGGCCGAGGTCGTTGCGGACCAGATCCACGATCATCACGTTCTCGGCGTGGTCCTTGTCCAGCAGATCGGCGGCCGTGCGTCCGGTGCCCTTGATGGGACGGGACTCCACGATGCGTCCGCGGCGGGCGAGGTACAGCTCGGGCGAGGCCGTGGCGACCTCGACCCCGTGGGCGGGGAGGCGGACGGTTCCGGCATGGGGAGCGGGGTTGCCGCGTGCCAGGAGCGCGGTCAGCTCGTCGGGGTCGGCGGCGGCCGGGTCGGGCAGCGGCGCGGTGAGCACACGGCAGAGGTTGGCCTGGTAGACCTCGCCCACGGCTATGTGCTCGCGTATGCGCCGCACACCCGCCGTGTAGGCGGCGCGGTCCAGGGAGGACGTCCAGGCACCCCCGGCCGGTCCGCGCCAGCGGCCCGGCCGGGGGCGGGGTACGGGGGCGGGCCGCACATCGCCGAAGCGGGCGCAGACCAGGCGCCCCTCGAAGTCGGCGACCACCGCCCACCAGCCGGCGGAGTCCAGGGCGGCGGGGTCGCTGGTGACATCGCGCAGGTTGGTGGCGACAAGGCCGCCGAAGCGGGCGAGAGGGGCCGGATCGTGCACGCGGCGAGTCTATGGCGGGCACGCTGGGGAAACGGAATTTGAGCTGGCCCGGGAATCCGCTAGAGTTCATGTCGTCACCGAACGCGGCAGCGGGCGGCGACGGCAGCTCCCGAGCACCGCCCCGGGGGATGCGCTGCGGACGTAGCTCAGTTGGTAGAGCACCACCTTGCCAAGGTGGATGTCGCGAGTTCGAGTCTCGTCGTCCGCTCGATGGGGTCCCTGCGGTCCCCGTGCTGGTGGAGTGGCCGAGAGGCGAGGCAACGGCCTGCAAAGCCGTCTACACGGGTTCAAATCCCGTCTCCACCTCGGACGATTAGCTCAGCGGGAGAGCGCTTCCCTGACACGGAAGAGGTCACTGGTTCAATCCCAGTATCGTCCACCGAAGGCCCTTCGGGGCCTTTGTTCCGCGCGATTAGCTCAGCGGGAGAGCGCTTCCCTGACACGGAAGAGGTCACTGGTTCAATCCCAGTATCGCGCACGTGGCACACCGCACCTCGGACGATTAGCTCAGCGGGAGAGCGCTTCCCTGACACGGAAGAGGTCACTGGTTCAATCCCAGTATCGTCCACACCACGAAGGGCCGGAGTCTGGTGCTCCGGCCCTTCGTCACGCTCCGGGCCGCCTCGCGGTCACGGCCGGAGTGCGGTCGGGAGGAGAACAGCATCCTGCTGAAGCTCTTGTGGTGGCCGTGGTGCGGGGCTCCCCAGGCGGGAGGAGCCGCCGGGCAGGGCTGGGCGGCCGGTCCCGGCAGGGCGAGCCAGGCCGCGACCACTGCGACTCGAGGCGGGTGAGCGCCTCCAGCTCCCCGTAATCGAGGAAGACCCCCGGCAGCCGCCGCACTGCTTGATCTGGACTCCGCTGCGGTTGTAGGTCCGCATGTGCGCGCGCCACGGGGTCCCCGTCCGTTCCGGACTCGCCTGCGCGGGCCGTCCGGCGGATCGTACGGCCCCGTACGGCGCGATGCCCGGGCAGTTCCCCAACTGCCCGGGCCCCACGCGCCGTCCGCCGTACCCCCGTCCCCACGGGGTTGGGTGACCGGATGTCCCGGCTCGGGCCGCTCTCCCGAGCCCGGGGCCCTGTGTCAGAGC
Organism: Streptomyces sp. CNQ085; assembly: GCF_022614595.1. Classification (GTDB taxonomy): domain Bacteria; phylum Actinomycetota; class Actinomycetes; order Streptomycetales; family Streptomycetaceae; genus Streptomyces. Next base: position 6,745 of record NZ_JAJFAU010000127.1, read on the forward strand.
CCCAGCAGTCCGGCCACGGACGACGCCTGAGTGATCACCGCTTCCGCACCGCCGAAGACGACGGCCAGCAGAACGGCCAGCGGAAGGACCATGACGGCGGCCACCATCGGGTGGCGGCGGCCGCCCGGCCGGGTGCCGAGGGCGGCGAACTCCGCCGGGCGTCCCCGTGTCCGGGCTGCCGGGCGCTCCGCTGTGTGCGCCATGGTTCCACTCCTGTCGTGGTTTGGGGCGGCGAGTGTCTGACCTCGGGGGACGAGTGCTGCACCCGCCGCTTGAGGACAACAGTAGGAGCGGAGGGGGTCGTTCGGCGTCATGCCCGCGTACCGAACGGTGGCCTCCCGCAGGATGACTCCGGCCCGCCCCGGGTACTCCCCAGGGTGGAGAGGTTCCCCCCCGGGCCCGGGACCCTCCCGGAGAGGACCGTAAGGGACGGGACGAGCCGCGCGGCCGCTCAGCGCGTCGGATCCTGCGCGGTGTCCTCCCTCGGCACCGGGTGTTCGACCAGAGCCAGCACCCGGTTGGCCATGAAGCGCGCGGTGCGCACCACCGTGCCACTGCGGGTGATCTCGCTCACCTCCACCACTCCCCTGCGCACCTGCGTCTCCACGCGCCGGCCCGCACGCGTGGCCGCCATCTCATAGGTACGGGTGGTGTCCCCCGCGTCCACCACGATCTCCACCCAGTCGCCCTTCATCGTGCGATCCCCCTTCCGGGAAGGCCGGTCGGACGCCTCCTGAGCAGGGTTTTCCCCACCCCTGACTACCGCGCGCCCACTGCTTCATTCTCCCACCGGGCACTGACAACCGGCATGGTCCGCATGCGCGGCCTGTCGGCGCGCGGGGGCCGCAGTCCGTAAGCTGTGGCACGTCAGAGGACCGGGCAGTGCGGGGCCGCCCACCGGGGCGGGACGGGCTCCCGGCCGGAGGCAGGGGAAGGACATGGCGATGATGCGGCTCCGGCGCGAGGACCCGCGAGTCGTCGGCTCGTTCAGGCTCCACCGGCGGCTGGGCGCGGGCGGCATGGGTGTGGTGTACCTCGGCTCCGACCGGCGCGGGCAGCGGGTGGCGCTGAAGGTGATCCGGCCGGATCTCGCGGAGGACCCCGAGTTCCGCTCGCGCTTCGCACGCGAGGTGTCGGCGGCCCGCCGGATCCGCGGCGGGTGCACGGCGCGGCTGGTGGCGGCTGACCTGGAGGCGGACCGCCCCTGGTTCGCCACGCAGTACGTGCCGGGGCCGTCGCTGCACGACAAGGTGAACGAGGAGGGCCCGCTGCCCGCCGCCCAGGTCGCCTCGATCGGCGCGGCGCTGGCCGAGGGGCTGGTGGCGGTGCACGAGGCCGGCGTGGTGCACCGGGACCTGAAGCCGTCGAACATCCTGCTGTCGCCCAAGGGTCCTCGCATCATCGACTTCGGTATCGCCTGGGCGACTGGCGCCAGCACCCTCACACACGTCGGCACGGCGGTGGGTTCCCCAGGCTTCCTGGCGCCCGAGCAGGTGCGGGGCGCGGCGGTGGCCCCGGCGACGGACGTGTTCTCGCTGGGCGCGACGCTGGCGTACGCGGCGACCGCGGACTCTCCCTTCGGACAGGGCAGTTCGGAGGTGATGCTGTACCGGGTGGTGCACGAGGAACCCCATCTGCACGGTGTGCACGCCGCGTTGGCGCCGCTGGTGAGGGCGTGCCTGGCCAAGGACCCGGAGGACCGGCCGAGCACACTGCAGCTGTCGCTGCGGCTGCGGGAGATCGCCGCCCGGGAGGCGCGCGGGCTTCCGGAGGGCGCCGCCACGGGGGCGGCCCTGCACCCGGCGCGGCCGGCCGGGAAGCGGGCCGAGCAGTATCTGCGGCAGCGGACCCGGCACGACGGCGACCGCCCCCGGGGCGGTCGCGACTCCCGTAGAACTCCCGGCCGCGCGGGCCGGGACGGCCGGAACGGATCGGGCGCACCCCGGGGCCCGGTGCCGCGCACACCGTCCCGGAACACCGCCCGGCCGTCAGCCGGGGTGCGGGCGGGCGGCACGGCGGGGGACTCCTCGGCCCGGCGTCCGGTACGCACTTCGGGCGGCACCCGGCCGGGGCCGCGACGGCCGGCGAATCCCCGCCTGCTGCGCCAGCGCCTGGTCGTGTTCGTGACGGTGACGCTGCTGGTCGCTCTCGGCATCGCCGCGGCACAGGGCTGTGAGGGGCCGGCCCGGGGGCTGGGGCACTCCTCGGTTCCGGCCGGCGCCGCGGAGGCGGCCGGAACCGGGGCCGGCACGGCGGACCCCGTCGGCGCGGTGGGGCGCCCGGCTCGTTGACGCCCCCCACTTCGGCGCTTACAGCGCGCCGAGCGCGGACAGGACGGTCAGGCACAGCGGGAGGGTCGCGGCGAAGGCGCCGCCCGCGTGCAGCACGGCCTCGGGGAAGGAACTGCCCGCTGCGCCGGAGAGGATGCCCGCGACCAGGGCGACGAGGACGGAGAACAGGACGGCGACCAGGACCCACAGGGCTCTGACCATCGGGGGGTGCGATACGGGCTGGGTGCTCATCGGTCGTCTTCCTTCCCTTCGGAAGGACGGCCGGAGCGGGCTCGGACAGCTTCAGCCCGACCGCCCTCTGGACGGGGTAAAGTCGAGGTCCGCACCCCCAGTGCAGACCTGCGTTTCATCGACGTGAGCGGGCCGAGGCGGCGGTCGACCCGCCGCCGGCCGCGCCGACCGAGTACTGGCGCGTTCACTTTATCACCCAGTGTCACTGGATGCCCGCTTTGGCGGGCAAGGGACACCTGGACGGATTTATCCCACAGCGGGGCCGGTCGCGTAGAAGGCCACGGCCCCGGCCGCGGCGACGTTGAGGGAGTCGACGCCCGCGCTCATGGGGATCCGCACGGTCACATCGGTGGCCACGACCGTGGACGGACGCAGTCCGTCTCCCTCGGAACCGAGGATCAGGGCGAGCCTGGGGTGCCGCCGGGCCGCGAACTCGCCGAGGTCGACCGCATCCCCGTCCAGGGCGAGCGCCGCTGTGACGTACCCCGCCCCGCGCAGCACCTCCACGTCCTCGGGCCAGGATTCCAGTCTGGTCCACGGCACCTGGAGGGCCGCGCCCATGGAGACCTTGACCGAGCGCCGGTAGAGGGGGTCTGCGCAGTCCGGGGAGAGCAGCACCGCGTCCATACCCAGCGCCGCGGCGCTGCGGAACAGGGCGCCCACGTTGGTGTGGTCGTTCACGGCCTCCAGCACCGCCACCCGGCGCGCGTCCGCCAGCAGGTCCGCGGGACGCGGGAGGGGCTTGCGGCGCATCGAGGCCAGGGCCCCGCGGTGCACGTGGTAGCCCGTCACCCGCTCGGCCACCTCCGGGCCGACGCTGTAGACGGGCGCCCGGGCCGCGGCGACCACGTCGCGCATCGCCTCGGCCCACTTGGGCGTCAGCAGCATCGACCGCATCTCGTAGCCGGCCGCGAGGGCGCGCCGGATGACCTTCTCCCCTTCGGCGATGAACAGACCCTCCGCCGGTTCGCGCACACTCCGCAGGCGGACGTCGGTCAGATTGGTGTAGTCACCCAGGCGCGGATCGGCGGGATTCCCGACGGGGACCGGACCCCGGGCCGCCCCGCTCCCGTCTTCCGTCACGGCGGGCTCCCCGCCCTGCGCCCCGGTCCGCCCGGTCTCCGGCGCCGTCATCGGCCGGTCCCGGCCCGGTTCACGCCGACCACCTCGCCGACGACGATCACCGCGGGCGGACGTATGCCCTCCTCCTCCACCGCGCGTGCCGCGGTCGCCAGAGTGGCGTCCACCCGGCGCTGGCCGGCCATGGTGCCCTCCTGGACCACGGCGACGGGCGTGTCCGGGGCCCGTCCGTGCTCCACGAGGGCCTCGGCGATGGCACCGATGCGCTCCACCGCCATCAGCATCACCAGGGTGCCGCGCAGCTTCGCCAGAGCCTCCCAGTCCACCAGCGAACGCGGGTCGCCGGGGGCGACATGGCCGCTGACGACGGTGAACTCGTGGGCCACCCCGCGGTGCGTGACCGGGATGCCCGCGGCACCGGGCACGCTGACGGAGCTGGAGATGCCGGGCACCACGGTGACCGGGATCCCGGCCTCGGCGAGCGCCTGCGCCTCCTCCATGCCGCGACCGAAGACATAGGGGTCGCCGCCCTTGAGGCGTACGACGAACCTGCCGGCCCCGGCGTGCTCCACGAGGGCCGCGTTGATGGCCTCCTGGGCCATCGCCCGGCCGTAGGGGATCTTCGCCGCGTCGATCACCTCGACGTGCGGCGGCAGTTCGTCCAGCAGGTCGCGTGGGCCGAGCCGGTCGGCGATCACCACGTCGGCCTCGGCCAGCAGCCGGCGACCGCGCACGGTGATCAGGTCCGGGTCGCCCGGGCCTCCGCCGACCAGGGCGACCCCGGCTCTGCGGGCGCGGTGCCGGGGGGCGGTCAGGGTACCGTCGCGCAGGCCCTCGACCACGGCGTCGCGCACGGCGGCCGAGCGGCGCGGATCGCGTCCGGTCAGGACGGCGACGGTGACGCCCTCGCTGCGTCCGGTGGCCGGAGTCCAGGCCGTGGCGGCCTCGGCGTCGTCGCTGCGGACGCACCACACCCGGCGCTCCTCGGCCTCGGCGGAGGCAGCCGCGTTGGCGTCGGCGTCGTCGGTGGCGACGACCGCGTACCAGGCGCCGTCCAGGTCGCCCGGGCGGTAGGCGCGGCGCTCCCAGCGCAGTTCGCCCGCCTCGGCCATGGCCTCCACCGACGGAGTGGCCGAGGGCGCGATCACCAGGACATCGGCGCCCGCGGCCAGCAGCGCGGGCAGCCGCCGCTGGGCGACGGTCCCGCCGCCGAGGACGACCACACGGCGCCCGGTCAGACGCAGGCCCACGGGATAGGCGGGGTGCGCGGAGTGGTCGGACATGGCGGTGCGGCTCCTCGGAGGATCGCGGGCCGCTGCGGCGGTGGAGCGGCGGGAACGGGACTGACTGCGGAGGGCAGCGGGTGCGGGCAGCGTACGACGCGGCGGCCCGGACCCGCTGTGCCCCAGGTCACCGGAAGGACCTGGGTCCTCCCGGCGGCCTGCGGACGGTGCGACGGCGGAGCGCGTCAGTTCTTCTCGGTGACACCCGCCGAGTCGAAGGTGGCGACCTCGTGCATGGCCCGGGCCGCGCTCTGCACCACCGGCAGAGCCAGTAGGGCTCCCGTCCCCTCGCCGAGCCTCAGGTCGAGGTCGATCAGGGGACGCAGGCCCAGCTTGGTCAGCGCGGCGACATGGCCCGGCTCCGCGCTGCGGTGGCCCGCGATGCAGGCCGCCAGCGCCTCGGGCGCGATGGCCCGCGCCACCAGGGCCGCCGCTCCCGCGCTCACCCCGTCGAGGACGACGGGGGTGCGCAGCGAGGCGCCGCCGAGGATCAGCCCGGTCAGCGCGGCGTGCTCCAGCCCGCCGACCGCCGCCAGGACGCCGAGGGGGTCGGAGGCGTCGGGCCGGTGCAGCTCCAGGGCGCGGCGCACCACCTCGACCTTGCGGGCGTGCATCTCGTCGCTGACGCCGGTGCCGCGTCCGGTGACCTCGGCCGGGTCGGCGCCGGTGAGGACCGAGATCAGCGCGGCGGACACGGTGGTGTTGGCGATACCCATCTCACCGGTCAGCAGCGCCTTGTTACCCGCCGCCACCAGATCGCGGGCGGTCTCGATGCCCACCTCGACCGCGCGCAGCACCTCCTCACGGGTGAGCGCCGGTCCGGTGGTGAAGTCCGCCGTGCCGGGTCGCACCTTGCGCGGCAGCAGACCAGGCGCGGACGGCAGGTCGGCTGCCACGCCCACGTCCACCACGCAGACCTCGGCGCCCACCTGGCCCGCGAAGGCGTTGCAGACCGCGCCTCCGGCCAGGAAGTTGGCGACCATCTGCGCCGTGACCTCCCGCGGCCAGGCGGTGACACCTTGGGCGTGTACCCCATGGTCCCCGGCGAAGACGGCGACCGCCGCGGGCTCGGGGACCGGCGGGGGACACTGCCGGGCCAGCCCGCTCAGCTGCGCGGAGATGATCTCCAGCATCCCGAGCGCACCGGCGGGCTTGGTCATCCGCTTCTGGCGCTCCCACGCCTCGCCGAGCGCCTTGGCGTCCAGCGGGCGGATGCCCGCCAGGGTCTCGGTGAGCAGGTCGTGCGGTTCCTCGGCCCCGGGCAGGACCCGGCGGCCGTATGACTCCTCGTGGACGACCCAGGACAGCGGGCGGCGCTTGGACCAGCCAGCCTGCACCAGCTCGGGCTCGTCCGGGAAGGTGTCCACGTACCCGATGCACAGGTAGGCGACGACCTCCAGATGCTCGGGCAGGCCGAGGACCCGGACCATCTCGCGCTCGTCGAAGAAGCTGACCCAGCCCACGCCCAGGCCCTCCGCCCGGGCCGCGAGCCAGAGGTTCTCCACCGCCAGGGCCGAGGAGTAGGGCGCCATCTTCGGCTGGGTGTGGCGGCCGAGGGTGTGGCGGCCGCCGCGGGTGGGGTCGGCGGTGACGACGATGTTGACCGGAGTGTCGAGGATCGCCTCGACCTTCAGTTCCTTGAACTGCTTGGCACGGGCCCGGGGCAGCGACCGGGCGTACGCGTCGCGCTGGCGCATGGCCAGCTCGTGCATCGTCCCGCGGGTCTCCTCGGAGCGGATGAGGACGAAGTCCCACGGCTGTGAGTGGCCGACGCTGGGGGCGGTGTGGGCCGCCTCCAGGACACGCAGCAGCACGTCGTCGGGGATCGGGTCGGAGCGGAAACCGTTGCGGATGTCGCGCCGTTCGCGCATGAGGCGGTGCAGCGTCTCGCGTTCGGCCTCGTCGTACCCCGGAGCCGCGGGGGGCGGGGCGGGCGCGGCACCGGCGTCGTCCGGGCCGGCGCCGGCCGGCTTTGGCGTCTCGGGCCCGTGCGCCTGCCCGGCGGCGGGTACGGCCGCCTCGACGTCGGCGGACGGCTGGCCGGCGGCGTCCCCGCCGGCCTGCCCGTGGCCCTGCTCGGGCGTCCCGTCGGTGACCGCCACGGCCTCCATCACCTGCGGTCCGGCGCCCGGCACCGCCGCCACGGCGAGCTGCTGCTCGGGGGCCGGCGCGGGCGCCTCCTCCACCGGTTCCGCCGCGGGCTCCGGCTCCGGAGCGGGAGCCTGGGCCACGGGTTCGGCGGGGACCGGACCGGCGGGCACTGGCTCGGACTGCGCCCGGGGCGACGCGGGGCCGTCCGCAACCCCGGGAGCGGGTTCCATCGGGGTGGGTTCGGCGGAGGTCGTCCCAGCCTCTGATCCGGCCCCGGTCTCCGTCTCGGTTTCGGCCTCCGCCGCGACGGGGTTCCCAGCGCCTTCCGGGCCCTGCGGAGCTTCCGCCGTGTTCTCCGCGTTCTCCGTGACCTCCGGTGCTCCGGGGCCGTGCACCTGCCCGGCGGCGGACCGGGGCTGTTCCGGTTCCACGGCCTGTGCCTCATGGGCGGTCCGCGCTCCGGGATCGGCCGCGGCCGGCTCGGGTCCGGGCTCCGGCTCGGCGGCCGGAGCCTCGGCCGTCCCGGACGCGGGCTCCGGTTCGGGCTCGGGGGCCGGTACGGGCGCCTCCTCCACCGGTTCCGCCGCGGGCTCCGGCTCCGGAGCGGGAGCCTGGGCCACGGGTTCGGCGGGGACCGGACCGGCGGGCGCCTCGACGTTACCAGCGGCGGGGGGCATCGCGGCGAGGTCCGGGCCGGGCAGCGGCTCGGACGGCCATCCGGCCGCCGGCCGCAC
>NZ_JAJFAU010000128.1:0-3283 GCF_022614595.1 Streptomyces sp. CNQ085
GAGGGAGGGTGCGGCGGGCTGAGCATCACGCCGTCGTACGGGTGCCCCGCGGCCCCTTCTTCTCGCCCCCGGCCCGCGGATCGTGGGCCGCGCGCTCCAGCAGCACCCGCGCGCCCGGCTCGTCCAGCCGCTTGTCCGCGTCCTTGTCCAGCAGTCCGTGGATGACCGGCTCCAGGGCCCCGGCGCGTTTGGGAGGCTCCAGCGGCTCGGTCATCACCGCGGTCAGGGTGGCGATCGCCGGACCCTTGTCGTACGGCGGGCGCCCCTCCACCGCCGCGTACAGCAGCCCGCCAAGCGACCACAGGTCGGAGGGCGGGCCCGGGCGCTGGCCGCGCGCCCGCTCCGGCGCTATGTAGGAGGGCGCGCCGACCAGCATGCCGGTGGAGGTGAGGGAGGGGTCGCCCTCGATCTGGGCGATGCCGAAGTCAGTGAGGACGACCCGGCCGTCCTCGTCGGCGATCAGGACGTTGGAGGGCTTCACGTCGCGGTGCAGGATGCCCTCGCGGTGCGCGGCGCGCAGCACGTCGAGGATCGCCAGACCCACCTCGGCCGCCCGCCGCGGCTCCAGCGGGCCGTCCTCGCGCAGCACGTCGGCCAGGGAGCGGCCGTCGACCAGTTCCATGACGATCCAGGGGCGGTCGTCCTCGTCGACCACGTCGTAGACGGTGACGGCGCTGCTGCTGCGGATGCGCGCGATGGCCTTGGCCTCGCGCAGCGTACGGGTGATCAGCCGGCGCTTCTCCTCCTCGTCGATGCTGGAGGGGAAGCGCAGTTCCTTCACCGCGACGGTACGGCCCAGGACCTCGTCCTCGGCCCGCCACACGGTGCCCATTCCGCCCCGGCCCAGGACGTCGCCCAGCCGGTAGCGTCCGCCCAGGAGCCGTCCGGCCTTCTTGCCGCGGCCGTCCACGTCGCTCATGCGTCCCCTCACACTCAGCCCGCCCCAGCAGTGGCCCCATTCTCCCCCACGGGGCGGACCGCGGTGTACTCGGCCGGGGACACGCAACCGGAACGGCGGTGCGTGGAACCGGTGCTGACGCCCCGGTATCCGCGACGCGGCCGGAGCGCCCGCGCACCGGCCGCCCATGACAGACCGTCACCGGGGAGGACTCCGCGGTGTCCTGCCCGGTGACGGTGGACCGCATGTCACGGCGGCCCCGCGCGTCACGGCGACCGGAGCGTCACAGCGGCTGGAGCGGCACGATGTCCGGCGCGCCCAGCCGCGCGGCGTCGGCGGTCTGGTCGTCGGGCTGGCGCTGGGACTCCCGCTCGGCCTCGACCCGCTTGTGGTAATGCTCCACCTCGCGGTCGATCTGCCCGGCGTCCCAGCCGAGCACCGGCGCCATCAGCTCGGCGCACTCCCTCGCGCTGCGCGTGCCCCGGTCGAAGGTCTCGATGGAGATGCGGGTGCGGCGGGTGAGGACGTCGTCCAGGTGACGCGCGCCCTCGTGCGTGCAGGCGTACACCACCTCCGCCCTGAGGTAGTCGTCCGCGCACGGCAGCGGCTCGCCCAGGCTCGGGTCGGCGGCGATCAGCTCCAGCACCTCGTCGGTCAGCGAGCCGTACCGGCCCAGCAGGTGCTCCACCCGCGCCACGTGCAGACCGGTGCGGGCGGCGACGCGGGCGCGGGCGTTCCACATCGCGTGGTAGCCCTCGGCTCCGACCAGCGGCACCTCCTCCGTGGTGCACTCGGCGACGCGGTGGTCGAGCCCGTGGACGGCCTCGTCGACGGCGTCCTTGGCCATCACCCGGTACGTCGTGTACTTGCCGCCCGCGACGACCACCAGGCCCGGCACCGGGTGGGCGACGGTGTGCTCGCGCGAGAGCTTGCTGGTGGCGTCCGACTCCCCGGCCAGCAGCGGGCGCAGCCCGGCGTACACGCCCTCCACGTCGTCGCGTGTGAGCGGCACGGCCAGCACCGAGTTGACGTGGTCGAGCAGGTAGTCGATGTCGGCGCTGGAAGCCGCCGGGTGGGCCTTGTCCAGGTCCCAGCCGGTGTCGGTGGTGCCGATGATCCAGTGCCGGCCCCAGGGGATGACGAACAGCACACTCTTCTCGGTGCGCAGGATCAGCCCGGTGGTGGAGTGGATGCGGTCGCGGGGCACCACCAGGTGGATGCCCTTGGAGGCGCGGACGTGGAACTGCCCGCGTTCGGCGGTCAGCCGCTGGGTGTCGTCGGTCCACACGCCGGTGGCGTTGACGACCTGCCTGGCCCGGATCTCGTACTCACCGCCCTGCTCCAGGTCCTCCACCCGGGCGCCGACCACGCGCTCGCCCTCGCGCAGGAAGCCCACCACGCGGGCCCGGTTGGCGGCGTGGGCGCCGTAGGCGGCGGCGGTGCGCACCAGGGCTGCGACGTAGCGGGCGTCGTCCATCTGCGCGTCGTAGTACTGCAGGGCGCCCACCAGCGCGTCCTTGCGCAGAGCGGGTGCCGCCCGCAGCGCCTGGCGGCGCGTCAGGTGACGGTGGTGGGGCAGTCCGCGGCCGCGTCCGGAGGCCGTGGCCAGCACGTCGTACAGCGCCACGCCGGAGCCCGCGTACATCCGCTCCCAGCCCCGGTGCCGCAGCGGGTAGAGGAAGGGGACGGGCCGGACCAGGTGGGGGGCGATCCGCTGGAGCAGCAGTCCGCGCTCCTTGAGCGCCTCGCGCACCAGCGTGAAGTCCAGCATCTCCAGATAGCGCAGCCCGCCGTGGATGAGTTTGCTGGAGCGGCTGGAGGTGCCCGAGGCCCAGTCGCGCGCCTCGACGATGCCCGTCGACAGGCCGCGGGTCACCGCGTCCAGGACGGTGCCGGCGCCGACCACTCCGCCACCGACGACCAGTATGTCCAGCTCGCGTTCCGACATGCGGGCGAGCGCCTCGGCCCGCTCAGCCGGTCCCAGTGCCGCTGTCCTCACCACTGCCTCCCTGATGTGCCGACGCCCCGGCCGATCGCCCGTCCGTATGTCTGTCCGTACCCGTCCTGGCGCCTACCCGTTCGTCCGTCGATCCCACGACCTCGACCCGGGCGGACACCGCTCCGCACACAATCCACCATATCTGTCATATATGCGCTTAACCTGACATCGCTCACACGCCAGCCAGCCCCACGAGTCCGTCGACGGGGGAAAGGACGCCACCTCATGCCCGCAGATCTCGCCGTCCTCGGTCTGGGTCGTCTGGGTCTTCCCGCGGCCCGGGCCGCCACGACCGCCGGTATCCGCACCATCGGCTACGACCCCGACGAGCACGCCGTGCGGGAACTGGGCGCGGGGCGCCCGCCGACGGTCCCACGGCGTACAAG
>NZ_JAJFAU010000128.1:3293-8989 GCF_022614595.1 Streptomyces sp. CNQ085
CGCCGGCGGGCGCCGGGCTGTCGGCGGCCGAGGTACGCCGAATGGTCTCGGCCGGCTTCCGCGCCACCTCGGACCCGTCCGTACTGGGCCGGGTCCGCACCGCTCTGATCTGCGCCCCCACCCCGCAGGGTGAGGGGCGCCTCCCGGACCTGGGCGCGGTACGGGCGACGGCGCTCGTCCTCGGCGAGCGGCTGCGTTCGCGGACCACGGTCGTGGTGGAGTCGGCCGTCCACCCCGGCGGCACCGAGGAGTACGTCGCCCCGCTGCTGGAGAAGGCCTCGGGGCTGCGGGCCGGGCACGACTTCCACCTCGCCTGCGCCCCCTCCCGCCTGGACCCCGGCAACCGCTCCCACGGCTACGCCAACACCCCGCGGGTGATCGGCGGGCTGACCCCGGCCTGTACGGAGGCCGCCGCCGCCTTCTACGGGCGGCTGGTCGAGAAGGTGGTGCGGGCCCGCGGCCTGCGCGAGGCCGAGACGACGGCGGTGCTGGAGACCAGCTTCCGGCACGTGAACATCGCCCTGGTCAACGAGATGGCCGTGCTCTGCCACGACCTCGGCGTGGACCTGTGGGACGTGATCCGCTGCGCGGAGACCAAGCCGTTCGGCTTCCACGCCTTCCGGCCTGGCCCGGGCGTGGGCGGCCACGGCCTTTCCGTCGACCCCTCCTGTCCGGACCGCGCGGGGCGCACCCCGGGCTACCCGCTGCGCCTGGTCGAGGTCGCCCAGGAGGTGAACGCCCGGATGCCGCGCTACGTGGCACAGCGCGCGGCGGCCCTGCTCAACGAGCACGGCAAGTCGGCGCGCGGCGCCCGCGTCCTGCTGCTGGGCGTCACCTACAAGCCCGACCTCGCCGACCGGACCGGCTCCCCCGCACCCGAGATCGCCCTGCGGCTGATGGAGATGGGGGCGCAGATCGGCTACCACGACCCGCACGTGCCGCAGTGGCGGGTGGCGGGCCGGCCCGTCCCGCGCGCCGACTCCCTCCACGAGGCCGCCGCCGCGGCCGACCTCACCCTGCTACTCCAGCACCACCGCGTCTACGACCTGCAGAGCCTGTCGGCCAAGGCCCAGCTCCTGCTGGACACCCGCGGCGCCAGCCCGACGGGGGCCGCCCACCGGCTGTGAGAAGCCGCGTACCGGCGCCGGGCCCTGTCGGGCCACGACTGCCCCGAAGGGCGGTGCCGGGGGCGTTTTCCGTGGTCACGAGCCAGATTACTCGTCCGGTCACATCACAGGCGACCGGCCGAGAACTCACGGTTGGTCACGGTCTGCATGCGATACGGCTCCGGCAGGTCCTCCATACCCAGAAGCAGATCGCATGCCCGGACCGACTCGGAGTACTCCCCGACCCAGTAGGAGCTCACAGAGAGCTCGAAAAGGAGCCCCCAGCGGTAAACCCACGGTTTCGTGAACAGCACATCCCCGGCCGGAACCGGTCTGCCGACACCGGCCTTGGCGAACATGTACGCGGTGTTGTGTCGCCCCATTCTTCGCAGACCCGAGGCAACCTCATAGCACGCCTCAAGCCGTTGCGGTCGGGATTCCCATGCCCTGATCAAACACTCCATCCCCCCCTTCCAGTCATCCAGCTCGACACGCAGGACCCCGGCCTCAAGGAGTGCAACGTAGATTTCCTCACCCCAGCCCCCCATCTCCGCCCTCCGTTCGTACAGACCGATCGCCTCGGACTTTCTCCCCAGATCTCGCATCGTTTGCGCAAGATAGAACACTGTGCGCCCGTTCCCGGGGTCTCGACTCAGTTCTTCGGAAAGCAGTGCGGCGTCTCGCTCGAACTTGTCCTGACGTGAACCGCCGTCAGCGAAATCCGTGATCACGATTTCATCGAGAAGCTCCGGCTTGTCCGTCTCGCCAGTATCCAGGTACTCGTGGGTCGCACCCACGTAGCGCCAGTCGATGTCACCACGGACCAGGCGCTTGATCCGATACTCCAGATCTCCTTCATGCCGGAGCATGTAGGAGGTGGCGGTCAGGGCGGGGAGGGATCCGTTCAGCCTGACGACGTGATCCGCGTCCAGGAGAAGGAGATAGTCAGCCTTTCCGCGGGCGTGCCTGATGTTACGAGTTCGATTATGACCGAAGTTCACCCAGGGTTCCTGGTGAAGTTCCCCGGGAATCCCACTCAGCGTGGACCTGATCAATGACTGCGTCCCGTCGGTCGAACCGGTGTCCGAGATAACCCACGAGTCGATCAGGTCAAGCACCGAACCGAGGCATCGACCGATCACACGCGACTCGTTCTTGACGATCATGCACAAACAGATTGAAGGCATCCTGGCGCCCTTTGCAAGGATTGGTGTACATGAGCAGGGAATACAGCGCGACCGAAAGTTTAATTCATCCGGCCCGTCGGATGCCGGGGACACGAGCGACACCCCTGGCATCCGACGGATTTCCAAACTTCCCGGACTATGCCACGTTTGTAGCGCACTCCGCGACTGCGGTGAGGGTTTCTCCCGTGACAGACGCGCCCCCGACCGTTACAGTCCACGACTCCGGCGGACTGGCCGCCTGCGCGCTCTCCGTAACGCTGAGAATCACTGGCCCGCTCAGCCGGTAACCACCTCCCGTGAGATGCCAGCCGGCCGGACACGTGGCGACCGAGGTGGCGCTGTTCGTGATCGGAATCGCCACGGTATTACCGACGACCTCAGTGGTGGTGAGGGATGCGGTCGGACCCGTCGGACCCGTCGGACCAGCCGGACCGGTCGGACCGGTCGGACCGGTCGCGCCATCAGCACCCGCCGGACCCGCCGGACCGGTCGGACCGGTCGGACCGGTCGCACCATCGGCACCCGCCGGACCAGCCGGACCAGCCGGACCGGTCGGACCGGTCGCACCATCGGCACCCGCCGGACCAGCCGGACCAGCCGGACCGGTCGGACCGGTCGCGCCATCAGCACCCGCCGGACCCGCCGGACCGGTCGGACCGGTCGCACCATCAGCACCCGCCGGACCAGCCGGACCCGTCGCACCGGTCGCACCATCAGCACCCGCCGGACCCGCCGGACCAGCCGGACCGGTCGGACCCGTCGCACCGGTCGCACCATCAGCACCATCGGCACCCGCCGGACCCGTCGCACCGGTCGCACCATCAGCACCCGCCGGACCAGCCGGACCCGTCGCACCGGTCGCACCATCGGCACCATCAGCACCCGCCGGACCAGCCGGACCAGCCGGACCCGTCGCACCGGTCGCACCATCAGCACCATCGGCACCCGCCGGACCAGCCGGACCAGCCGGACCCGTCGCACCGGTCGCACCATCAGCACCATCGGCACCCGCCGGACCCGCCGGACCAGCCGGACCGGTCGCACCATCAGCACCCGCCGGACCAGCCGGACCGGTCGGACCGGTCGCACCATCAGCACCCGCCGGACCAGCCGGACCGGTCGGACCGGTCGCGCCATCAGCACCCGCCGGACCCGCCGGACCGGTCGGACCGGTCGCACCATCAGCACCCGCCGGACCAGCCGGACCCGTCGCACCGGTCGCACCATCAGCACCCGCCGGACCCGCCGGACCAGCCGGACCGGTCGGACCCGTCGCACCGGTCGCACCATCAGCACCATCGGCACCCGCCGGACCCGTCGCACCGGTCGCACCATCAGCACCCGCCGGACCAGCCGGACCCGTCGCACCGGTCGCACCATCGGCACCATCAGCACCCGCCGGACCAGCCGGACCAGCCGGACCCGTCGCACCGGTCGCACCATCAGCACCATCGGCACCCGCCGGACCAGCCGGACCAGCCGGACCCGTCGCACCGGTCGCACCATCAGCACCATCGGCACCCGCCGGACCCGCCGGACCAGCCGGACCGGTCGCACCATCAGCACCCGCCGGACCAGCCGGACCGGTCGGACCGGTCGCACCATCAGCACCCGCCGGACCAGCCGGACCAGCCGGACCGGTCGCACCATCAGCACCCGCCGGACCAGCCGGACCAGCCGGACCCGTCGCACCGGTCGCACCATCAGCACCATCGGCACCCGCCGGACCAGCCGGACCGGTCGCACCCGTCGCACCGGTCGCACCATCAGCACCCGCCGGACCAGCCGGACCCGTCGCACCGGTCGCACCATCAGCACCATCGGCACCCGCCGGACCCGCCGGACCGGTCGGACCGGTCGGACCCGTCGGACCGGTCGCACCATCAGCACCCGCCGGACCAGCCGGACCCGTCGCACCGGTCGCACCATCAGCACCATCGGCACCCGCCGGACCCGCCGGACCGGTCGGACCCGTCGCACCGGTCGCACCATCGGCACCCGCCGGACCAGCCGGACCCGTCGCACCGGTCGCACCATCAGCACCATCGGCACCCGCCGGACCAGCCGGACCGGTCGGACCCGTCGCACCGGTCGCACCATCAGCACCCGCCGGACCCGCCGGACCCGTCGCACCGGTCGCACCATCGGCACCATCGGCACCCGCCGGACCAGCCGGACCGGTCGGACCGGTCGGACCGGTCGCACCATCAGCACCCGCCGGACCCGTCGCACCGGTCGCACCATCAGCACCCGCCGGACCAGCCGGACCCGCCGGACCAGCCGGACCCGTCGCACCGGTCGCACCATCAGCACCCGCCGGACCAGCCGGACCCGTCGCACCATCAGCACCCGCCGGACCAGCCGGACCGGTCGGACCCGTCGCGCCATCAGCACCATCAGCACCCGCCGGACCGGTTGGACCGGTCGGACCGGTTGGACCGGTTGGACCGGTCGCACCATCAGCACCATCGGCACCCGCCGGACCCGCCGGACCGGTCGCACCCGTCGGACCCGCTGGCCCGGTCGGGCCCGTCGGGCCGGTTGGACCCGTCGGCCCGGGACAGAGCCAAACGTAGATGGAGCAAGACAGGGTCTCTTCTCCGTCATCAGCCTGACTCGAAGGTGCCGTCGGCGCAGAAGCCGCTACCGCGAACTGGCCTCCAGACAGAGCGGCCGAGGCGATGGCGACTCCACCGATCAGACTCCACAACTTCTCGCGTCGGCCTCTGAGAAGGCCGTAGCGGGAGCGTGCGTTCATCGCTTCTCCTCTGTGGTTGTGTGCGGCTGCTCGGACAGCAGCCACATATAATGTTATGAAAAGTGATGAAAAGTGCACTCTGGGCGAGAATCGCGATGTCGGCCCTGTCTCTATGAAACCCACACAGAACGACAGGTAGCTCAGTGTGTCGACACCGAAGCATGCGCCCCTGAACAGCGGTGCCGCTCGCCCCCGACACTCCGTTGGAGTGTCGGGGGCGAGCGGCGGGGACGAATCTCCCCGACTCGAATGGACACTCGATTTCGTCAAAGGGCCAGTCACGGAGCGGCCCTCTCTTCGCCCCTTGGCCTCCGTCACCGCACAGGGCGCATGGCCGCCGAGGTCCTTGACGACCACCTTTACGGGGCGGCGGCTCTGCAGACGCTCACCGACAAGCTCGGCTTCGATTCCCACGAGGCACTGGGAAGCCGGGTGAGGCGGCACGAGATCGACGCGGGGAAGTGTCCGGGGACGGGCGACTGGGGATCCCACCCGGCCCAAGGGAGCTGAAGAAGGAGAACACCGAGCTGAAACGGGCCTACGGGGCTCTGAGGGCCCCTCCGAGAATATCTTCGCCCAGGAGCTGTACGCCGCGAGGCGCCGTGGTGGCCGTGGAGAAGGGCCGGGGGGGGGGGGGGGGGGGGG
>NZ_JAJFAU010000128.1:8999-14363 GCF_022614595.1 Streptomyces sp. CNQ085
CCGCAGGACGGCCCGCGGGGGCCGGCCGACGCGCCCGAGTCCTCCGAGCCCTCCCTGCCCGGGCAGTCCCGTGGCGAGCAGGACACCGGGCCCGGTACCTCGCGCGCTCCGGGGTGCCCCCGAGAACCGCCGTCAGCGGGAGACGGTGACCTCCACGCGCTGGAACTCCTTGAGCTCCGAGTAGCCGGTGGTGGCCATGGCCCGGCGCAGGGCGCCGAAGAAGTTCATGTGGCCCTCGGGGCTGTGCGAGGGACCGAGCAGGATCTCCTCGGTGGTGCCGACCGTGCCGAGGTTGACGCGCCTGCCGCGCGGCACGTCCTCGTGGACGGCCTCCATGCCCCAGTGGTGCCCATGGCCGGGCGCGTCGGTGGCGCGGGCCAGCGGGGAGCCCATCATCACCGCGTCCGCGCCGCAGGCGACGGCCTTGGGCAGGTCGCCGGACCAGCCCACGCCGCCGTCGGCGATGACGTGGACGTACCGGCCGCCGGACTCGTCCAGGTAGTCGCGGCGGGCCGCCGCCACGTCGGCGACGGCGGTGGCCATCGGCACCTGGATGCCCAGCACGTTGCGGGTGGTGTGCGCGGCGCCGCCGCCGAAACCGACGAGTACGCCCGCCGCACCGGTGCGCATCAGGTGCAGCGCGGCGGTGTACGTGGCACAGCCGCCGACGATGACGGGGACATCGAGCTCGTAGATGAACTGCTTGAGGTTGAGCGGTTCGGCCGCCGAGGAGACGTGCTCGGCGGAGACGGTGGTGCCGCGGATGACGAAGATGTCCACGCCCGCGTCCACGACCGCCTTGGAGAACTGCGCGGTGCGCTGCGGCGACAGCGCGGCGGCCGTCACCACGCCGGAGTCGCGCACCTCCTTGATCCGCTGCCCGATCAGCTCCTCCTGGACGGGGGCGGAGTAGATCTCCTGGAGGCGGCGGGTCGCCGCGCCCTCGTCCAGCTCGGCGATCTCGTGGAGCAGCGGCTCGGGATCCTCGTAACGCGTCCACAGGCCCTCGAGGTTGAGTACCCCCAGGCCGCCCAGCTCGCCGATGCGGATCGCGGTGCGCGGCGAGACGACCGAGTCCATCGGGGCGGCCAGGAACGGCAGCTCGAAGCGGTAGGCGTCGATCTGCCAGGCGATCGAGACCTCCTTCGGGTCCCGCGTGCGGCGGCTGGGCACCACCGCGATGTCGTCGAAGGCGTACGCCCGCCTCCCGCGCTTGCCGCGGCCGATCTCGATCTCAGTCACGTGCTGTGCCCTTCCTACGGTCTACGCCCCCAGTATCCCCGAGCGGGGCACCGGGGGCGCGCACCGGGGCGCCGGAAGCGGTCACGGCCCGGGCGGGCCGTAACCGCTTCCGGTCGGTCCGTCTCAACGCCGGGAGTAGTTCGGCGCCTCGGTGGTCATCTGGACGTCGTGCGGATGGCTCTCCTTGAGCCCGGCCGCGGTGATACGCACGAAGCGGCCCCTGGCCTTCAGCTCCGGCACCGTCCGGCCTCCGACGTAGAACATCGACTGCCGCAGGCCACCAACGAGCTGGTGCACCACCGCGCCCAGCGGGCCGCGGTAGGGGACCTGGCCCTCGACGCCCTCGGGGATGAGCTTGTCGTCGGCGCCGACCGCCTCCTGGAAGTAGCGGTCCTTGGAGTAGGACTTGGCCTGGCCGCGCGACTGCATCGCACCCAGCGAGCCCATGCCGCGGTAGGACTTGAACTGCTTGCCGTTGATGAACAGCAGCTCGCCCGGCGACTCCTCGCAGCCGGCCAGCAGGCTGCCGAGCATCACGGTGTCGGCGCCGGCGACCAGGGCCTTGGCGATGTCGCCGCTGTACTGCAGCCCGCCGTCGCCGATGACCGGGACGCCGCTCTCCCTCGCGGCGAGCGCCGCCTCGTAGATCGCGGTGACCTGCGGGACGCCGATGCCGGCGACGACGCGGGTGGTACAGATCGAGCCCGGACCGACGCCGACCTTGACGCCGTCGGCGCCGGAGTCGATCAGCGCCCTGGCGCCGTCGCGGGTGGCGACGTTGCCGCCCACCACGTCGACCGAGGAGTTGGACTTGATCTTGGCGATCATCTCGCCGACCAGCTTCGAGTGGCCGTGCGCGGTGTCCACGACGATGAAGTCGGCGCCCGCCTCGATCAGCGCCTGGGCCCGCTCGAAGGCGTCGCCGGCCACCCCGACCGCCGCGCCGACGATGAGCCGGCCCTCGGCGTCCTTGGCGGCGTGCGGGTACTTCTCCGCCTTGACGAAGTCCTTGACGGTGATCAGACCCTTGAGCACGCCCCCGCCGTCGACCAGTGGCAGTTTCTCGATCTTGTGACGGCGCAGCAGCTCCATGGCGTCCGCGCGCGAGATGCCCACCTTGCCGGTGACCAGCGGCATCGGCGTCATGACCTCGCGGACCTCGCGGCTGCGGTCGGTCTCGAAGGCCATGTCGCGGTTGGTGACGATGCCCAGCAGCCTGCCGGCCGCGTCGGTGACCGGCACGCCGCTGATGCGGAAGCGGCCGCACAGCTCGTCGGCCTCGCGCAGCGTGGCGTCGGGGCGGATGGTGATCGGATCGGTGACCATGCCGGACTCCGACCGCTTGACCTGGTCGACCTGGTAGGCCTGGCCCTCGATCGACAGGTTGCGGTGCAGCACGCCGACACCGCCCTGCCGGGCCATGGCGATCGCCATGCGGGCCTCGGTGACCTTGTCCATCGCCGCGGAGATCAGCGGGACGTTCACCCTCACGTTGCGCGAGACGTACGAGGAGGTGTCGATGTCCTGCGGGGCCATGTCCGACTCGCCCGGCAGCAGCAGCACGTCGTCGTAGGTCAGCCCGAGTGCGGCGAACTTCGCGGGAACCCCGTCGGCACTGCCGACGCTGCCCGCACTGCCGACGTTGTCCGTCATGACGCCTTCCATGGCACCTTCCCCAATACTCTTGCCCGGCGCGGACGTCCATGCTAACGGGCCCGGGAAGGGCCCCGTGCCGCCCGCGGAACCGTCCGCGGCTCCGCCGCCGGACCGCCGGACAGCTGTGACCGGCCCCGGATCACTGCTCCGCGAGAGCGCGCAGCCGTGACAGGGCTCGATGCTGGGCAACGCGTACGGCCCCCGGGGACATTCCGAGCATCTGCCCGGTCTCCTCGGCGGTGAGTCCGACCGCCACTCGCAGCAGCACCAGTTCGCGCTGGTGTTCGGGAAGGTTGGCCAGCAGCTTCCTCGCCCACTCCGCGTCGCTGCTCAGCAGGGCCCGCTCCTCCGGACCCAGCGAGTCGTCGGGCCGCTCGGGCATCTCGTCCGAGGGCACCGCGGTGCTGCCCGGCCCGCGCATGGCGGCCCGCTGGAGGTCGGCGACCTTGTGCTGGGCGATGGCGACCACGAACGCCTCGAAGGGCTTGCCGGTGTCGCGGTAGCGCGGCAGCGCGCACAGCACCGCCAGGCAGACCTCCTGCGCCAGGTCGTCCACGAAGTGCCGGGCGTCCCCGGGCAGCCGGGTCAGCCGCGTCCTGCAGTACCGCAGGGCGAGGGGGTGGACGCGGGCGAGGAGGTCGTGGGTGGCCCGCTCGTCGCCCTCCACCGCACGCTGGACGAGGGCACCGATCTCACCGCGGCCGTCCGCCGCGGATGGCGTCTCGTCGTCACGCATCGGTCCATGGTGCACCCGGCGCGGCCGTTCCGCCGCACCCCGTCCGTGGTTGTGCGCTGAAGCGTTATGGGCAGGGGCACTCGCTGTCACGTCCCGCGCCCTCCCCTCACGCCTGGCCGTCACGTCCCCGAGGAACTCCATACATCCAGGATGCGGCACACCGGGGATTACGGCACCGGAGCGTCCTCCCGGGGCCCCGCCCACGCCCCGCACCCCGCACGCACAGTGCGTACGACGTGCGAGGACGGCCGCGGGCGAGGAGCGCGGCGGCTCCACCACTCCGGTGCCGCCGGGTGTCCGCGGTCCGGGGGGGGGACCGGACCGGCGGACGGGACTTCCACGACACCCCCTAACGGACGAGGCCCCAGCGGAAGCCGAGCGCCACGGCGTGTGCCCTGTCGGAGGCTCCCAGCTTCTTGAACAGTCTCCGCGCATGGGTCTTCACCGTGTCCTCGGACAGGAACAGCTCGCGTCCGATCTCGGCGTTGGAGCGGCCGTGGCTCATCCCCTCCAGCACCTGGATCTCACGGGCGGTGAGTGTCGGCGCGGCACCCATCTCGGCCGAGCGCAGCCGCCGCGGCGCGAGCCGCCAGGTGGGGTCGGCCAGCGCCTGGGTGACCGTGGCCCGCAGCTCGGCGCGCGAGGCGTCCTTGTGCAGGTAGCCGCGGGCGCCGGCGGCGACGGCGAGTGCGACGCCGTCCAGGTCCTCCGCCACGGTCAGCATGATGATGCGGGCGCCGGGGTCGGCCGACAGCAGGCGCCGCACGGTCTCGACACCGCCCAGGCCGGGCATCCGGACGTCCATGAGGATGAGGTCGGACCGGTCCGCGCCCCAGCGGCGGAGGACTTCCTCGCCGTTGGCCGCGGTCGTCACACGTTCCACACCGGGCACGGTCGCGACCGCGCGGCGCAGCGCCTCTCGGGCAAGCGGGGAGTCGTCGCAGACGAGGACGGAAGTCATGATCGCCCTCCGCAGCTCATGCGCATCACCTTAGGCCTCCAGGGCTGGTACGAATCGTCACCTGTGCGGTTGACCGTCCCGGACATCCGTCCGGCACTTGTCTGTGTCAACCGCCTCCGCACACTCAACGACGGTCACCCGAAAGAGTTACGGTCTCCGGCGTCCGCTTTCAACACCCTACGTGATTGCGTCGACACGGAGAGGGTATCCCGCGCAGATCAGCGGCCGTGTCGTCATTTGCCCTGTTTGGAGGGTTTTCTTTTTATTACCCGCGTATGTCCCAATAATCTCGAAGATGCATATTTACATCTACTCGTACCGTGGATGTACGGTCGTGACTGTTCTCGACTGGTTCCCCGGCATCAGTTCGCTTCGAGAGGACGAGCCATGGCAGATTTCTCCCGCCTTCCGGGTCCCAACGCCGATCTGTGGGACTGGCAGCTGCTGGCCGCCTGTCGAGGAGTCGACAGCTCGCTGTTCTTCCACCCCGAGGGGGAGCGCGGAGCTGCCCGCAGCGCACGCGAGGCCTCCGCGAAGGAGGTGTGCATGCGCTGCCCGGTGCGGGCGGAGTGCGCCGCCCACGCGCTCACCGTGCGTGAGCCGTACGGGGTGTGGGGCGGACTGACCGAGGACGAGCGCGAGGAACTCATGGGGCGGGCCCGCACCAGGCTGATCGGCGCGGCCGGAGCGTAGCGCCGCGCTTCGCACGCCCCCGAACGCCCCCCGACACTCTCCGCGGATCCGCGCCCGGCACGCCCGGGTGCCGGGC
>NZ_JAJFAU010000129.1 GCF_022614595.1 Streptomyces sp. CNQ085
GGGCAGCGGGGGCGTGGTGCGCAGCCCGGCCCTGCGCGCCGAGGCGGTCCGCACCGTCGCGGGCCGGGCCGCGGGGCTGGGCTTCGGCGTGCGGAACGACCGACGAGCCGCGTCCGGAAACAGCGCGGCGCCGCGCGTCGGACAGACACCCCGGTGTAACGGAGCGGACACATCAACCCATCGCGCCATCCCCTTGTCAATACAGTGCGCGGAAGGTCGCGGCGCCGGAACGGACACCGGCGCCCCCGCCCCCCGCCGAGAACACCGGGGAACTGATCGCGCGTTGACTTAGTCAACAACATCATGCGATCCTCCTCGGCGGAACGAGGGGGATACGCTCCCTCGCGGGGTGCGACCCAGCGTGTACGACGGGTGAGGCGGGGAGGGCCAGTGGGCCTGGAGACGGTCGGCGGGCGGTTCCGGATCACGGGGGCCGTGGGGCGCGGGAACATGGGCGAGGTGCACCGGGCCGAGGACCTTCAGGCCGCCCCCGGCTCCCCGCGCCGCCAGGTCGCGGTCAAGACAGTGCTGCGCGGCCGGACCGGGATCGCGGTCGGCGCCTCCGGCTCCGGCAAGGAGATCGACCGCTTCCGCCGCGAGGTGCGCATCATGCGCATGCTCTCCCAGGGCCACCCCAACCTCACCCTGCTGATCGACGGCGGCGTGGACCGCGGCGTGGACGGGGAGCCGGGCGGCGGCGGCCTGCCCTATCTGGCGATGGAGCTGCTGGACGGCCATCCGCTGGCGGACCTGATCGACGAGGAACCCCAGCTCCCCGTCTCCTGGGCCGCCGCGATCGGGGCGCAGATCGCCGCCGGGCTGACCGCCGCGCACACCGCCGGGGTCGTCCACCGCGACCTGAAGCCGGCCAATGTGATGCTGACCGGCGACGGCACCGTCAAGATCCTCGACTTCGGCATGGGCTCCGTCGTCGACGACCCCGACCAGACGCGGCTGACCAGTACGGGCGTCAGCGTCGGCACGGCCCGCTACATGGCGCCCGAGCAGTTCCGCGCCGAGCGCGTCTCGGCCCCGGCCGACCTGTACGCGCTGGGCTGCGTCCTGTACGAGCTGCTGATCGGCCGGCCGCCGTTCTCCGCCCGGACCGCCTTCGAGCTCTCCCGGCAGCATCTGCACGAGCTGCCGCCGCGCCTGACCCTGGTGCGCCCGGACCTGCCGGCCGGGCTGGTCCGGCTGGTGGACCGCCTGCTGGAGAAGGACGCCGAGCTGCGGCCGGAGAACGCCGACGCGGTCCGGGAGACGCTGGTCCCGCTCGCGCTCGCCCCGGATCCCACGGCCGGCCTGCCCGCCCCGCACTGGCGGGCCATGGACCCGGTCACCGGGCTGCGTGCCCTGCTGCCCGAGCCCGCCCCGGCCGCGCCGGCGCCCGCGCCGCGCAGGCGGCCCCGGCTGCCCGAGACGATGGACGTCTTCGGCATCCACGCCGATCTGATCGCCGAGTACGAGAACTTCACCAGGAGCGCGACGGTGATCCGGGACGCCCGGATCGAGGGCTTCGTCGAGGAGGATCTGGCGGAGAAGTCGCAGTGGCCCGACCCGTGGCTGTCGCTGAACCCGTTCTTCGCCGACGGCGGCCAGGTCACCGACCTGGTGCGCGACGGGGTGCTGCATCCCAGGTGCGCGGAGATCTTCCAGGCCGGCAAGCGGAAGGACTCGCCCCGCCCGGACGGCCGTCCGCTGACCTTCCACCTCCACCAGCGGCAGGCGATCGAGGCCGCGCACGCGGGCGACTCCTACGTCCTGACCACCGGCACCGGCTCGGGCAAGTCGCTGGCGTACATCGTCCCGATCGTGGACCGGGTGCTGAGGGAGCGCGAGGCGGCGGGGCCCAGGGCGGGCGGCCGGGTGCGCGCGATCGTGGTCTACCCGATGAACGCGCTGGCCAACTCCCAGCTGGGGGAGCTGGAGAAGTACCTGCGCCACGGTTTCGGCAAGGGCCGCGAGCCGGTCACCTTCGCCCGCTACACCGGCCAGGAGTCCGAGGAGGACCGCCGCGAGCTGCGCCGCGACCCCCCGGACATCCTGCTGACCAACTACGTGATGCTGGAGCTGATGCTGACCCGGCCGGACGACCGCTCCAGCCTGATCCGCATGGCCGAGGGCCTGCGGTTCCTGGTCTTCGACGAGCTGCACACCTACCGGGGCCGGCAGGGCGCGGACGTGGCGTTCCTGATCCGCCGGGTGCGCGAGGCGTGCCGGGCCTCGGCCTCGCTGCAGTGCGTCGGCACCTCCGCGACCATGTCGACCGAAGGCTCCTGGCAGGAGCAGCGGCGCGAGGTGGCGAAGGTCGCCGGACGGCTGTTCGGCACGGTGGTGCCGCCGGAGCGGGTCATCGGCGAGACGCTGGTGCGGGCCACCCGCGAGGCCCCCGAGTCCGTGCCCGCCGAGCGGCTGCGGGTGCCGGCCGCGCCCCGCTCCTACCAGGCGCTGACGGAGGATCCGCTGGCCCGCTGGGTGGAGTCGCGCTTCGGTCTGGAGACCGAGGAGGGCACGGGACGGCTGCGCCGCCGCGCCCCGGAGACGGTCGAGCGGGCGGCCGCCGAGCTGGCCGCCGCCTCCGGGGTGGACGGGGAGAGCGTGCGCGAGGCGATCCGCACGACGCTGGAGGCGGGCGCGCAGGCCAAGCACCCGTTGACGGAACGGCCGCTGTTCGCGTTCCGGCTGCACCAGTTCCTCTCCAAGGGCGACACCGTCTACACCACGCTGGAGGACCCGCTCACCCGGCCGCTGACCCGCACCTACCAGCTGGAGCAGCCGGGCAGCGGCGGCAAGCCGCTGTTCCCGCTGTCGTTCTGCCGCGAGTGCGGCCAGGAGTACCTGACGGTGTGGCGCACCGGGGAGGGCGGCGTCTTCCGCTACGAGCCGCGCCGGGACACCTCCGCCTCCGGCGGCCGCGACGGCGAGGGCTACCTGTACCTGGGCATGCCGGGCCAGGACTACGAGTGGCCGGCCGACCCGCGGAAGGCCGTGGACGACCGGCGGCTGCCGGAGTCGTGGCTGGAGCCGGACGCGCAGGGCGTGATGGTGGTCAGGAAGTCCTACCGTCCCCGGGTGCCCAGGCGGGTCGTGGTGGACGCGTACGGCAACGAGTCCGGCGAGGGCCTGGTGGCGGCGTTCGTCCCGGCGCCGTTCCTGTTCTGCGTGCACTGCCAGGTCTCCTACGAGCAGACCCGCGGTCAGGACTTCGCCAAGCTGGCCACCCTGGCCCAGGAGGGCCGCTCCTCGGCGACCTCGCTGATCTCGGCGTCGATCGTCAAGTCCCTGCGCGCGGTACCCGAGGAGAGTCTGGACCGGGAGGCGCGCAAGCTGCTGACCTTCGTCGACAACCGGCAGGACGCCTCGCTCCAGGCCGGGCACTTCAACGACTTCGCCCAGGTGACCCAGTTACGCGGCGCGCTGTACCAGGCCGCGGTGCGCGCGGGCGAGGAGGGCCTGCGCCACGACGGTCTGGCCGAGGCCGTCACCGAGGTGATGGGCCTGGCCCCGGGCGAGTACGCCTCCGGCACGCGCCTGCCGCCGTCCCTGGAGCGCCGGGCCGCGAAGGTCTTCCGGGACGTCGTCGGCTACCGCCTCTACCGCGACCTGGAGCGCGGCTGGCGCATCACCATGCCGAACCTGGAGCAGACGGGCCTGCTGCGCATCGACTACGAGGACCTGGCCTGGATCGCCGCCGACCCCGACTCCTGGAAGTCGGCCCACGCGGTGCTGCGCGGCGCCGACCCGGCGCTGCGCGAGGAGGTCGCCCGCACCCTGCTCGACCACATGCGGCGCGCCCTCGCCATCGACGTGCGGTACTTCCGCGACGACTTCGACACCTTGCAGCGGGCGAGCGAGGAGCGCCTGACCGGCCCGTGGGTGCTGGGCGAGAGCGACCGCCCGGCGGTCGGCACCGCCTACCCGTACGCCTCGCGGCCGGGCATGGAGCGCTCGGCGCTGTTCCTGTCCGCGCGCGGCAAGTTCGGCCGGTATCTGCGGCGGAACATGCCCGAACTGCGCGAGACGCCCCTGGACGACGTCCAGACCGTCATCGCGGACCTGCTGGAGGTGCTGCGGGAGGCGGACCTGGCGCGCGAGGTGGAGACGGCCCCCGAGCGCTCCGGCCCGGCCTACCGCCGCCGGGCGGCGGACAAGCGCACCGGCTACCGGGTGTCGGCCTCGGCGCTCATCTGGCGGGCCGGCGGCGGTGAGCGGGGCGCGGTCGATCCGCTGGCGCGCACCTACAGCAGCGGCGAGGGCCCGCGCGTGAACCCGTTCTTCCGCGACCTGTACCGCACCGCGGCGGCCGAGCTGGCCGGCCTGTTCGCGCGCGAGCACACCGCGCAGGTGGCCCCGGAGGACCGGCTGGAGCGCGAGCGGCGCTTCCGCGAGGCCGAACTGCCGCTGCTGTACTGCTCGCCGACGATGGAGCTGGGCGTGGACATCTCCTCGCTCAACGCGGTGATGATGCGCAACGTGCCGCCGACCCCGGCGAACTACGCGCAGCGCTCGGGCCGGGGCGGCCGCAGCGGCCGGCCGGCGCTGGTGACCACCTACTGCGCCACGGGCAACAGCCACGACCAGTACTACTTCCGCCGCTCCCAGGACATGGTGGCCGGGCAGGTGGCCCCGCCGCGCCTGGACCTGGCCAACGAGGACCTGGTCCGCTCCCATCTGCAGGGCATCTGGCTGGCGGAGACGGGCATGAAGCTGGGCACCGCGATCCCCGACGTCGTGGACGTCGCCTACGACCCCGACGGCGGCGACCGCCCCGACCCCCGCATGCCGCTGCCGCTCCTGCCCGATGTCCGCGACAGGTCCCTCGACAAGGCCGCCCGCCGCCGCGCGGCCGCCACCGCCCGCGCCGTACTGGCCCCGCTGGTATCCGACTTCGAGGCCACCACCTGGTGGTACGACGAGTGGATCGAGGACCGCCTCGAGCGGGCGCCGGAGCGGTTCGACGCCTCCTTCGACCGCTGGCGGGACCTGTTCCGCGCGGCCGTGATCGACCAGTACGAGCAGAACCGGCGCGTGGTCGACCACACCCTCTCCCCCGGCGAGCAGAGCCGGGCGCGCAGCCGCCGCCGGGAGGCCGAGACTCAGACGAACCTGCTGCTGAACCGCTCGGTGGACAGCAAGTCGGTGATGAGCGACTTCAACCCCTACCGCTATCTGGCCTCCGAGGGCTTCCTGCCCGGCTACAGCTTCCCCCGGCTGCCGCTGGCCGCCTACATCCCGCGCTCGGGCAACCGCCGCAACGCCGACGGCGACTACCTCCAGCGCCCCCGCTTCCTGGCGATCCGCGAGTTCGGCCCCGGCGCGCTCATCTACCACGAGGGCGCCCGCTACCAGGTCACCCGCGTCCAGCTCCCGCCGGACGCCTCGGGCGATCTGGCCACCGCCGAGGCGCGGCGCTGCGACGGCTGCGGCTACCACCACGACGTGCGGGCCGGCTCGGACCTGTGCGCGATGTGCGGCGAGCCGCTGCGGGGCAAGCGCACCGGTCTGCTGCACCTGCACACCGTCTACACCACGCCGCGCGAGCGGATCTCCTCGGACGAGGAGGAGCGCCGCCGGGCCGGTTTCCGCCTGGAGACCTCCTACGCCTTCCAGGACCACGGCGTCCGCAGGGGCCGTCTCACCTCGCACGTCGCCGACGCCGAGGGCGCGCCCGTCCTCGATCTGGACTACGGCGACTCCGCCACCGTGCGCATCACCAACCTCGGCCGGGTGCGCGACAAGGAGGGTGAGCCGGACGGCTACTGGCTGGACCTGGGCGACGGCCGCTGGCTCAACGACCGGGCCGCCGCCGATGCCGTCGAGGGCACCGGCATGCCGGTGGTCGACGAGGACGGCAACGAGAAGCGCCGCAAGAGGCGGGTGCTGCCGTATGTGGAGGACCGCCGCAACATCCTGGTGGTCACCCTGGACGAGCCCCGGCCCGAGCCGGTGGCCCTGTCGGTGCTGTACGCGCTGGAGCGGGGCATCGAGGCGGCGTTCGAGCTGGAGGACTCGGAGCTGACGGCGGAGCTGCTGCCGCCGGAGGACGGCCCGCGCCGCCGCATGCTGTTCACCGAGGCCGCCGAGGGCGGCGCGGGTGTGCTGCGCCGCCTCCAGCACGAGAGGGACGCGCTGGCGAAGGCCGCCCGCACGGCCCTGGAGATCTGCCACTTCGACCCGGACACCGGCGAGGACCTGGGCGGCCCGGCCGACGGCGAGGAGTGCGCCCGCGGCTGCTACGCCTGCCTGCTGACCTACGGCAACCAGACGCACCACCGCAGGCTGAGCCGCCACACCGCCCGCCCGCTGCTGCTGCGGCTGGCCGGTGCCCGCACCGAGCGGGAGGACCGCGGCGAGTCGCGCAGCGAGCGGTTCCGCCGCCTCGCCCCGGCGTCCGGCGCCCCGGGCACCCCGGACATCGCGAGTGCCGCCACCGCACCCGCCTCCCCCACCCCCGCGGAGGCGGACCCGGCGGACCTGGTCGCCCGGGGCGACCTGCTGGGCTGGCTGCGTGCCAGGGGCTACCGGCTGCCGGACGAGGCCGGCGCCTTCGTCGGCGCGGCGGACGCGCGCCCGGACCTGGTCTTCCACGTGGAGGACATCCACCTGGCCGCCTTCGTCGACCTCCCCGGCCACCCGGCCGATCCCACTCGCGACGCCGGCGCCGAGGACCGCCTGGTGGAGGCCGGCTGGGAGGTGGCGCGCTTCCCCGCGGGCGCGGACACGAACGCGGACTGGGAGGCCGTCATCGACAACCACGCCTCCTACCTCCGCCTGCGCTGACCCGCCCGGCTCCGAACAGCCCGCCCCCGTAACAGCCCGGCCCACCCCCCGACTTCCCGACATGCCGACTCCCAGAAACCGAGAGACCCCATGAGCCCCACGTACACGGCCGGTTCGCTGGTCGCCGCCCGCGGCCGCGAGTGGGTGGTGCTGCCCGAGAGCGCCCCCGACATGCTGGTGCTGCGCCCGCTGGGCGGGAGCGAGGACGACGTCGCGGCCGTCTTCCCCTCCTTCGAGGAGGTGCGCCCGGCCGAGTTCGCGGCGCCGAGCCCGGACGACCTGGGCGACCAGCGCGCCGCCGGCCTGCTGCGCACGGCGCTGCGCGTCGGCTTCCGTTCGGGCGCGGGCCCGTTCCGCTCGCTGGCGTCGATCGCGGTGGAGCCGCGCGCCTACCAGCTGGTGCCGCTGCTGATGGCGCTGCGGCAGCGCACCGTGCGGCTGCTGATCTCCGACGACGTCGGCATCGGCAAGACGGTCGAGGCGGGTCTGATCGCCAAGGAGCTGCTGGCGCAGGGCGAGGCGTCCGGGCTGGCGGTGCTGTGCTCCCCGGCGCTGGCCGAGCAGTGGCAGGGCGAGCTGCGGGAGAAGTTCGGCATCGACGCCGAGCTGGTGCTGGCCTCCACCGTCTCGCGGCTGGAGCGCGGTCTGGAACTGGGCCAGTCGCTGTTCGACCGGCACCCGTTCACGATCATCTCCACGGACTTCATCAAGTCCGCCCGCCACCGCGAGGACTTCGTCCGCCACTGCCCCGACCTGGTGATCGTGGACGAGGCGCACACCTGCGTGGCCGCCGACGACGGCGCCCGGGGCGGCGCGTCCGCCGCCGGCCAGCTCCGTTACGAGCTGCTGCGCAGGGTCTCGGCCGACGCCGACCGCCACCTGCTGCTGCTGACGGCCACCCCGCACTCGGGCAAGGAGTCCGCCTTCCGCAACCTGCTGGGCCTGGTCCGTCCCGAACTGGCCACGCTGGACCTGGAGACGGCGGCCGGGCGGGCGAGGCTGGCCGGGCACTTCGTGGCCCGCAAGCGCGCGGACGTGCGCGACTACCTCACCCGTGAGGACGGCCTGGCCGACGACTCCCTGGCCGAGCGCACCGCCTTCCCCTCCGACCGCCGGACCAAGGACGAGCCCTACCGGCTCACCCCCGCCTACCGGGCGCTGCTGGACGACGCCATCGCCTACGCCCGCGACCGCGTCGAGGCCGCCGGCGAGCAGGGCCGCCGGGAGGCCCGTATCGCCTGGTGGTCGGTGATCGCGCTGCTGCGCTCGATGGTCTCCTCCCCGGCCGCCGCCGCGCAGACGCTGAAGACCCGCTCGGAGTCGGCCGCCGCCCGCACCGCGCACGAGGCGGACGTACTGGGCGCGCCGGTCGCCGCCGACTCCGCCGAGACGGACCGCCTGGAGGGCATGGACGTGGCCCCCGGCGCGGCCGAGTCCGAGGACGCCGGCGCCCGCCTGCTGGAACTGGCCGAGCGCGCCGGGCAGTTGACCGGCCCGGCCGAGGACGCCAAGCTCAAGGCCCTCACCCGGCATCTGAAGGGCCTGCTCTCCGACGGCTACCACCCCATCGTCTTCTGCCGCTACATCCCCACCGCCGAGTACCTGGCCGAGCAGCTCGACGGCAAGCTCGGCAAGAAGACGAGGATCGCCGCCGTCACCGGAACCCTCTCCCCGCAGCAGCGCGTCGAGCGCATCGAGCGGCTCGCCGCCGAGGCGGCGGAGGCGGCCGAGGCGGCGCGGTCCGGCGACGACCCGGCCGCGCGCCGGGTGCTGATCGCCACCGACTGCCTGTCCGAGGGCGTCAACCTCCAGCACCACTTCGACGCCGTCGTCCACTACGACCTGGCCTGGAACCCCACCCGCCACGACCAGCGCGAGGGCCGCGTCGACCGCTACGGCCAGCGCCGCGACCAGGTCCGCGTCATCACCATGTACGGCGAGGACAACGGCATCGACGGCAAGGTGCTGGAGGTGCTGTTCGCCAAGCACCGGCAGATAAGGAAGGACCTGGGCATCTCCGTCTCCGTCCCCGACGAGACCGCCTCCGGCGTGACCGACGCCGTGGTGGAGTGGCTGCTGCTGCACGGGCGGCGGGGCAGCCAGGAGAGCCTGTTCGAGATGGACGGCCACCAGGAGTCCTTCGAGCGCGTCGAGCGCGAGTGGAACTCGGCCGCCGAGCGGGAGAGGACCTCCCGGTCCAAGTACGCCCAGCGCGCCATCCACCCCGAGGAGGTGGCCCGCGAGGTCGCCGCCGTACGGGCCGCACTCGGCGGGGCCGGGGAGGTCCGCGAGTTCGCGCTGGAGGCGCTGCGCGACCTGGACGCCCTGGTCCGTGATCCACGCGACGGCGGCGGCGACTTCACCGCCCAGGTCGGCGGCGTCCCGGCGGGCCTGCGCGACGCGCTCGCCGCGACGCTGGGCGGCCGGCTGGTGGAGGAGGACCGCGAGATCCCCTTCCGCTCCTCCCCCGCGATCGCCCGCGGCGAGGTGGCCCTGGTGCGCACCGATCCGGCGATCGGCGCCCTCGCCTCCTACGTCCTGGACTCCGCCCTGGACACCAACGCCCCCGGTCCCCGCCCGGCCCGCCGCTGCGGCGTGGTCACCACCGACGCGGTCACCGTCCGCACCACGCTGCTGCTGGTGCGCTACCGCTTCCACCTCACCCTGCCCTCCCGCACCGGCGAGCGGCAGCTGGTGGCCGAGGACGCCCGCCTGCTGGCGTACGAGGGCCTGCCGCGGCGCGCCCGCTGGCTGGAGGACGAGGCGGCCACCGCCCTCCTGGACGCCCGCGCCACCGCCAACACTCACGAGCAGCGGGCCCGCAACCAGATCACCCGCGACCTGGAGGCCCTGCCGGAACTGGCCGCCCACCTGGCCGGGTACGGCAGGCGCCTGGCCGCCGAACTCGACGCCTCCCACCGCCGCGTGCGCAAGGCCAGCGAGGAGATCAGGCGCGGCCTGAAGGTCGTGCCCCAGGAGCCCGCCGACGTGCTGGGCGTGTACGTCTACCTGCCGCCCGCCGCCCCCGCGTCCGCACCCGCCGCCTCCCCCGCCGCCGCCTCCCCCGCCGCCGCCTCTACAGCCTCCGGAGCCGAAGCCTGATGTCCGCCGCCGCCACCCGCACCACCCTGGCCTTAACCGCCGTCACCACGGTCGGCGGACTGCTGCCCGCCGACATGCTGCTGCGCATCGCCGAGGCGCGGAACCTGCCGGGCACCCGGCCCGCCGACTACGGCCTGCCGGCCTCGGTGCCCGTGCCCGACGAGGCCGAGCGCGCCTGGGAGTACCTCAAGCCGCTGTGGCGCGAACTGCGCGCCGCCCTCCCCGCCGACCCCATAACGGGCGCGCCCGCCGCCGACCCCACCGGCCGGGCCGGCGCCGACTGGCTCTCCCAGCTCTTCCGCAAGCTGGACTTCGGCGCGCTCACCGGGATCGGCCCGGACGGCGTCGCCGCCGACTCCGACCCCGAGAAGCGCTTCCCCGTCTCCCACCGCCACGGCCCGGCCCTGGTCCACCTCATACCCTGGAACCAGGAGCCGGACAAACGCCCGGCCGCCGGGCAGATCCCGGCGCAGTCGATGCTCCAGGACTGCCTCAACCGCACCGAGGCCCACCTGTGGGCCGTCCTCACCAACGGCCGCCGCCTGCGCCTGCTGCGCGACTCCTCCTCCTTCGCCACCGCCGCCTACGTCGACTTCGACCTGGAGGCGATCTTCGACGGCGAGCTGTTCAGCGAGTTCGTGCTGCTGTACCGCGTGCTGCACGCCTCCCGTTTCGAGGTCCCCGCCGGGGCCGCGCCCTCGGGCTGCTGGCTGGAGAAGTGGCGCACGGTCGCCATCGAGTCCGGCAGCCGGGCACTGGACCACTTCCGCGACGGCGTCCAGGCCGCCCTGACCGTCCTGGGCACCGGCTTCCTGAGCCACCCGCACAACGACGGGCTCCGCGAGCGCCTGGACGTCCACGCCTTCCAGACGGCGCTGCTGCGGCTGGTCTACCGCATGGTCTTCCTCTTCGTCGCCGAGGACCGGGGAGCCCTGCTGGATCCCGGTGCGGACGAGCGGACCCGCGAGCGCTTCACCCGCTACTTCTCCACCGCCCGCCTGCGCCGCCACGCCCTGCGCCGCCTGGGCACCGCCCACGACGACCGCTACCGGGCCCTTGAGCTGCTGATCGAGGCGCTGGGCTCCGAGAAGGGCCGCCCCGAGCTGGGCCTGAAGGGCCTCGGCGGCCTGTTCGACGACGGCCCCGCCGACGAGCCGCTGCGCGGCGCGCGGCTGTCCAACCGCCACCTGTTCGAGGCCGTCAAGCACCTGGCTCGTGTACGCGACGCGGGCTCGGCCCGCTGGCGTCCCGTCGACTACCGGCGCATGGGAGCCGAGGAACTGGGCTCGGTGTACGAGGCGCTGCTGGAGCTGGTGCCCAAGCACAGCGCCGCCGACCGCACCTTCGAACTGGTCGACCGGATAGGCAACGACCGGAAGAAGACCGGCAGTTACTACACCCCGACCCCGCTCACCGAGACCCTTCTCGACTCGACGCTGAACCCGGTGATGGACGACGCCGTCAAGCGCGGCGAGCAGCGCGCGAGCGCCGGGGGCCATCCCGACCCCGCCGACACGATCGTCGGGGAACTCCTCTCCCTCACGGTCTGCGACCCCGCCTGCGGCTCGGGCCACTTCCTCGTGGCGGCGGCCCGCCGCATCGCCAAGCGCGTGGCGTCGGTACGCGAGCGCAACCCCGAGCCCACGGCCGGGTTCGTACGCCACGCCCTGCACGAGGTCGTCGCCCGCTGCGTCTACGGCGTGGACCTCAACCCGATGGCCGTGGAACTGGCCAAGGTGTCGCTGTGGCTGGAGGCGATGGAGCCGGGCAGGCCCCTCAGCTTCCTGGACGCGCACATCAAGCACGGAAACGGCCTGATCGGCACGACCCCGGCCCTGATGCGGGACGGCATCCCGGACAAGGCGTTCAAGAAGGCCGAGGGCGACGACGACGGCTGGGCGCGGCAGTTGCTCAGCCGCAACGCGCTGGAGCGCGAGGGGCAGGGCGGTCTGTTCGAGATCGAGACGGAGACGAAGGTCTCCAACGCCTCCTTCGCCCGCGGACTGCGCCGCATCACCGCGTCCCCGGTCGACGATCTCACCGACGTCCGCCGCCAGGAGGCCGCCTACCGCGACTGGTCGGCCTCCGACGAGTACCAGCACGCCCTGCACCTGGCAAACGCCTGGTGCGCGGCGTTCGTCTGGTTCAAGCGCGAGGACGCGCCGCCGGCCATCACGCACAAGGTGTTCCGGGGCCTGGAGGACCCCGAGGGCGGCTCGGCGCCGCAGTCCACCCACGACGAGATCGTGCGCCTGCGCGACCAGTACGCCTTCTTCCACTGGCATCTGGAGTTCCCCGACATCTTCACGGTTCCGGAGAACGACGACGCCTCGACGGCCGCGGGCGCGGTCGATCCGGCAACGGGATGGGCCGGTGGGTTCTCCTGCGTGGTGGGCAATCCACCGTGGGACAAGATCGACTTCGAGGACAAGAAGTACTTCAGCGTGGTCGCCCCCGAGATCGCCGAGATCCCCGGCGCGGCCCGCCGCACCCGCATCGCCGAGTGGGAGCGGGAGAACCCGGAAGCCGGGAAGCGGTACCGGGAAGCGCGACGGGCGGTGAAGGGCACGTTCCACTTCGCGGGGGACTCGGGGGCGTTCCCGCTGTGTGCGAAGGGGCTCACGGTCAAGGGCGTCAACTCCCTCCAGACGGACACACTGTTCGCCGAGCGCATGGCGAGCGTGGTCGCACCCGAAGGGCGGTCCGGCCTGATCCTGCCCACGGCGATCGCGACGGGGGCGGGCTCTCAGCACTTGTTCGCGGACTTCACCCGGCGAGGGGCTCTGGCCTCGCTCTATGACTTCGAAAACCGCCGTCCGAAGTCGCCCGCGCTACCCAAAGGAGGCAAGTGGTTCGAGAGCGTGCACTCCAGCTACAAATTCTGCCTGCTCTCCCTCACCGGCCGGGCCACGCATGCGGACACCAGCCGCATCGGCTTCTTCCTCTCCGATGTCACGGACCTGGAGGACCCAAACCGGGTGTTCGCCCTGGACCCCGAGGACCTGGCCCGCATCAACCCGAACACGGGTACTCTCCCGGTCTTCCGCACACAACGGGACGCGGACATCACGGCCGGGGTGTACCGGCGCGTTCCGGTGCTGTGGAACGAGAGGCGGCGGGACGGCAACCCGTGGGGGGTTTCCTTCAAGCGGCTCTTCGATATGACCGACGACTCCGATCTCTTCCGCAGCCATGAACGGCTGGAGGCCGAGGGGTGGGAGCTGCGCGGC
The DNA here is from genome assembly GCF_022614595.1 of Streptomyces sp. CNQ085. Taxonomy (GTDB): domain Bacteria; phylum Actinomycetota; class Actinomycetes; order Streptomycetales; family Streptomycetaceae; genus Streptomyces. The sequence goes on from NZ_JAJFAU010000129.1 coordinate 13,113, forward strand.
AACATCTTCGAGCGCGGCGGGGAGCGGATGCTGCCGCTGTACGAAGGCAAGATGGCCCATCTCTTCGACCACCGCTGGAACTCGTACACCGGCACCGGTAACGAAGACCGTCGTCGCATCAGTGTCTCGGAAAAGGCGGACCCTGCGACATACGCCGATCCTCGGTACTGGATCCTCGAAAATGGCCCTGTCCCCACAGTTCGCCGGGGCAAGGAGGTCGAGGAGCGCGGCGTCAACGAACGCCTCGCCGAAGTGCGTTGGACGTACGACTGGCTGCTGGGATGGCGCGATGTATGCCGTGCGACGGATGAACGCACCGCCATCCCGGCCTTCCTCCCGCGTACGGCCGTCGGCCACACCTTCCCCCTGATGCTGCCCCGCGTCGCACCCCCGCTGATCGCAGCCTTGATCGCCACCCAATCCTCGCTGGTCTTCGACTTCGTAAGCCGCCAGAAGATCAGCGACGCCCACATGAAGCTCTTCATCTGGAAGCAGCTTCCTGTTCCCACACCCACCACTCTTGAGCCCCACCTGCCCATCCTCCTCCCCCGTGTCCTTGAACTCGTCTACACCGCCTACGACATGGCCCCACTCGCCCGCGACCTGGGCGATGAGGGCGAGCCGTTCCGGTGGGACGAGGAACGCCGCGCCCGGTTGCGTGCCGAGCTGGACGCGTACTTCTTCCACCTCTATGGGATCTCCCGTGAGGACACCGACTACATCCTGGAATCCTTCCAGACAGAGTCGGGCGGCCTGAAGAACAACGAGATTGCCGAGCTCGGCGAGTACCGCACCAAGCGGCTGGTCCTTGCCGAGTACGACCGGATGGCTGTCGCCGGGCTGACGCTGGAGAACCCGCTTACCGAGGGCGAGTCCGGCACGTGCCGCTCCACCCTCACTCCGCCACCCGGCCAGGGACCCCGACACGGTTGATCCGCCGTCCCTTGGGTGGCCGCAGACGCGGCCACCCAGAAACGGCTGGACCTCACGCAAGGAACGGCATCACGTGGTACGCAGAAGCCAGAGCAGCAATCCGCGCTCACCCGTCGTCCTGACTTCAGGCGCGGGCTGGGTTGCCCGTGCGGCGTCCCAGCGGCGCGGCAGCGGAGCCGAGTCCCCCATGCCCAGGGCTTGGTCAAGTTCCGGAGTCGTGCGGCTGGGTCGGGCTGTGACCGGTTGGGGTGCATAGCAGAGCAGGCACGGGCTTCGTGATCATTGGGGTGTCGAAGCTCAACGATCATGAGGTGGCC
>NZ_JAJFAU010000130.1 GCF_022614595.1 Streptomyces sp. CNQ085
CAGAACCCTGGGAGCCGACAACATCGCCAAGACCACCCGCGCAATCCGCGACCAACCCGAACGAGCACTTCCACTCCTGGGCATCACCAACAACCCGGGAACCGAGGGAACTTGATCAAGCCCTGATGTGCGCGGGGACCTGCGTCTGCCGGCTACCCAGTACGGCCTTGAGAACTGACCGAATCCCCTGCCGACGGAGTTTCCGCCGGCAGGGGATCTGGTCAGTCCGTACGGCTACTTCTTGCCCTGGTTCTTCACGGCCGGTTCCGCGGCCTGCGACTGCTCGACCTACCAACGCTCTGACCTGCGGCTGAGCCGTCAATGGTTGTCGTCGTTGGTCGCCGCCGGCCACCCTTCCACGGCCCAGCGACGGCCCAGCATGTCATGCAGACGGCTACTTGACTCGACCGGCCAGCGTCCGAAGCACTGCCCCCGCTGTCAGCAGGTGAGTACGTTCTGTGGACGAATCCGGCTCGTTGTGCCTGGGGCGATAGTGTCCAAGGGTGGCAACTCTCGCGCTCTTCGGCACCGACAGCCTCGCCCTTCCCAAGTCTCTACAGGAGGCCGTGGAACACGGCGAGGTCTTCACCCGTGGCTGGGTGGTCGAGCTGATCCTGGACCTGATCGGCTACACGCCGGACAAGGACCTGTGCGACACCAAGCTGATCGAGCCGGCCTGCGGCGGCGGCGCGTTCCTGGGCGCCATCGCCTCCCGCGTAAGCGCCTCCTGCCACGCCCACAGTCGCCCCCTCACCGACGCGACCGAGGCGGTTCGGGCTTTCGATCTGCTGGACCACAACGTGGAGCAGAGCCGGACCCTGATCACGCGCGCACTGCAAGACGAGGGCTGGGGCTCAGCAGACTCCGAGCGGATTGCCGCGGCATGGGTGCGCCAGGGCGACTACCTGCTCCAGGCCGACTCCGACCACTGCGCCGACTACGTCGTGGGCAATCCTCCCTACATCCGGCTGGAAGACGTCCCCGACGACCGCATGGCCGCCTACCGGGATGCCTGCCCCACCATGAGCGGCCGGGCCGACATCTACATCGGCTTCTACGAGACCGCCCTGCACAGCCTCACCCCGGGTGGCCGCCTCGGCTTCATCTGCGCCGACCGCTGGATGCGCAACCAGTACGGCCGCGCCCTGCGCCACCTGGTGACTCGCGGTTTCAGCATGGACCTGGTGTTGACCATGCACGACGTGGACGCCTTCGACGAGCAGGTCTCTGCGTATCCGGCCATCACGGTCATCTCCAACCACCGCCAGGGGCCGACCGTCGTCGCCGACACCACACGGGCCTTCGACGCCGCGCGGTCCCGCGACTTCGTCGCCTGGTGCCGGTCCGGGGCCCGCGAGCAGATCGACGCGGAAGCCTTCCAGGCCGTGCGCCTGCCGCACTGGTTCCCCGGGGAGGAGTCCTGGCCGGCGGCTTCCCCGGCCCGGCTGGCGATGCTGGAAGACCTCACCAAGCGCTTCGGGCTGCTGGAGGACTCCCGCACCGGGACACGTGTCGGCATCGGAGTCGCCACCGGCGCGGACAAAGTTTTCCTCACGCAGAACGCCGACGCGGTCGAACCCGATCGGCTGCTGCCGATGGCGATGGTTCGCGACACCACCAGCGGCACCCTCGACTGGGGCGGCACTTACCTGGTCAACCCGTGGAGCACGGACGGCGATCTGGTCGACCTCGACGCCTACCCCCGGCTCGCCTCCTACCTCGACAGGCACGGGGATTCCCTGCGCAAGCGGTACGTGGCGGTCAAGCAGCCCCACCGCTGGTACAAGACGATCGACAAGGTCGACGCCCGCCTCACCCGCCGACCCAAGCTGCTTTTCCCGGACATGAAGTTGACGATCCATCCGGTCCTCGACGAAGGCGGCCTGTACCCTCACCACAACCTGTACTACATCGTCTCGGACACCTGGGATCTGCGTGTTCTCGGCGGCTTGCTGCTGTCCGGAATCGCCCAGGCGTTCGTGGAGGCCTACGCGGTTCGGATGCGCGGGGGAACCCTTCGCTTCCAGGCCCAGTACCTCCGTAAGATCCGTGTTCCCGACCCGGACGCGATCGACGAGCGGGACAGGGCCGCGCTCGCGGACGCCTTCGACCGTCGGGACGTGGAGGCTGCCACCGAGGCCGCGCTGCGCGTGTACGGACTTGCCGAACTGCCCGAGTAGGAGAAGCCGACGGTGACAGTCACCCGCCAGGACTTCGAGGACGCCATAGCCGCCTACTGGGGCGCCAAGCAGATGCAGGGCGAGCAGTCCATGATCCGGGACGCGGTGGGCGCCGGCACCGCGGGCACCGTACGGGGCGGCAAGCACTTCGACGCCATCGCCGCCCTCCTGGCCAAGTTCTTCCTCGACGCTGGTTACCCGCCCGAGAGCATCCGCGTCACCAAGTCCCAGGGGCTCGCACTGCCCGGCTACTACCGGCCGCAGAAGCAGTGGGACGTCGTGGTCGTCCACGAGGGCGTCCTCATCGCGGCCTTCGAGCTCAAGGGGCTGGGCGGGCCGTCGTACGGAAACAACTACAACAACCGGGTTGAAGAAGCCCTCGGCAGCGCCGTCGACCTGCGCCGCGCGGCCCTGGCAGGGCTGTTCCCGAAGGAGAAGCCCCGGCTCGGCTACTTCTTCATCATGCAGGACGGCGGGGGGTCACGGTCTCCGGTCAAGATCGCAAAGGGCGGCCTGCCGGTCGACGCCATGTGGCACGGCACCTCGTACCAGGACCGCTTCGGGACCTTCTGCCAACGTCTCGTCGACGAACAGCTCTACGACGCCGTCTGCTACGTGGCCTCCTCGCTGGAGAACCCGAGCCCGATCGAGCCGGTCGACAGCCTCGACTGGCGCCACTTCGCCGCAGCCATAAACGCCCGCCTCACCTACCTGAAGAGCCTCGGCCTCCCGGCATAGTTGGCGGCGAACACTGTCTGCCACAACTAATGCGGACCTATGGTCCTGCGGCCAGTTGAGGTCAACCGCAGACGCCAACGCCCCTGACCGACGCCCCCTGCCCCTCCGGTTGTGGTCGACGTCACACTGATGTCGAAACGGTCGCAGATGAACAGTCCGATGGTTCCGCTCCGCCGCTCCCGCTCCTCCAGCCGCCCCAGCACCGACGCCATCACACACCTCCAGCACGCCATCTCCACGGACGCACCGGACCTACCTCACCCGCCCCGACACCATGCCTCACCAGCACAAACCCAGCCCCCACACTCGGTTTCGAGAAGCCCTCTGACGGCGTTCCTGGTGGCCTTCCAGGTGAAGGCCGAGATCCTCACCAAGCCTCACTCATGACCGAGCAGGGCCCAGCGACGGCCCAGAGGTAGCGAAGAGCCCCCTGCCGGCAGCTTTGCTGCCGGCAGGGGGCTCGTTCGTGCTGTGCGGCTACTTCTTGCCCTGGTTCTTCACGGCCTCGATGGCGGCCTTGGCCGCGTCCGGGTCGAGGTAGGTGCCGCCCGGGTTGACCGGGTGGAAGTCGGCGTCCAGGTCGTAGGACAGCGGGATGCCGGTGGGGATGTTCAGGCCCGCGATGTCGGCGTCGGAGACACCGTCGAGGTGCTTGACCAGCGCGCGGAGGCTGTTGCCGTGCGCGGCGATCAGGACGGTGCGGCCGGTGATCAGGTCCGGGACGATCGAGTCGTACCAGTACGGCATCATCCGGATCACCACGTCCTTGAGGCACTCGGTGCGCGGACGCAGCTCGCCGGGGATCACCGCGTAGCGCGGGTCGTCGCTCTGCGACCACTCGGCGCCGTCCTCCAGGACCGGCGGCGGGACGTCGTAGGAGCGGCGCCACCGCATGAACTGCTCTTCGCCGAACTCGTCGCGGATCTGTGCCTTGTTCTTGCCCTGGAGCGCGCCGTAGTGGCGCTCGTTGAGGCGCCAGGAGCGGCGGACGGGGATCCAGAGGCGGTCGGCGGTCTCCAGGGCGAGCTGCGCGGTGCGGATGGCGCGCTTCTGGAGGGAGGTGTGCACGATGTCGGGGAGCAGGCCGGCGTCCCTGAGCAGCTCACCGCCGCGGGCCGCCTCCTTCTCGCCCTTCTCGGTCAGATTGACGTCCACCCAGCCGGTGAACAGGTTCTTCGCGTTCCACTCGCTCTCGCCGTGGCGGAGGAGGATCAGCTTGTACGGTGCGTCGGCCATGGAGCCGAGCCTAATCGACCGCCCGGAGCCCCGTACGGCACGGCCGACTGGCGAGACTACCCGCCGGTATGCCCCGCCCCCGCCCGGCCGGGTGGCGGGGCGGGACGGGACGGGGAAGGGCCGGGTGAGGGCCCGGGGCGTCAGGCGGCCCGCAGGGCCTCCAGCGCCGTACGGATGGCCGCCGTGGCGCCGGGGGCCAGCAGGACGGAGTAGTGGTTGGCGCCGGGCACGCACCGCACGGTCACACCGGAACCGGCTCCGGGGCCGAGGCCGGCCGCGGCGAGGCGGCCCTCGTCGTACAGCCCCCGCGGCTCGTCCAGCATGCCGCGTTCGGCCCACAGCAGGGTCACCGGCACTCCGGCCGAGGCGGCGGTCCGCGCCGCGTCGAGGGTCTCCGGGTCGGCCAGGACGTCCGCCCCGTCGGCCCGTACCGCCTCCAGCACGCAGCTGCTGCGCAGCTCCGGTTCCCGTCCCACCAGATCGCGGTCGATGTGGGCCCGGACGTCGTCGTTCCAGTGCGGGGCCAGGGCCGGGTGCTCGCGGAAGAACGCGCGGTACGCCTCCCGGTCGGGGAAGGTCATCGACAGCCGCCGCATCGCCGGGCCGATCACGGCCTCCAGCAACTCGTCGACATCCGTGCCCGCGGGGGCGGGGAAGCCCACGCCGCCGTCCACCAGCACCGCGCCCGCGATCCGGTCCGGGTGGCGGGCCGCCGTCAGCGCGGCGGCGAAGGCGCCCATGGAGTGGCCGACCAGCACCACGCGCTCCTCGCCCAGGTGGTCCAGGAGGGCGATGACGTCCTCGGTGTGGGCGGCGAGCCCGTAGGGCCCCGGAAGCGCGGCGCTGCGCGCCCGGCCGCGCAGGTCGGGAGCGTACAGCGGGGTTTCCTCGCCCAGGGCGGCGGCCAGGGACGCGAAGGAGCGGCCGTTGGCGGTGATGCCGTGCAGGGCGATCACCGGCCGCCCGGCGCCGGGCCACCGCGAGACGGCCAGCTCTCCTCCGCGCACCGGGACGGCCGTCTCCTGCGCGGTACGCGCGGTACGTCCGGTCGTCGCCGGGTCCGTGGTCGGGTCCGTCATCGGGTCTCCTCTCCCCTCCGCCAGGTCAGCGAGCGCCGTATCGAGGCGATGCCGCCCGGGGCCGCGTACACGGCGATCACGAACAGCGTGCCGAGGACGACCATCGGCTCCGACAGCGGCGCGCGCAGGATACCCGGCAGCCCGTGCACCAGGTCCGAGCTCGCCAGTACCGCCAGCCGCTGGTCGAGGAAGGTGAACAGCACCCCGCCGATCAGCGGACCCCAGCGGGTGCCGCTGCCGCCCAGGACGACCATCACCAGCAGGGTGAGGGTGAACTCCGGGGTGCTGGAGCGCGGAGTGGCGCCCGCCGTGACCAGCAGGTGCATCGCGCCGCCCAGCACGCCGAGGGCGGAGGCCAGGACAAAGACGCCGAGCTTGTGGCGGAACGGGTCGTAGCCGAGGACGGAGAGCCGCTGCTCGTTGTCGCGGATGCCCTGCCAGACCCTGCCGACCGGCCGGGACACGGCCGTCCACACCACGGCGGCTGTCAGGGCGAGGTAGGCCAGGGCCAGCCAGTAGACGTTCGCGGTGTTCTGCACGCCGACCAGCGCGTCGGGCACTCCGCCGGTGTGCAGCGGCAGGCCCTCCTCGCCACCGGTGAGGCCGCCCGGGTTGCGCTGCACCCAGATCGAGCCGGCCTGGGCGAAGGCGAGGGTGACCATGGCGAAGCCGATGCCGCCCAGGGCCAGGCCGCGCAGCGAGACGGCGCCCAGAAGGACGGCGGCGGCCGTGCCGCCGGCCAGGGCCAGGCCGATGGCGGGGAGGAGTCCCAGGCCCAGTCCGGTCATGGCGAGCTGGGTGCCGTAGGCGCCGCCGGCGACGTAGAGGGCGTGGCCGAAGGAGAGCAGGCCGGTGCGGCCGAACATCAGGTCGTAGCCGAGGGCGATTCCACCGAACACCAGGCACAGGGCGAGCAGTTGGAGCGATCCGGGCGAGTTGACCGGGCCGTCGAGCAGTACGGGGATCTCCAGGGCGGAGTACGGCAGCAGGGCCAGTACGACCAGTACGGCGGCCGGTGCGGCCGCCCCCCGCCACCGGCGGACGGGCCGGGCCGCGGGGCCGGACGATCCGCCGGGTCCGGTGGCGGCGGACGCGGGCCGCTCGCCGGAGGAGGGCGGTGCGGCGGCCCGGTCGGCCTGTGAGGTCTGTGAGGCCGGGGAGGCTGTCATGCGACTCCTCCTGCGAGTCGGGGGGCGGGGCGGGCGAGGACGACGGCCGCGAGCAGTACGACGACGGCGAAGTCGCCGTAGCCGTCGGCGTAGTAGTTGGCGTACTGCTGCACCAGGCCGACCGCGAGCGCGGAGAGCGCCACGCCGGGGATGGAGCCCATGCCGCCGATGACCACCACGACGAAGGCGAACACCAGCAGCGAGGTGCCCTGGTGGGGGGAGAGCGAGCCGAAGTAGAGCCCGCCGAGGACGCCCGCCAGTCCGGCGAGGGCGCCGCCGATGGCGAAGACGAGGGTGAAGGCACGGGTGACGTCGATGCCCAGGGCGGTGACCATCGCCCGGTCCTCCACGCCCGCCCGCACGATCAGTCCGTAGCGGGTGCGGGACAGGAAGAGGTTGACGGCCGCCAGTACCACGAGGGCCGCCACGATCAGCACGAAGCGGCTGACCGGTACCTGCGCGCCCAGCACCGGGACGGTGCCCGACAGCGCGTCGGGGACGGGGAAGGGGCGGGAGTCCGCGCCCCAGACGGCCTGGACGAGCGCGGGAACGGCCAGTGAGAGGCCGACGGTGACCAGGATCTGCTCGCGGGGACGCCCGTAGAGGCGGCGGATGAGGACGAGTTCGACGACGATCGCCAGCAGCGCGCCGGTGGCGGTGCCGACCAGCGCGGCCAGCGCCAGCCCGCCCGTGCCGCCGACGGTCTCGGCGGTGCGCCAGGCCGCGTACGCCGAGACGGTGAGGAAGGCGCCGTGGGCGAAGTTGAGGACATCCATCAGGCCGAAGATCAGGGCGAGGCCGGAGGCGATGAGGAAGTACAGGGCCCCCAGGCCCAGTCCGGTCAGGGTGAGCAGGACCAGCGTGCTCATCAGGTGGTCTCCTTGGTCGCGTGCTCGCGCTGTCCCTGCGCCTCGGACTGTCCATCCGGCCGCTCCGGCCGCTCGTGGCGGCCGACGCCGAGCAGGCTCGTGGTGCGCTCGCGGTCGGCGAGGAGTCCGGCCGCGTCGCCGGTGTGGACGGTGCGGCCCGCGTCCAGCACCACCGCGTCGTGCGCCAGGCGGCGTACGACGGCCAGGTTCTGCTCGACGAGCAGCACGGGGACGCGTTCGGCGGCGCGCCGGAGCACCTCGGCGACCTCGGTGACGACGCGGGGCGCGAGTCCCTTGGTCGGCTCGTCGACGATGACCAGGCGGTTGTCGTTGAGCAGGGCGCGGGCGAGGGCGACCATCTGCTGCTGGCCGCCGGAGAGGGTGCCCGCCCGCTGCGCGCGCCGGGCCTTCAGCTCGGGGAAGAGGTCGTGGACGAGGTCGTAGTGGTGGGGTCCGCCGGCGCGTTCGGCGAGGGCGAGGTTCTCCGCGACGGTGAGGGAGCCGAACACCCCGCGGTCCTCGGGCACGTAGCCGACGCCGCGCCGTACCACGGTGTGGGTGCGGTGGCCGGTGACATCCTCACCGTCCAGGCGGACGGTGCCGCCGGTGACCTCGCCCTCCTCTGGCAGCAGGCCCAGCACGGCGCGGACCGTGGTGGTCTTGCCCACTCCGTTCCGGCCCAGCAGGGCGGTGGTGCCGGTGGGCGCGACATCGAAGCCGACGCCCTGGAGGATGGCGGACTGCCCGATGCGCACCCGCAGGTCGCGCACGGACAGGATGGGGTGCGATACGGGGTTCGCGCTCACAGTTCCTCCCCCACGTACGCCTCCTGGACGGCCGGGTCGGCCATCACCGCGCCGGGGGTTCCGACGGCCAGCAGGGTCCCGTGATGCATCACGGCCACCCGGTCGGCGAGGCCGAGCAGGATGTCCATGTGGTGCTCGACCATCAGCACGGTGCGTCCCTCGGTTCGGTGGAGGGTGCGGATGACGTCGGTCAGCTCGCCGACCTCCTCGGCCGCGACGCCCGCCATGGGCTCGTCCAGGAGCATCAGGCGGGGGTCGCCCGGGGAGGAGCCGCCCTGCGCGAGGGTGGGGGCGAGCAGCACGGCGAGCTCCAGCTTGCGCTTGTCGCCGTGGGACAGGCCCCCGGCGAGGTCGTCGGCGCGTTGGGCGAGCCGTACGCGCTCCAGTACGGCCCGTACGCCCTTCCCGCCCTCCGCGACCCGCTTCGCGCCGGCCGCGCGGGCGGCCAGGGCGACGTGCTCGGCGACGGTCATGGTCGGGAAGACGGAGGAGGACTGGAAGGTGCGGCCCAGCCCGCGGCGGGCGCGGCGGTGGGGCGGCAGGCCGGTGATGTCGGCGCCGTCCAGCCGGACGGCGCCCGCGGTGGGGCGGGTGATGCCGGAGACGAGGTTGAACAGGGATGTCTTGCCGGCGCCGTTGGGTCCGATGACGGCGACGAACTCGCCTTCCTCCACAGCCAGTGCGACCCCGTCGACGATGGTCGCCGCACCGACGGACCAGCTCAGCCCGCTCAGTTCGAGGACAGGCGTCACCGCCGTCAGCCGATCTTCCGCTCGGCGGGGGCGACCGCCCGTGCGTCGACGGTGAGGACCACCTTCGGCGCGTCGCCGTCGAACTCCGCCTGGAACATGGGCTGGAGCAGGGCGTGGTCACCCGCGCGGACGGTGTTCTCGCCCTTGACGCCCGCGAAGGTGTGGCCCTCCAGGGCCTCGACCATGGCGTCGGTGTCGCCGTCGGCTCCGGCCTCGCGGACGGCCTGGGCGACCATCTGGGCGGCGTTGAAGCCGTCGGGGGTGAACAGATCGGTCTTCCAGCCCTTCTTCCCGAAGTACTCCTCGACGGCCTTCGCCTCGGGGCTGTCGATGGCGCCGGGCACGTAGTGGGCCAGGAGGGTGACCTTGTCACGTGCCTTGCCGAAGACGGGGTAGCTGGCGCGGCTGTCGAGTCCGGTGACGACGGTGGCGGCGTCGAGCACGCCCTGTTGGTCGAGGGTGGTCCACATCGACTGGGCGGTGTCGCCGGCCCAGGCGACGAAGACCATGTCGGGCTTGGCGGCCCTGACCTTGGTGGCGGTCGGGGTGAGGTCGGTGGCGCTGGGCGGGGCGAGGACGGATTCCACGGTGGTACCGCCGACGCCGAGCACGCTCTTGACGGCGGCGACGTTGGCCTGGCCGAAGGCGTTGTCCTGGGCGAGGACGACGACCTTCTTCCCCTTGCCGCCCTCGCCGTCGTCCTGCTTCACGAGGATCTGCTGTGCGGTGGCCACGTCCTGGAAGGTCTGGCGCCCGGAGCGGAAGGTGTACTTGTTGGCGCCGGTGAGGGCATCGGTGGCGGCGGGGCCGGAGATGTAGAGGACCTTGTTCTGGGCGGCGACCGGAGCGATCTGGGTGGCCACGCCGGAAGCGGCCGTGCCGACGATGATCCGCACGCCCTGGCCGGCGCTCTTCTTGGCCAGCGAGACGCCCTTGGCGGGGTCGCCGCCGTCGTCGTACCTGCTGACCTTGATCTCGACGCCGTCGATCTTCCCGGTACCGCCGGTGATGTGGTCCAGACCCGCCTCGAAGCCCTGGAGGTACTGCTCGCCGTAGGAGGCCAGCGGCCCGCTGGTGGAGGTGATCAGGGCGACCTCGACCTCCTCGGCTCCCCCGTCGCCGGAGGCGGTGGTGCCGGGGCTGGAGCAGGAGGTGGCGAGTGCGGCTGCCACGGCGGCCGCGGCTAGGGAGGTGATGGCGGGTCTGCGCATGGCGGGAGGGCTCCTCGGCGGATCATGTACGGGCCACCGGTGAGTGGCCGGCTCGCGGTGGTGATTCCTGGCAGCGTCCGCCTCGCGCACACGCACCGGCAATGTCCGTGCCGTACACAGGGAGGCCCTGGCGCATGGGCTCTCGCCACATGTGCGCCGGGGCCCCGATTGCCCCGGCGCTGTCCCGCCGGTCCCCCGTCCGCCGGTCCGCTCACTCGTCGCGCAGCATGTGCGCGAACGCCTCCAGGTTGCGCGTGGACTCGCCGCGGGAGGTCCGCCAGGCGTACTCCTTGCGGATGGAGGTGGCGAAACCCATCTCCAGCAGGGTGTTGAACGCACCGTCGGCGTTCTCCACGACCACGCCGAGCAGCCGGTCCACCTCCTCGGGGGTGACGGCCGGCAACGGCAGCCTCCCCGCGAGATAGACGTCACCGAGGCTGTCGAGGGCGTAGCCCAGGCCGTACAGGCGGGTGTTGCGCTCCAGCAGCCAGCGGTGGACCTCGGCGTGGTTCTCGTCCGGGCGGCGGACGACGAAGGCGTTGACGGAGAGGGAGTGCCTGCCGACGATCAGGGAGCAGGTCGTGGAGAGCTTGCGGGTGCCCGGCAGCGTGACGACGTAGTTGCCGTCGGACGGGCTCTCCCACTTCAGCTCGGCCTCACACAGCGTCCGCTCGATCGCGGCCCTGGCCTTCGCGGTCGCGTCGCCGCCCCTGTTGTCGCGCTTGTCACCCATGTGCCGATAGTAGGTGACGGCGGCGTCCGGCCATCGCCTCGGCATACACCTCGGCGGTGGTGGCGGCGGCGGTGTCCCAGCCGAAGCCGCTCGCGTGGCGGGCGGCGGCCTCGCCCATGCGGGCCGCCAGCGCACGGTCGCCGATCAGGTGCCGCAGGGCCCGCGCGTAGCCGGCCGGCTCGTGGCCGTCGACGAGGAAACCGCTGACTCCGTCGCGTACCGCCACCGGCAGTCCGCCGACGGACGCGGCGACGACGGGGGTGCCGCACGCCTGCGCCTCGACGGCGACCAGTCCGAAGGACTCGCTGTGGGAGGGCATCACCAGCACGCTCGCCGCGCGGTACCAGTCGGCGAGGAGGTCCTGGCCGACCGGCGGGTGGAAGCGCACCACGTCGGTGATGCCCAGGCGGGCGGCGAGTTTCTGGAGCTGCTCGGGCTTGGCCAGTCCGCTGCCGCTGGGCCCGCCGACCACGGGGACGACGAGGCGTTCGCGCAGGGCGGGCTCCTCGTCCAGCAGCAGGCGGGTGGCGCGCAGCAGGACGTCGGGAGCCTTGAGCGGCTGTATCCGCCCGGCGAACAGGGGCACGAAGGCGTCCCGCGGCAGGCCCAGGCGGGCGCGGGCGGCGGCGCGGCCGTCGGCGGGGCGGAAGCGGTCGAGGTTGACGCCGGGGTGGACGACGGCTGTGCGGGCGGGGTCGGCGTCGTAGTGGTGGACGAGCTCGCCCGCCTCCTCGGCGGTGTTGGCGATGAGCCGGTCGGCGGCCCGTACGATCTGCGTCTCGCCGATGACGCGGGCGGCGGGCTCGGGGGTGTCACCCGCGGCGAGGGCGGCGTTCTTGACCTTGGCCATGGTGTGCATGGCGTGTACCAGGGGAACCCCCCAGCGTTCGGCGACGAGCCAGCCGACGTGGCCGGAGAGCCAGTAGTGGGAGTGGACCAGGTCGTAGTGGCCGGGCCGCCGACTGGCCCAGGCGCGCATCACTCCGTGGGTGAAGGCGCACAGCTGGGCGGGCAGGTCCTCCTTGGCGAGCCCCTCGTAGGGACCGGCGTCCACGTGCCGCACCAGTACGCCGGGGGTCAGCTCGACGGCGGGCGGGAGCCCGCCGTCGGTGGCGCGGGTGAAGATCTCCACCTCGATGCCCTGAGCGGCGAGTTGCCTGGCCAGCTCGACGATGTAGACGTTCATGCCCCCGGCGTCGCCGGTGCCGGGCTGGTGCAGCGGCGAGGTGTGGACGCTGAGCATGGCCACGCGGCGGGGCCGTCGCGTGAACCGGTGCAGCCGTCGACCGAGCCTGGTGGGATGCGGGCTCACCTGCGCTGCCTCCTCCGGGACGGGACGCCGAGCGACGGTCCGCTCTCTCGGGTCGTCAACACCGGCGCGGGCCGTTCCCTTCCCACGCTCTTCCTCTTTGCCAAACCGTGACGCGGCCCGGCCCGGAGGCGCGGCGCGGTCCGGGCCCGCGCCGGGCGGCACGCGGCCGGACCGTAGGGTGGCCGGCATGGGCAGGCGTGGAGCGGAGCGGCCCGTGGGAGCCGTCACGCGGGGAACGACGAATCCGAACCGGCTGCGACGCATGGACCGGTGGATCGCCGCCGTCCACGGACCCGCGCTGCGCCGCACCGCCGATCCGCACGGCCCCGTCGCCGTGGACCTGGGGTACGGCGCCGCGCCCTGGACGGCCGTCGAGCTGCTGGAACGGCTGCGGGCGCGGTGTCCGGACGTGAGCGTCACCGGGATCGAGATCGATCCGGCGCGGGTCGAGGCGGCCCGGCCCTACGAGCGCCCCGGGCTGGTCTTCGCCCACGGCGGTTTCGAGGTGCCGCTGCCGGGCGGGCGGCGTCCCGTGCTGATCCGGGCCGCGAACGTGCTGCGGCAGTACGACGAGCGGGAGGTCGCTCCCGTCTGGGGCCGGCTGCGCGCCCGCCTGGCACCCGGCGGGCTGCTGGTGGAGGGGACGTGCGACGAGATCGGGCGACGGCACGTATGGGTGGCGATCGGCCCGGAGGGGCCGCGCACGGTGACGTTCGCGACCCGGCTCGGCTCTCTGGACACCCCCTCCGACCTGGCCGAACGGCTGCCCAAAGCGCTCATCCACCGTAATGTGCCCGGTGAGCGGGTGCATGCCTTCCTGCTCGACATGGACCGGGCCTGGGCGGCGGCCGCCCCGTACGCCGCGCTGGGCGCGCGGCAGCGCTGGATGCGTTCGGTGAAGGAGGTCGCGGCCCGCTGGCCGGTCGTGGACGGGCCGCGCCGCTGGCGTCAGGGCGAGGTCACCGTGCGGTGGGAGGCCCTGGCGCCGGGCGGCGCGAAGGGGAGGTGAGAGCGCGGGTGCTCGGATCCCCCGGAACCCCGGCGCCCTCGGGGCCGGCCGCTCAGCCGGTCAGCCGCTTCTTGCCGGAACCGCCGCTGACCTGGATCTTGCGCGGCTTGGCCTGCTCGGTCACCGGGACGCGCAGCGTCAGGACACCGGCGTCGTAAGAGGCGTCGATCCGGTCGGTGTCGAGGGTGGCGCCGAGGAAGAGCTGTCGGCTGAACTTGCCGGTGGGCCGCTCGGCGGCGATCCGCCCGGCGTCCTCCGGCCCGAGCCACCGGCGCTCGGCGTGGACGGTCAGGACGTGGCGCTCGACATCGAGGCCGATGCTCTCCGGGCCGATGCCGGGGAGGTCGAAGTGGACCACCACGTCGTCACCGGAGCGGTAGGCGTCCATCGGCATTCCGGCCGGACGGGCCGTGGTGCCCAGCAGTTGCCCGGTGAGGCGGCCGAACTCGCGGAACGGGTCGGTGCTCATCAGCATCACGGGTCATCCCCTTCCCTGGAACCACTTCCTGTGATGCTCTCCGGCTCTTCTGCGACTCCAGGAAGGAAAATTGACAAGCGCCGACTCAAGTATATTGAAAGAGCAGGTCAGTGCAGGTGTCTGGAAGGTTGCCGGGAGAGCTGGGGCGACTCTCAGCCGAGGTGGAGGGCGGCCAGCAGGGCGTCGACCAGCAGCCGGTCCTGCTCCTGGGTGAGCCGCCGCCGGGCCTCCCGCGGTGGCAGCCACAGCAGCCGGTCCACTTCGTCACCCGGGGTGAACGCCCCGCCGGTCGCCTCGGCGGCCCAGTAGCGGACCTCCTTGGTCCGGCCACCGGTCCCGTAACGCGTGGTGGGCAGCACCGCGCCCGGCGTGCAGGACATGCCGGTCTCCTCGCGCACCTCGCGCACCGCCGCGGGCAGGGCCGCCTCGCCCGGCTTGAGCTTGCCCTTCGGATGCGACCAATCGTCCCACTTGGGCCGGTGCACGAGCGCGATCTCGATGCCCGTCGCACCGGCGGCCGTGTCCTCGCCCGTCCCCGCGCCGAAGCGCCTGCGGCGCCACAGCACGCAGCCGGCCGCGCGGATGGTGCGGGAGCCCGGCCCCGGGCCGGGCGCGGGACCCGCGCCC
>NZ_JAJFAU010000014.1:0-8039 GCF_022614595.1 Streptomyces sp. CNQ085
GGGCGCACCGTTCCCAACGGTGCGCCCGGCGGACCGGCTCGGGTGGGTGGGCGGTCAGCGGGCCAGCCGGTGGGCCTCGGCCAGGTGGCGGATCGCCATGGCGTAGTCGCCGGAGGCCAGGGCGTGGTCGGCGTCCGCGGTGCGGGACACCGCGTGCTCCGGAGCGCCGTCACCGGTCTTCAGCAGGGTGTCCTGGGCGATGTCCCGGGCGACCGAGGCGAGTTGGTCCGCCTGGAGGTAGGAGTCGACCCTCGACTTCTCCAGCGGGGCGGCGGCCCGGGTCAGGTGCTTCAGGACCGCGTCCGCGCCGCGGACCGTGCCGTCGGACTTCCAGTACCGGTTCTTGAGGGCGAGGCGGACGTGGACGGCCGCGACGCGGGAGGCGATGTCGCGGCGGTCCCGCAGCTCTTCGCGGACGTCCTCCAGCCGGTCGCGGGCGCCGTCGGTGCGCAGACCCCAGCCGTACGGGTAGAGCGGGTCGTAGGAGGCGTCGCCGACGTTGACCGGAACCTGGGCGGCCGAGCGCGGCCAGCTCACCGGCAGGCGGCCGGTGAAGGGCCGCTCACCGAAGAGGGTGTCGGCCACACCGGCGCCTTCGGTGCCCGGCAGCCAGGAGGCCACCAGGGCGTCGATGTCGCCGAGTCGGTCAGTGATGATCTGCGGGCGTCCGGAGACGATCAGCACCGCGCAGTCCATGGCGCCGCAGACGGTGTCGACCGCCTTCCTGTCGGCCTCGGACAGCTCCAGGTCGTGCCCGTTGCCGACATCGCCGACGCCCTCGGCGTACGGGGTCTCGCCGACCACCACGATGCCCGTGCTGTGCCCGTCGGTGGGCGCGGAGGCGTCCTCGCTGAAGGTGACGGAGGCGTCCGGGGCGGCCTGGCGGATTCCCTCCAGAATCGTGGTGCCCTCGGTGATGTCGCCGGAGGAGCCCTGCCAGGAGATGGTCCAGCCGCCGGCCTGGTTGCCGATGTCGTCGGCGTTGGAGCCGGCGACGTAGAGCTTCTCGTCGCCGCTCAGCGGCAGCAGGTTCTTGTCGTTCTTCAGCAGCACCTGGGAGTCGGCGGCGGCCCGGCGGGCCAGCTCGCGGTGGGCGGCGGAGCCGACGGTGTCCAGGTGGGTGCGGTCGGCGTAGGGCTTCTCGAACAGGCCGAGCTGGAACTTCTTGGTGAGGATGCGGGTGACCGCGTCGTCGATCCGCGCCATGGGCACGGCGCCGGAGTCGACCTGCTCGCGCAGGGTGGAGGTGAAGCCCTTGTAGTCGTACGGGACCATGATCATGTCGAGTCCGGCGTTGATCGAGGTCCGCACGTCGGAGGCGTAGTCGCCGGGGATCTGGTCGATGGCCTGCCAGTCGCTGATGACGAACCCGTCGAAGCCGAGGTCGCCCTTGAGGACGTCCGTGATCAGGTCGGCGTGGGCGTGCATCCTGACCGGACCCTGGTCGTCGCCGAGGAAGTCGACGCTGGAGAAGGACGGCATGACGGTGCCGACTCCCTCGTCGACCGCCTCCACGAAGGGGGCGATGTGGACGGTCTCCAGCTCCTTGCGCGTCGTCCTCGTGACGCCCTGGTCGATGGTGTAGGTGCCGGTGGTGGAGGAGCCGAACTCGGTGCCGCCGTCGCCGACGTAGTGCTTGGCGGTGGCCAGCACCCGGTCGGCGTCCTTCAGGTCCCGGCCGTCGGCGCGGCCCTGGTAGCCCTCGACCGCCGTGGCCAGTCGCGTGACCAGCGCCGGGTCCTCGCCGAACGCCTCGTACGCCCGGCCCCAGCGCTCGTCGCGGCTGACGCACAGGCAGGGGCTGAAGTTCCAGGGGACGCCGGTGGCGCGGACCTCCTTGGCGGTGACGTGGGCGGTGTCCTCCACCAGCTCCGGGTCGCGGGCGGCTCCGAGGCCGGTGTTGTGCGGGAAGACGGTGGCGCCGACGACGTTGTTGTGGCCGTGGACGGCGTCGACGCCGTAGATCAGCGGGATCTGCAGCCGGGTCTGCTGAGCCCGCAGCTGGAAACCGTCGACCATGTCGGCCCAGGCCCCGGGGGTGTTGGGTGCGGGGTTGGAGCCGCCGCCGGACAGCAGCGAGCCCAGTTCGTAGGAGGCGATGTCGTCCTGGGCCTCCAGGGCGCCGCGTTCGGCCTGGGTCATCTGGCCGATCTTCTCGTCCACCGTCATCCGGGAGAGCAGGTCCTTCACCCGCTTGCCCACCGGGAGCCGGGGGTTCTGGTACGGCAGGCCGTGCGCGTTGATGACGACGGTGGGCGGATCGTCGGGGGCGCGTGCGCCGTCGGCGGAGAGGGTGATGGGGATGGTCTTGGCGGTGGCGGGCTCCGCGCTGCGCTCGGTGTCGACGGTGAAGGTCTTCGCCGTGCCGGAGGGGGTGCCGGCCGGGAAGGTGAGGGTGCCCCCGACCGGGGTGTAGTCCTCGCCGGGCTCCGCGGTGCCCTCGCCGGTGGCGTAGGCGACGGTGACGGGCTCGGCCAGCGGTACGCCGCCGGTGGTGCCCACGGACACCTCCACGGTGGCGGTGCCGCCGTGCTCGACGGTGTGGACGGGCCGGTCGGTGGCGACGCGGGCCCGCACCCCGCCCACGCCGTACAGCTCGACCTGGTCGAACTCCAGGGCGCCGGAGGCGGTGGGCAGGTTGACGGCGTAGCCCCACATCCGGGTCAGGTCCAGCACGCCGTCGTCCGGGGCGCCGGCGGGCTGGTAGTCGGGGCGCCGGACGAAGTCCTCGAAGGGGGTGCGGACCTGCTTCCAGCCGTCGGTGTCGTCGGTGAAGTAGCCGGCCCACAGCTCGGCCTGACCGGCGTTCGGGCCGCCGTCCTTGACCTCGAACTGGACGCGCTCCCCGCTGCCGGTGCCCTTCACCCAGAAGGAGAAGCCCTCATGACCGCTCCAGTCCTCGGCGCCGGTCAGGGCGTGGTCGAAGCCGCCCCAGGCGGTGATGTCGTACTCCACGCGCATGGCGCGGTTGAAGGCGTTGGCGCCGGGACGGGCCTCGGCGGCGACCTGGCTGAGCCGGGGGGTGTCCCCGGGGGTGCTGCCGTAGGTGCCGATCGGGCCGGGCACGGCGCCGTCGAAGTCGTCCAGGACGCGGTCCTGTGCGGCGGCCGACGCGGCGGGGGTCAGACCTGAGGCGAGGAGGGCGAGGAGGGCGCCGAGGGTCGCGGCGGCCGTTCTCCGGCGCCGCCTTCGCAGGCCGCCTCCCCCGGGTCCCGTTGCTGTGTGCGGTGGCTGTCCCATGGCGGCTCCCTCGGACGCGGTCGACGTCTTCAGCACTTGAACGCAAGAAGGCACAGGTGCACTGTCATGCGCACGGCGCTGATCCTGTACGCGACCGGATGGGGCGTCAATACCCTTGATTCGTGAACCTTTTGGAGGTGGAAGCCCTCCCGGTACCCCCGGCGACCGGAGAATGAGAGCGCTCTCGGAATCGTGGCAGATGAGGGGCCCGCAGGGCGTTCGCAACCGCCCCGGCGGGCCCCGGCCACGCCTTCGCACACCGGATGCCCGGCGAACGGTCAGTCGCCGCCCGGGTAGCGGACCCCGACGCGCTCGCGGACGGCGTCCAGCGTCGCCATCACCGCGAGCGTCCCGTCCAGCGGCACCAGCGGGGACTCCGTCTCCTTCTCCCGCAGGCAGCGCATCACCTCGGCCGCCTCGGGCCCGTAGCCGGTGCCGCCCCCGGCCCGCGGCACCCGGACCTCCTCGGCCTCGCGCCCCTCGCGGTGCAGGACGAAGGACTCCGGCGCGAAGAAGCCGTGCGGCAGCTCGATGCGTCCCCTGGTGCCGCTGACGGCCGCCACGGTGGGGCTCGCGGAGGCGATGGAGCAGGAGAGGGTGGCGACGGCACCGCTGTCGTAGCCCAGCAGGACGCCGGTGGTCTCGTCCACGCCCTCGGGCGTCAGATGGGCCCAGGCGGCGACGGAGGAGGGCTCGCCCAGGACGAGGTGGGCGAAGGAGACCGGGTAGACGCCCAGGTCCAGCAGGGCGCCGCCGCCCAGCCGGGGGTCGCGCAGGCGGTGCGAGGCGTCCGAGGGAGCGACGATGCCGAAGTCGGCGTGGACCGAGCGCACCTCGCCGATCGCGCCGTCCGCGACGAGTTCGAGCATGCGGCGCACCACCGGGTTGCAGTAGGTCCACATGGCCTCCATCAGAAAGACGCCCCTGCGGCGCGCCAGCGCGACCATCTCCCGGGCCTGGGCGAGGTTGAGGGTGAGCGGCTTCTCGCACAACACCGCCTTGCCCGCCTCCAGGCAGACGGTGGCGGCCTCCAGGTGCGCCGAGTGGGGCGTGGCGACGTAGACCACGTCCACGTCCGGGTCCGCGGCCAGCGCGGCCCAGCTGCCGTACGCGCGCGGAGCGCCGTGCTCGCCGGCGAAGCGGCGGGCGGACTCCGGCGAACGCGAGCCGACCGCGAGGAGCTCGCCGCCGGGCAGGGTCACGAGGTCGCGGGCGAAGGCTCCCGCTATGCCGCCGGTCGCGAGGATGCCCCATCTGATCGTGTCGTCAGTGCGTGTCATGTGCTCCCCCGGGTGCGGGTCGGATACGGCGCGGGCGTGTCGGTGGTCACCCTAATCCAGGGTGCAAGCGGCTCGGACCGGCGCCCGCAAGGCCCGGCGAACGGCTTACGACGGACAGCGGTACGCCCAACGGCGGGCGCGCGGACGGGCCGTCCGTATGGTGTACGCGGTCCGGCGGGGAGCGGGCCACCGGGCCGGGCGGGCTGCGTCCGGGCGTCGTCCACGAGACGGGTGCGAAGCGGGGGACGGGAGAAGCGGTGCGCCGAGCGCTTCGGCGATCTGGACGTCCTGTTTTCGGCCGCAGCCGCATCCCCCTGGGACACCACCGCCACCATGGCCGACAGCGGATCGCTGCGGCTGCTCACCCCCGGCTCACCCGCCGACCGGGGCTCCCAGCCGTACCGCACCCACATGACGGCGGTGGTGGAGGCGGGGCGGCTGGAGGCGGTCGGGCCGCACCGGCTGCCGCCGCGCGGCTGAGCACCCGGCGCGCGCCGGGTCCGCACCCCGGGTCCGCGCGCCCACGTTTGAAACCGGGCTCCGGGGCGATCCTCACTCCACCGTCCATCCCCGCGGGAGGAACTCCGTTGGAGACCTGGCAGGCCGTACTGATCGCCGTCGGCGCGGTGCTCGCCGTCGCGACGCTGGCCGTCGCGGCCGTTCTGCTGGTCAGGCTGGTGCGCACCTATCTGCTCCTGCGGGGCGCGGACGTCCCCGTGAGCGCCAGGGCCGCCTTCTGGGTGGCGCTGGTCTACACGGTCTTCCCCCTCGACCTGCTCCCGGATCCGGTGTACCTGGACGATGTCGGCCTGCTGCTGCTCGTCCTCCACCACCTGGGCGCGGTGGCACGGAGGTACGGGCGGGCCGGCGGGGAGGTGGAGCTCCCGGAGACGCGCCGCCGGCGCTGACGGACTCGTGGACACGCCCCGCCCGCCTCCCCGGACTACCCTCGTCGCATGACACAGCGGGACGAGGGGGAGAAAGGGGCGGCGGCTCCGGTGGAGGGCGCGGCCCCGGTGATCGATCTCAACGCCGACCTGGGCGAGGGCTTCGGACGGTGGGAACTCACCCACGACGAGGCGCTGCTCTCGGTCGTCAGCAGCGCCAACATCGCGTGCGGCTTCCACGCCGGGGACCCCTCCACCATGCGCCGGGTGTGCGCGCAGGCGGCCGAGCGGGGGGTGGTGATCGGCGCCCAGGTCGCCTACCGCGACCTGGCCGGCTTCGGGCGGCGGCCGATGGAGGTCCCCGAGGACGAGCTGGCCGACGAGGTCGCTTACCAGATCGGCGCCCTGCGGGTGTTCGCCGAGTCCGCCGGGGCGCGGGTGGCGTACGTCAAACCGCACGGCGCGCTCTACAACCGCGCGGTGCACGACGAGGGCCAGGCGCGGGCGGTGGTGTCCGGGGCGCTGCTGGCGGGCGGGAGACTGCCCGTGCTGGGGCTGCCCGGGTCGCTGCTGCTCATGGCGGCCGAGGAGGCCGGGCTGCCCGCGGTCGCCGAGGCGTTCGCCGACCGCGGCTACACCACGCGGGGCACACTGGTGTCCCGGCGGGAGCCGGGAGCGGTGATCCACGAGCCGGACGCCGTGGTCTCCCAGGCGCTGGGCATCGCGCTGCGCGGGAGTGTGGCCGCCGGAGCCGGCGTGGAGGTGGCCGCCGGAGCCAGGTCGCTGTGCGTGCACGGCGACACTCCGGGCGCCGTCGCGCTCGCCCGGCGGGTGCGGCAGGCCCTCGCGGAGGCCGGGGTGCGGATCGAGGCGTTCGTGCCGTGAGGGTGACGAGGGTGCTGCCCGTGGGCAGGCGCGCCCTGCTGCTGGAGGTGGGCAGCGCGGAGCGGGCCCAGGCCCTCCACGCCGAGCTGGCGCGACTGCGGGCGACCGGCGAGCTGCCCGGGGTGGAGGAGATCGTGCCGGCGGCGGCCACCGTCCTGCTGGACGGTCTGGAGGACCCGGGGGCGCTGACGAGGTGGCTGCGGGGCAGGGAGTTCCCCGGCGCCGCCCCGGCGGGCACCGCCGCGGTGGTGCTGCCGGTGCGCTACGACGGACCGGATCTGGCCGAGGTGGCGGCACTGTGGGGGGTGGACGAGGAGGAGGCGGTCGCCGTCCACACGGGTACCGAGTTCCGGGTCGCCTTCTGCGGGTTCGCCCCCGGATTCGGCTATCTCACCGGGCTGCCGGGGGAGTTGGGCGTGCCCCGCCGCGCCGTCCCGCGCACCTCGGTGCCGCCGGGCTCGGTGGGGCTGGCCGGTGCGTACACGGGGGTGTACCCGCGTACCTCGCCCGGCGGCTGGCAGCTGATCGGCCGGACGGACGCGGTGCTGTGGGACGTGTGCCGGGAGCCTGCCGCGCTGCTGGCCCCGGGCACCCGGGTGCGGTTCGAGGCGATGCCGTGACGGGCGGAGGTGTGCTGGAGGTCCTGCGGCCGGGGGCGCTGACCACCGTGCAGGACCTGGGCCGGGTGGGCCTGGCGCATCTGGGAGTACCGCGTTCGGGGGCGCTGGACTCCCCCGCCCACCGGCTCGCCAACCGTCTGGTGGGCAACGCGCCCGGGGCCGCGACGCTGGAGACCACCCTCACCGGGTGCGCGGTGCGCCCGGACCGCGCCGTGGTGGCAGCGGTGACCGGTGCTCCGTGCCCGGTGCGGATCGGCGGCCGTCCGGCGCCGTGGGGAGCGGCGGTGCGGGTGCCGGGCGGGGCGGTGCTGGAGGTCGGCGCCGCGCGGGCCGGGGTGCGCAGTTATCTGGCCGTGGCCGGCGGCGTCGGTGTCGGGCCGGTGCTCGGCAGCCGGTCCACCGATCTGCTGTCCGGGCTCGGTCCGGCGCCGCTGTCGGCGGGGGCGCGGCTGCCGGTGGGACCGGCGCCGGGGCCCGTGCCCTGGGCCGACGCGGTGGCCTCCGCCGCTCCGGGACCGCCGTCGGGCGAGCTGGTGCTGCCCCTGGTGCCCGGGCCGCGTGAGGACTGGTTCACCCCGGCCGCGCTGCGCGCGCTGGCCCGAGGGGTCTACCGGGTGTCCGCCGAGAGCAACCGCGTCGGGCTGCGGACCGAGGGGCCCGCCCTGGAACGGTCGGTGCGGGGCGAGCTGCCCAGCGAGGGCATGGTGGCGGGTGCGGTGCAGGTGCCGCCGGGCGGCGAGCCGATCGTCTTCCTCGCCGACCATCCGACCACGGGGGGTTATCCGGTGGTCGGCGTGGTGCCGCGGGAGGCGCTGGCGGGGGCGGCGCAGGCAGTGCCGGGGCTCCGGGTGCGTTTCGTCCCGCTGCGGCGCTGAGCGCGCCGGGCGCCTGGGCCTGGCCGCCCGGGCGCCCTTCGCTGCCGACCTCGCGGGAGACGCGGGTCTCCTCGGAGGTGAACAGCGACAGCTGGTCCACCATGCCGTTGAAGACCGTGGCGATCCCGCCGAAGTCTCCGTCGCGGACGGCCGTCAGGCCGGCCGGGAGCTGCCCCAGCTCCCGCTCCCCCGCCTTGCCGGTGCTCCGGCCGCGGGGGGGGGGGGGGGGGGGGGGGGGGGGGGGGGGGGGGG
>NZ_JAJFAU010000014.1:8049-26946 GCF_022614595.1 Streptomyces sp. CNQ085
GCGCTCCGCCGGGCGCGGCTCGCCAACCGTGGTGTCAGCCATGTCCGCCATCGCTCCGCTCGTCCGCCACCGGGGATTCGTCACGTGCCGTACCCCTCCGGTCGCATCCGGGCGGGCGGGCGGCGTGGTGGCACCACATTCACAGGCCGTCACGTTTGTCATTCGGCAGAGGTGCGGACACGGTGTGATTACCTCACCGCGGAACGGTCACCGAACCTTCGTTTCTGTGAACGTCCGGACGATTGTCGGAGGTTGGCGTTCGGGGGCCGCGGGCCGGCGAAAGGCCACCGGCCCGCGGCGCCGGGCTCAGATCATGCGCTGTCCGCCGCGGCGAGCCTCGGCCCACTCGCGGTGGAACGCGCGGCCGATCACGAACAGGACGGCGGCCACGACGACGGGCCACATCAGGACGTACACGCTCAGGGCGAGGGTGCTCACCGCGTCTCCTCCTTGCTCACTCGCTTCACTTGGCGTCCTTGAGGGGCTCGGGCTCGCCGTCTTCCGCCTGCCGCGGGACGGCGGCGGCCGCGCCACCACCGCCGCCGTCGAAGTCGCCGGTGCGCCGGGCGATGAGGGCGAAGTCGAACCTCTCGCCGCTGCCCGCGGACATCGCCCAGCAGATGACGGTACTCACGGAGTAGGCGACGAGAGAAGCGGACAGCGTCGCGTACTCGTGCAGGGATCCGAGGGCGAACGGGACGGCGACCGCCGCCGACAGCACACCGGCGATCTTCGCGGCGCGGAGCCCGAGGAAGCCGAACACCATCAGGCCGAGGACCACGCCGATCCCGATGACGGAGAGTACGTCCACGGCGATGCCGGCGACGCCCTCCATGGGGATCCAGCCGAAGCGGACCGGCAGGAACACCGCGAGCGCCGCGACGACCGAGGTGGTGAACGCCTTGTTGGTGACCTTGTCCCAGTAGAAACTGGCCAGCACCGGGAAGACCAGGGCCCCCCACAGCGCGCCGACGAAGACCAGCAGGTCGAGAATGTTCAGCCGGAGGCTGGCGAAGGCTACGGCCGCCGCGGTGGCCACCACCATCGTGATGCGGCCCACCAGCAGCATCGTCCTCGGGTTCGCCTTCTCCTTGCCCGCCACGTTCTGGCCGTAGACGTCGGCCATCATGATCGAGGAGAGGGCCGAGAGGTCGGAGTCGGCGGTCGAGGAGAGCGCGCCGACGATCATGAGGAAGAACACCGCCAGCAGCACGGGCGGCAGGTAGTCGGCGGCCATCTCGGGGATGAGGTTGTTCACGTCGCCGCCGGTCGGCTCGAAGCCGAGGTAGAGGGCGAGCACACCGAGCATGCCGACGCCGATCACCATGGCGCCGTAGCCGATGGTCGCGGTGACGAAGGTCGGCTTGATCAGATCCTGCCGCACGGCGAACAGGCGTTGTGCGATGGTCTGGTTGCCGATGGCGTAGGCCAGCACCGCGGCGATGTAGGGGGCGCCCTGGTTCATGAAGGCGTCACTGGAGAAGAAGTCGCCCTGCTGGGCGGTCAGGTTCGCCGTCCCGGTCTCGAACGCCGCCGGGAAGCCGGCCGCGAAGAAGATCACCGGGACCAGTACGGCCACCGCTCCCAGCATCGCGACGACCTGTACGAAGTCGGTGAGCACGGAGGCGCGGAAACCGGACCACAGGGTGTAGAGCAGTACGCCCGCGGCCACCGCGAGGACACCCTGGGTGAAGTTGAGCGGCGACAGCATCGAGATCAGCACGCCGCCGGCGATGAGGTTCGACATCAGGCTGATGAGGCTGCCGACGAGATTGGAGCCGGCGAGCATCAGCTGGCTGGAGCGGCCATGCCGTGCGTACATGACCTCGGCCAGCGTGTGCGCCTTGGGAGCGACGGCCCGGATGCGCTTGCCGAAGGGGTAGATGAACAGGATCATCAGAGCACCCCAGAGCCCGTAGTGGACGGGGCCCGATATGCCGTAGGTGTACCCCGATGTCGCCGAGGCGTACATCGAGGACGCCCAGATCCACGTCGCCGTCATGCTGGCGGCGGAGATCCCGAAGCCGATGTTGTGACCGGCCGTCATGTACCCATCAGCATTCTCCTGCCTCTTCCCGATACGGGTCGAGATCAGGAAGGTCCCTCCATAGAAGAGGACCAGCAGGCCGATTACCACCACGGCGCCGAACCGGGTTGTCTCCACCCCGTCCACGCGCGCCACCTCCTTACGAGTCGTGGAGCCCGTTGCCGGCGGCGGCCCACGGCGAGCGGGCCGGGCCGCGGGCACCTTCCGCGCACCGCGGGCGGTGGAAGGGGCTCCACCCCGGAGCGGCGGTGCCACCACCGACCCGGGGGACGTTCACACACAAGCGGAATCTTCTGGTCCGCAAACTTGCCGGAGGTTAACAGCTTCTTCACGCAGCCACGACTCATGGCCACCCTGGAGACCACGAGGGGGAGATTATCCGTCATGCATTGGAATTGTCATGAAATGTTCGCATATTAAACAACCCATTTGCCCCATTTACCATGTCCGCACTGTCCGTTCGCACCTACTTCTTCGCAAGTCGCAAATGCGACGTCAACATCCACGACACGTGGCGGAGATCACCGACACCCGGGCCGTGCGCGGTGGAGGAGAAGCTCGACGGCATCCGCGTCCAGGCGCACCGCGACGGCCCGGCGGTGCGGGCCTTCACCCGCACCCTGGACGAGATCACCGGCCGGCTCCCGGAGGTGGTGACGGCCGCCCGCGAGCCGCGGGCCGACCGGCAGATCCGCGAGGCGGCCGAACGCGGCGAGTTCGACGCCCTGCCGGGCATGTGCGGGCCGCTGCCCGACCTGGACCAGTCCTGTGACGACCTGTGGTGGGTCAGGCAGAAGATGGACCGCGAGGGGCTGTCCTGCCTGCCGCCCTCGCTCGCCCCGCGCGGGGAGGCGGAGGGCGCCCTGGCAGCCGCTCGCCGGGCCCGCTTCCGAGCCGTAGGTGCGGCGGACCGTGGCGGGGATCAACGAGAGGATCCGCGCGGCACTGCGGATGCCGCCGCCCGGTCCCCCGCTGGGGCCTGCAGCCCTCCGACGCCGACGCGGTCGTACGGGAATGGCCGGCCGCGGGCCCGTCCGGCGGATCGGAGCCGGGCCCGCGACCGGGGTCGCCGTAGAGCGGTCAGGCCTCCGCGCCGGCCTCCGGCGGCAGGGCGCCGTCGCGGACCACCTTCGCGTACCAGTGGGCGCTGGACTTGGGGATGCGCCTGCCGGTCGCGTAGTCCACGTACACCGCGCCGAACCGCTTGCTGTAGCCGTACCCCCACTCGAAGTTGTCCAGCAGGGACCACAGGAAGTAGCCGCGCACGTCCACCCCCGACTCAATGGCCCGGTGCACCGCCGCCAGATGGCCGTGGAGGTAGGAGATCCGCCGCGGGTCCAGGACGCGGCCCTCGGGGTCGACGTAGTCGTCGAAGGCGGCGCCGTTCTCGGTGATGACCACCGGCGTGCCGGGGAAGTCGTCCCGGACCCGCAGCAGCAGGTCGTACATGCCGGTCGGGTCGATCGTCCAGCCCATCGCGGTGGTCTCGCCGGGCGTGCTGTGGAAGGCGACGTCGTCGCCGCCCGGCCAGGGGCTGTGCTCGCTCGCGCCGTGCCCGTCGGCGTTGTGGGTTCCGGGGCCGGAGGCGGCGGAGACGAGGGTGGGGCTGTAGTAGTTGACGCCCAGGAAGTCCAGCGGCTGGTGGATGTCGGCCAGGTCCCCGTCCCTCACGAACGACCAGTCCGTCAGATGCGCGGTGTCCCGCAGGACGTCCTCCGGGTACTCCCCGCGCAGCATGGGGCCGGTGAAGACCCGGTTGGCGACGCCGTCGATGCGGCGTGCGGCGTCGGTGTCGGCAAGGTCGCCGGTCAGGGGCCGCACATGGTGGAGGTTGAGCGTGACGGAGGTCTGCGCGGAGGCCGGGAGGGCGGCGCGCAGGGCCTGGGTGCCCAGCCCGTGGGCGAGGTTGAGGTGGTGGGCGGCGCGCAGGGCGTCCGCCTGGTCGGTGCGGCCGGGGGCGTGGACGCCCGAGCCGTAACCGAGGAAGGCCGAGCACCAGGGCTCGTTGAGGGTGGTCCAGGTGCCCACCCGGTCACCGAGCGTGCCGGCGACCAGGGAGGCGTACTCGGCGAACCGCTCGGCGGTGGCGCGCTCCGGCCAGCCGCCGGCGTCCTCCAGCTCCTGCGGCAGGTCCCAGTGGTAGAGGGTGACGACGGGCTGGATGCCCTTGTCCAGCAGTCCGTCCACCAGGCGGCTGTAGAAGTCCAGCCCCTCGCGGGACGCGGGGCCGCTGCCGCCGGGCTGGACGCGTGGCCAGGAGACGGAGAACCGGTAGGCGCCCACGCCGAGGTCGGCCATGATCTCCAGGTCCTCGCGCCAGCGGTGGTAGTGATCGCAGGCGATGTCCCCGGTGTCGCCGTTGCGCGTCCTGCCGGGGGTACGGGAGAAGGTGTCCCAGATGGAGGGGGTGCGGCCGCCCTCGGCGGCGGCTCCCTCGATCTGGTAGGCGGCGGTCGCGGCGCCCCACAGAAAGCCGGGTGGGAACACCCGGGCGCTCCGGGTCGCCAGGGCGGATTCGGCTGAACGGGATGCGGTGGCCACGAAGTTCCTTCCGGATCGGTTTTGTCGAAGAGGTGGGGTCGGGGCGGGGTCGGGGCGGTGGGGGCCAGGGACCACGGGGGTGTCCGGGTCTCCCGGGCGGGGCTTCAGCCCTTGACCGCGCCCTGCATGATGCCGCCGACGATCTGCTTGCCGAAGACGACGAACATCGCCAACAACGGCAGGGTGCCCAGCAGCGCGCCGGCCATGATGAGCGACTGGTCGCGCACGTATCCCGCGCTGAGCTGGGTGAGGGCGACGGGGATCGTGGGGTTGGTCATGTCGAGCACGATGAACGGCCAGAAGAAGTCGTTCCAGGCGTGCACGAAGGTGATCATGAAGACCACCGCCATCGCCGGGCGGGCGACCGGCAGGACGATGCTCCAGAAGATCCGCAGGCTGTGCGCGCCGTCCACCCGGCCGGCCTCGATGAGCTCGTCGGGCAGCGCCTCCAGCAGATACTGCCGCATGAAGAACACGCCGACCGCGCTGACCAGGGTGGGGAAGATGACGGCGGGCAGCTTCTGGCCCCAGCCCAGCTCGGTCATCATCATGAACAGCGGCACCACGCTCAGCTGTGGCGGCACCATCATCGTGCCGATGACCAGCATCAGCAGGATGTTGCGCCCGCGGAAGCGCAGCTTGGCGAAGGCGAAACCGGCCAGGGTGGCGAAGAGGACGGTGGACAGGGCGATCGTCATGGCGACGATGAGGCTGTTGACCAGCGCCGTGCCCATCGCCGCGTCCTCCCAGGCGGCCGAGAGGTTCTTCAGCAGGTTGGGGCCGGGGAGGAACGGCGGCGGGGTCTGGGAGACCCGGGTGTTGTCGGTGGAGGCCGCCACCATCGTCCAGTACAGCGGGAACAGGGAGAGCAGCGCGGCCAGACCGAGCAGCGCGTAGGCGACGGGCCCGGCCTTCCGCTGCTGTCCGGCCTTCGGGCGCAGGGACAGGCGGATCCGGCGGCTCGTGGGCGCGAGGGTGTCCGCGAGCGGCTCGGGTACGTCCGCCCGGGGGCGGGCGGTGTCGGTGGTCATGGGATTACCGCTCCCTGGTCAGGACGTGCGGGACTTGACGCGCTTGACGACGCGTTGCAGGGCGAAGGCGAGGATGAGCAGGAGGAACATCGCCCAGGCGACCGTGGCGGCTCGTCCCATCTCGTAGTTCTTCCAGCCCTCCTCGTACAGCAGCAGGCCGAGCGTCTGGTACTGGTTGTCCGCTCCGCCGCTGACACCGTTCGGCCCCTGTCCGAAGATCAGCGGCTCGCCGAAGAGCTGGGTGGCTCCGATGGTCGACAGCACGATGGTGAAGACGATCGTGGAACGGATGCCGGGGATGGTGACCTTGGTGAACTGCTGCCAGCGCGAGGCGCCGTCGATGGCCGCCGCCTCGTACCGCTCCTGCGGAATGGCCTGCATCGCGGCCAGGTACAGCAGGGCGTTGTAGCCGGTCCAGCGCCAGATCACGATGGAGGAGATCGCGAACTGGGCCGGCCACTTGCTGCTCTCCCAGTCGACGTTGTCGATTCCGAACAAGCTCAGGAACCAGTTGATCATTCCGAAGTCGCGCTCGAAGAGCATGGTGAACACCAGCGCGGCGGCGCCGATCGAGGTCGCGTAGGGCGTCAGGGCCGCGACCCGGAAGAACGCCGATCCCCTCAGCCTGTAGTTCAGCAGGTGCGCCAGGCCCAGGGCCATCAGCAGCTGCGGGACGGTGGAGATCACGCCGATGGTGAAGGTGTTCGCCAGCGCGTTCCAGAAGCGGTCGTCCTGCCAGAGCTGCGAGTAGTTCCCGAAGCCCTCCCACTCCATGATGTCCATGGTCGCCAGCTCCACGTCGTGGAGGGAGATCCAGGCCGTGTAGAGCAGCGGGTAGAGGCTGAAGGCGCCGAAGACGACGAAGAAGGGGGCGACGAACGCGTAGGGGGCCGCCTTGATGTCGAAGCGGTGCAGGAGGGTGCCCCGCGACCGTCGGGGGCGTGCCCCGTTCCGGCCGTCGGGACTCTCCTTGGCGGGGCCGACAGACCCGTTCTGCGGCCCGCCGAGGCCGGATGCCGGGGTGGAGGTGGCCACGGAGGGCTTCCTTCCTGGGGAGTGCGTGGTGGAGGAGGGTGAGGGCGGTGGGGCCGGGGGCCCCGGCGGCCGCGCGGGGAGGCGGTGGCCACCGGGGGCCCGGAGAGGGGAGGCCGGGTCAGTCGACGGCCTTCCTGATGCGCTCGTCGGTGGTCTCCCACGCCTCGGCCGGGCTCTTGCCCTGTTCGACGAGCTGGAGGCCCTGGGAGAAGGTGTCCTTGATGGTGCCGTCCTTGGGTCCGAGCACCTGCTCGTCGGGGATGTCCTGGGCCGCGGCGCCGAAGACCTGCCCGATCGGGGCGTTGTTGAAGTACTCGGACTTCGCCTCGGTCACCGCCGAGGACTCCAGGGCCTTCGCGGAGGAGGGGAAGTTGCCGAGCTCCTTGAAGATGTGCTCCTGCTGCTCCGGCGCGGTCAGCCAGGCCACCAGCTTCTTGGCCTCCTCCTTCACCGGGCTGTTCTCCATGACCCCGAGGAAGGAGCCGCCCCAGTTGGCGCCCTTGGGGGCCTTGGCGATGTCCCACTTGCCCTTGTTGGCCTCGCCGGCCTTCTCGCTGATGTGGGCGAGCATCCACGCGGGGCAGACGGCGGTGGCGAAGCTGCTGTTGGCCAGGCCGGGGTCCCAGCCGGGCTGGAACTGGCGGAGTCTGGCCGTCAGCCCGTCCCTGGCCGCTCCGGTGGCCAGCTCCCAGGCGTCCTTGATAGCCGGGTTGTCCTGGTAGATCAGCTTTCCACTCTTGTCGTAGAACTGCTCGGAGCTGCCGTAGATCAT
The DNA here is from genome assembly GCF_022614595.1 of Streptomyces sp. CNQ085. GTDB lineage: Bacteria > Actinomycetota > Actinomycetes > Streptomycetales > Streptomycetaceae > Streptomyces. The sequence goes on from NZ_JAJFAU010000014.1 coordinate 15,476, forward strand.
GGCGTTGAACAGGCCGCTGGCGCTGTCCATGTAGGCGGCGTCACCCTTGAAACCATCCTTGAAGTCCTTGCCGACCTCGACGTACTTCGCCCAGTCGCCGTCCCAGAGCGCGGCGACCTCCTCGCGGTCCGCGGGCAGACCTGCCTGCTCGAACATGTCCTTGCGGTAGCAGACGGCCATCGGGCCGATGTCCGTGCCCAGGCCGATCACCCTGCCGTCGCCGGTGGTGACCTGGCTCTGCTTCCAGGGCAGGAAGTGGTCGGTGTCCGGGACGCCGGAGAGGTCGGCGAACCTGTCGGCCCGGGTGTCGGCGAGCTCCTTGGCGCGGCCCACCTCTATGCCCTGGATGTCCTTGAGGCCGCTGCCCGCGGCCAGGCGGGTCTGCAGCGCGGTGTAGTACGTCTGCTCGTCGCCGGCTATCTCGGACTCGATGACGATGTCCGGATTCTCCTCCATGTACTTCTCGAGGAGGCCGGTCTCCTTGATGCCCATGACGCCGAACAGCCCCATGGTGATGACGGTCTTGCCGTCCTCGGTCTTTCCGTCGCTGTCGCCGCCGCCCGAACAGCCCGCCACGAGCGTGAGGGCGGCAGCCGACGCGACGGCCACGACTCTGGTACCGAACAGCTTGCGGGCACTGCCCATGACGTCCTCCTTGCGGGCGGTGACGGGGTCACCGCGGTGCGGCTCCGCCGGGCCGCACGGGCCCGGTGTGTGGAATCGCTCCCATTTGAAGTGGGAGCGTTCCCATCAGGTTGTGGAAGACTGTCCGCCAGGAACGTTCGCTGTCAAGGACGGGGACCGGATCCGTTATCCGCCGAGTCCCTCGGCGAGCGCCGGTGCCACACCGGTCGCCGCGCGGCCGTCTGACACAATGCGCCGGTGAGCGCCGTGCGCGGCGCGACGGAAGCGGAAGGGGGCGGGTACGCCATGGGGGCCACTCGGCGGCCGACCATCAAGACCGTGGCCGCCCGGGCCGGAGTGGGGCGCACCACCGTCTCCCGGGTCCTCAACGGCTCCCGTCTGGTCAGCGAGGAGGCCAGAGCGGCGGTGCAGACGGCGATCGCCGAACTGGGCTATGTGCCCAACTCCGTGGCGCGGTCGCTGGTGACCAGTAGGACCGACTCCATCGCCCTGGTCATACCCGAGTCGGAGAGCCGACTGGGGTCGGAGCCCTATTTCTCCGCCGTGATCCGCGGGGCGAGCAGCGGGCTGGCCGACACCCAGATCCAGCTGCTGCTCACCATGGTCCGTGACCAGCGCGAGATGGACCAGCTCACCCGCTTCCTGGCCGCGCGCCGGGTGGACGGCGTGCTGCTGATCTCGGTCCGTCGCGACGATCCGCTGCCCGGTCTGCTGGAGAAGCTCGGACTGCCGACCGTCCTGGCCGGGCGCCGCTCCCCGGCCGAGTCGCTGAGCCATGTGCACTCGGACAACGTCGGAGGCGCGCACGACGCGGTGCGCCACCTGATCGAGCGCGGACGGAACGAGATCGCCACCATCGCCGGACCGCCGGACATGGACGTGGCCGACAGCCGTCTGCGGGGCTGGCGGGAGGCGCTGGACGAGGCCGGACGGGAGGCCCGCGGGGAACTGGCCGCCCCCGCCGACTTCACCGAGGAGGGCGGACGCCTCGCCATGCGCGGACTGCTGGAGCGCCGCCCCGGGCTGGACGCGGTCTTCGTCGCCTCCGACGTGATGGCGGCGGGCGCCCTGGCCGAACTGCGCCGCAGGGGGCGGCGGGTGCCGGACGACGTGGCAGTGGTGGGCTTCGACGACTCGATCGTCGCCCGGCACACCGACCCGCCGCTGACCACCGTGCGGCAGCCCGTCGAGGAGATCGGACGGACCATCACCGAACTGCTGCTGCGGGAGATCGGCGAACCCGGCGGCGTACGGCGGCGCGTGGTGCTCCCCACTTCGCTCGTCGTGCGCGACTCCACCTGACACCGTCCGCGCTGCTCCGTGCGCCCTCCCCCGCCCCAGCCCGACCAATCGCTTGGCCAAGGGGGTCGCTCCCGGCCGGTCCTCCGGAGCGCGCTGCGGAAAGCGACCGGCGAGTGTCCACTTTCCGCGGCGGGGAGGGGACGCGCCTGACAGCATGAGTCCCCACTCGGCGGGTGCCGCCCCGTCCTCGACGCATCTCCCAGGCGGAAGGTTGTGAAGGCCCGGATGAGCCAGTCCAGGGAACCCCTCACCAGCAGGATCGACATCACCGTCCCCACTGCCGCGCGTATGTACGACTACTACCTGGGCGGCAAGAACAACTACGCCGTCGACCGGGAGGCGGCCGAGAGGCTTCTGGAGGTCGTCCCCAGCACTCAGGCGCTGGCGCTCAACAACCGCCGCTTCCTGCGGCGCGTGGTGCACGTCCTGGCACAGGAGTACGGGATCCGGCAGTTCATAGACCACGGCTCCGGCCTGCCCACCCAGGACAACGTGCACCAGATCGCACAGCGGGTGGATCCCGACGCGCGGGTGGTCTACGTGGACAACGACCCCATCGTGCTGGCCCACGGCCGCGCGCTGCTGGCGGAGAACGAGAACACCGCCGTCGTCCAGGCCGACATGTGCGACACCGGCGGTGTCCTGGACCACCCGGACACCGTCCGGCTGATCGACTTCGACCGGCCCGTCGCCGCCCTGTTCAACTCCGTCTTCCACTGCGTCCCCGACTCCGCCGACCCGGCCGGCGTGATCAAGCGGGTGGCCGGCCGGCTGGCGCCGGGGAGCCTCTTCGTGATCTGTCAGCTGGTCAGCGAGGACGCCGGGACGCGCAGGTCCGTGACCGAGTTCATGGACCAGAGCACCGGTGGCAACTGGGGCAGAGTCAGGGAACCGCACGAGGTCGAGCGGTTCTTCGAGGGGCTGGAGATCCTCGAGCCCGGTCTGGTGGAGGTCTCCACCTGGCGGCCGGACTCGGACGTGGGCCCCCGGCAGCGCACCTGGGAGTGGAAGGAGTTCGGGGGCGTCGCCCGCCTGCCCTGAGGTCCGGCGCCCGCTCAGCGGCTCGGCCGAGTCCCTCCGTCAGCCGGGGCCCTCCAGGAGCTCCTCCAGGAATTCCACACTGCTCACCGGGGTCTCGGCGACCGCGCACAGCCGGTCCATGATGGACAGGTAGCGGTCGACGTCCTCCTCCTTGTCCAGGTAGAGGGCGCTGGTCAACTGCTCCAGGTAGACCACGTCGGGCAGGTCCGGCTCGGGGAAGCGCAGTATCGTCACCGGGCCGCCCACCGCGGCCAGGCCGCCGGTCTCGAACGGCGCGACCTGCAGCGTGACGTTCGGCCGCCGCGCCGCCTCGATCAGATGGCGCAGCTGACCGCGCATCACCCCGGCGTCGCCGAGCGGGCGCCGCAGGGCGGCCTCGTCCACGACCGCCCACAGGCGCGGGGCGTCCGGCCGGGTCAGCGACGCCTGCCGCTCCATGCGCAGCCGGACCCGCCGGCCGTTCTCCTGGGCGGAGGCGTGGGGATGGCACAGGCGGACCACCGCGGCGGCGTACTCCTCCGTCTGCAGCAGGCCCGGGACGAACTGCACCTCGTAGGTGCGGATGACCTCGGCGGCCTCCTCCAGCCCGAGGTGCCGCTCGAACCACTCGGGGAGGACATCGCTGTAGCGGTGCCACCACCCGCGGGCGCCCGTCTGGCGGGTCAGGGCGAGGAAGTCCGCCCGCTCGTTCTCGTCCAGCACCCCGTAGAGCGTGAGCAGGTCCGCGACGTCGTGCTCCTTGCACGCGCCCTGGCCCCGCTCCAGGCGGCTGACCTTGGCGGCGGAGCCTCGGATCGCCTTGGCCGCCTCCTCCAGGTCGATGCCGTGCTCCTTGCGCAGCCGCCGCAGCTGGGAGCCGACCACCAGGCGCAGCACCGTCGGGCTGCCCTTGGGGTGCTCGATATAGTGCCTGATCGGCAAGGACCGGCTCGCTTCGGCGGCCATGCGTGCTCTCCTGGGTGAAGGGGCGGGCACTCAGTGTGCCACCGCCGTCACCGCACCGTACAGCGGTGCCCCCGGGAAGCCGCCGGATCGGCCGATCCGGCGGAATCCCTCCCTCCCGCTCCGTACGGTCGCGACTCAGTCGGCCATGTCGTCGAACTCGCCGTCCCCGGCGCCTTGGAGGAAGGCCGTCATCTCCTCGCGGGTGTGGACGAGGGCGGGGCCTTCCGGGTGGCGCGAGTTGCGCACGGCCACCGCGCCGCCCGGCAGCGGGGCGAGCTCGACGCAGTTGCCCATGCTGCTGCGGCGGCTCTTGCGCCGCACCGCACCCTCGAGTTCCGCGGCCGGCATGCCGTTGACGATCTGCCGCACTGTCGCCCCTCACTGGCCGCGGCCGCCCTCTCGGGCCGGGTCGCGGTCCACGACGTTCCGTTGCTCCGCGTATCGGCGTCAGCGGCGCTGCAATTACATCTGCAAACACAGATGTAATTGCAGCGCCGTATGACAGTCGAGGACAGTAGTCCCGGCGGACCTGCCCCGTGCCGGCTTCTCCGACAGACGCCGCCGAAGCCGTCCGACCCGGGAGCATCCCCGGGGGGCTGCCCTACCCTCGGAAGACAGGGCGGCGGCCCTTGCCGTGGAAAGGTCCGGAAGTCCCGGGCCCCCCGGAAAGCGGTTCGCGGCCGGTGACCGTGTGCGATGATCGGCACCCGTCAACGGTCGCTGAGCCTCGTGCGGGCCGGCGGGAGCGAGCAGGCGCCTCCGTTCGGCTCAACGCCCCTCTTCCCGACAAGCCGCCGCCCACGGCCTGGAAGACCCTTGAGGCACCAGTGGCGGGGTGCGAGTGGGGAGAGTCGTGACAGCGAACGGCAGTGGTGGCCACCGGCGGCGTCGACCCGTGCGAAGCGGCCGGCCACCCGTGCGCGTGCGCCGCGCGACAGCCGCCCTGGCCCGTCCCCGTGCCTCCCGCAGCCGCCTGGCCTGGCTCAACCAGGCGAGCACCATGATCGGCACGACACTCGACCTGGAGCGGACCGCCCAGGAGCTGGCCGACTTCACCGTCCCCCGGCTGGCCGACGGCGCGGCCGTCGACCTGCTGGAGTCGGTGCTGCGCGGCGGGGGCGGCGAGCGGTGGACGGGACCGGAGCCGCCGGTGACCCGGGCCGTCGCGGTGTCCTCGGTCGTCGAGATGGAGGACCTGGAGCCGGACGAGCCCGGTGAGCTCTCCTTCCACCCCCAGACGCTGCTCTCGGTCCACTGCCTGCGGGCCCAGGAGCCGGTCCTGCTGAGCCGGATGAGGCGCGACGACTACGCCCGGGTGGCCCCGACGCCCAGCGCGGCGCTCAAGCTGCGTCAGGCGGGGGTACACAGCTACATGGCCGTGCCGCTGACCGCCCGCGGTGTGCTGCTCGGGGTCGCCGACTTCATCCGCGGTCCCGGCAGCCCGCCGTTCACCCGCGCCGACATCGAACTGGCGACGGAACTGGCCTCCAAGGCGGCGGTCTTCATCGACAACGCCCGCCTCTACGGACGCGAGCGCGAGCACGTCCTCTCCCTCCAGCGCAGCCTGCTGCCCCGCGCCACGCCGAACACACCGGGCCTGGAGGTGCTCACCCACTACACGCCGAGTCTTGACCCCGGCGGAGTCGGCGGCGACTGGTTCGACGTGGTCGCCCTGCCCGGCGGCCGCACGGCCCTGGTGGTGGGGGACGTCATGGGCCACGGGGTGCCCGCGGCGTCCGCGATGGGGCGGCTGCGCACGGTCGGCCGCACGCTCCTGGCTCTGGACACCGCCCCCGACCGCGTACTGGCCCGGCTGGATCTGGCCGCCCGCGATCTGGAGGACGACCAGGTCGCCACCTGCCTGTGCGCCGTCTACGACCCGGCAACCGCGAGCTGCACCATCGCCGGCGCCGGTCACATGCCGCCGCTGCTGGTGGACGCCGACGGCACCGTCTCGCGGGTCGAGGTGCCCGCCGGTGCGCCGCTGGGCGCCGGAGTGATCCCCTACGACACCATCACCTTTCAGGTACCGACCGGAAGCCGGCTGGTGCTGTACACCGACGGTCTGGTCAAGACACGCCGGGGGGACATCGACGCACAGCTGCGGCAGCTGGCGAGGACCGCTCCGGAGCTGGTCGAGCGGCTGCTGGAGAACCGGGACCCGGGCGGGATCGCGCCGGGGAGCGAGGAGCGCCTGGACGAGTCCGTCCTGCTGGTGGCCGCGGGCGGGAAGCTGCCGCCGGGCACCGACCTGTACGTGTGGCCGCTGCCGCTGGACGGCACCGCCGCGTCCGTGGCCCGTTCGCTGGTCACCGAACGGCTCGCCAGCTGGGGCCTGGAGGAACTCTCCGACATCGCCGAGCTGGTCGTCAGCGAGCTGGTCGGCAACGCCCTGCGGTACGGCGGCGGACCCGGGCAGCTGCGTCTGATGCGGCACGAGAGGCTGACGCTGGAGGTGTCCGACACCGGCCCCGACCTGCCCCAGATCCAGCACGCGGAGCTCAGCGACGAGGGCGGACGCGGCCTGCAGCTGGTCAACATGCTCAGCCGCAACTGGGGTTCGTGCCGCACTCCCGGCGGGAAGGTCGTCTGGGCGGAGCAGGACATCCCCCGCACCGTCTCCTGAGGGGCCCGTGCCGGGTGCGGCGTGCGGGCCGGGGCGGGCCGGGGCGGGCCTCCCGGCCCGCGCGGCCGGTCAGTACGGCCGTGCGGCCTCCTGGTGGTCGAAGGCGAGCCGGTGCGCCTGCTCTCGGGGGAAGCTGACGGTCTCCGGGTTTCCGTCGGAGGTGTAGGGCTCGATCGCGCCGTCGCCCAGCTTGTCCAGCCAGATCTCGGAGCCGTACGCGCCCTCCTCGGTGGCGGCCGCCTGGGAGCGGATGCGCGGGATGGCTCCGGAGTCGAGGTCCGCGGAGTACGGCGAGGGCGCGGGGCTGCCGCCGGCCAGGTAGACGCCCTGGTGGCGGTAGCGCACGCCGCCGTACTCACCGGTGAGGGCAAGCTGCCGGTCGCGGGGCATGGAGCCGTAGGGAAGCGCCATCGAGACCACCGGCGAGTCGGGCAGCGCCTTGTCGATCAGCCACTGGTTGGAGGCGATGTCCCACTGGACCATCGCGGCGTCGGCCTCCCCCAGGACGCTGTGTTCCAGGGTGTGGTTGCCGATCTCGAACCCGTGGTCGTCCAGCCATTTCAGCGTCTTGCGGCCGCCGGGTTCGCCGAACGGGTCGGCGTTGACGAAGAAGGTCGCCACGGGCCGGAAACCCGGATGGCGCCCGGCCACGTCCAGCAGCGTGTCCACCGCGGTGCCGGGGGCGGGGCGGCCGTCCGCGTCCAGCCGGAACTGGCTGGGGGTGGAGTCGTCGAAGGTGAGCACCACCGGGTGCGTTCCGGCTGGTATGTCCATCTCTCCGCCGGTGAACTCCCGCGCGGTGACCGGTACGTAGCCCTCCCGGGCCAGCCGCTCCAGCTCGGCGCGGAACTCCTGGGGGGTGCGGTCGTCGACGATCTGGGGGTCTTCCGTGATCCGGTGGTACATGAGCACCGGTACGGCGCCCAGTTCGTTGGCCCCCACCGCCGCCGGGTCGGCGCCCGCCGCCCCCTTCCCCGCCCCGTCCCGCGCCCCCGCGGATCTGTCGCGCTGCGGGTTCTGGTGCGAGTCCCGCTGTGTGTTCCCCGCCGCCTTCGGCGCCCTGTCGTCGGGCGGGGCGGGGGTCCGGGGGCCGGCCGTCGCGGAACAGCCCGCCAGGACTATGGCGATCGCGGCCAGCGCCGCGCGGTCACCTCGGATGATGTGGCGCATGGTGCCCTCCGGGTGTCGGGAAGGGGGCATCCGGCCGTTCGCCGGGCCGTCTCCCCCAGGCTCCGGCAGCGCCGCGTTCTTCTCCTGTCACGCTCGGCCGATCGGCGGAGGGTGGGCCGTTCGGCCGTCACACGCGCGGGGTCCCGGCGTTTCGGGGCGCAGGCGGTTTTGGGCGGGCTGGGTTCGCGCGGTTCACCGCCTGAGGTGAACGGCGGTCAGAAGGCGTGGACCACCGACGGCGGCATCGCGAACGTGCACGCGGTGGCGGCCTCAGTGGAGCGGACGCACCGGGACGCAGACGGGCACGTTCCGTTCCGCGCCTCAACTCGCCTTTCCTATAAGCCCCTTGTAGCTCACATCACCGCGTGGATAGACTCCCGCCCGCCGTGGTTCTCCCACGGTTTCTTCGCAGATGAACCATCGAATCCGGCCTTCACGGACATATCGTGGAGATCGAGTGGAAGGACTGCGCGTGGAACGGGGTCCGGTACGACGGGAGGCGGGTGCTTTATCCGCATTGACCCGCTTGGGCGCGCAGCCCGCCGCCTCCCCTTCCGCGCCGTACCGCGGGCCCCGGCAGCGCCGATGAGGCGGGCCGCGGCCGCCGGGCCGGTGGGCGGCGGGCGCCGGCCCTCCGTCCCGGACCGCGACGTACGGCTGCTGTGGTGGGCCAACAGCTCCGACGCCCTGGGCACCCAGATCTCCGGTCTCGCCCTCCCCCTGCTCCTGCTGGGTCTGGGGTACTCCCCCGCACTCGTCGGAGTGGTCGCGGGGGTCTCCACCGCGCTGGGGCTGCTGCTGGGCCCGTTCGCCGCCGTACCCGCCGACCGGGGCGCCCGCCGCCGCGTGATGATCCTCTCCGCCGCGGTGTCCGCCGCCGCACTGGGGTCGCTCGCGGTGGCCCTGGCGATGGACTCGCTCCACCCGGCGCATCTGTTCGCCGCGGTCCTCGCCGAGCGCGTCGCGACCTCCTGTCAGGAGGCGGCGACCCGCGGCGCCGTGGCCCTGGTCTGCCCCGCGGACGACTACCCGAGGGTGGTCTCGCGGCTCCAGGCAGGCGAGCAGGGCGCCCTGGTGCTGGGACCGCTGCTGGGCGGGCTGCTCTACCAGGCCGCCCGGTGGCTGCCGTTCCTGGCGGACGCCCTGTCCTACCTCGTCGCCGCGCTGTGTGTACGCGGCATGCGCTCGGACCTCGCCCCGGCGGGGGCGGGGCGGCGGGACGCACCCCCCTCGCGGGCCCGGTGGGCGGCCTACGCCTCCGAGGCGGGAGCGGGACTCGCCCTGGTCCTGCGCTCCCCCGTACTGCGCCTGGTGCTGGTGTGGACGGCCGCCGCCGGCGGGCTGCTGGTCACGCTCCACTACACGGTCGTCTTCGCCCTCCAGGGGGACGGACGGGGTCCGGCCGCGGTGGGGCTGGTGTTCTCCGTCGCGGGCGCCGCCGGCCTCGCCGGGGCCCTGGCCGCACCGGCCGTGCTGCGACGGCTGACCGCACCGCGGACGCTGGTGGCGGTCTCGTGGCTGGTCGTGCCGGCCGCCGCCGGGCTGGCGGCCGGCAGCGGTCCCTGGTCGTACGGGCTGCTGTTCGGCGCGGTCTCCCTGCTGGTCCCGGCCGCCGTGGTGGTGCTCCAGACCCGCGCGCTGCGGGTGACGCCGCCCGAGCTGCAGGCCCGTACCGGAACGGCGCTGGCCACCGCGGCGGGGATCGCCGCGGCCGTGGCGCCCCTCGCCGCCGGGACGGCCGTGGCCGGGGCCGGGGTCGTGCCGACGATCGCGGGGTGCGCGGTGCTGCTGGCCGTGCTCGCCGCGGGCACCACGCTGGCGGTGGCCCGCGGCATCCTGTCCGCGCCCTCGCCCGGGCCGGTCGCCACGGCGAAGGGGGCCCCGTGAACGCTCCCGCATCCTCCGCGCCGGACGCGGGCCGCCCCGCGTCCGGCTACCGCGTCTACCGGCCGGTGCTGCCCGAGGTCTGTCCCGGTGACCCGGCGCTGATGGTGTTCACCGGCGACGCCGGCGGACGCTGTGAGGTCTTCGCCCTCGACGCCCGTACCGGCCGTACCCGACAGGTCACCGACCATCCCGGCGGGACCCTGCACTGCGCCATCGACGCCGACGCCGCCCTCTGGTGGTTCCAGGAGGACGAGACCGGCCGCGGCCGCTGGCTCCACCAGGGCTTCCACGGCGGTCCCGTACGGCCCGGCCTGACCGGCCTGCCCGACGGGACCCCGCGCGGGCTGGCCGTCGGCGCCGGCGGGACGGTGGCCGTCGGACTCGGCGACGGGAGCGGTCTGACCGTCCACGTCGGCCGGCGCGGCGGCCCCGGCAGGCCGGCCCTGCGGGTGGAGGGGCACGCGGTCCTCTCCGGGCTCTCCCCGGACGGCCGACTGCTGGTCGTCACCCGGTCCGCCTCCTCGGAGCGGGCCGTCACCGTCCACACCGCCTCCGGCGGGACGGTGGCGGAGTTGTCAGGCCGGGACGGCGGGCTGTGGGCGCTGGGATTCGCCCCCGCCGTTCCCCGCGCCCTTGGCGGCGACGGCGGCGCGGACGGCGAGGCGGAGCTGCTGCTGGTGCGGCAGGACGGCGACCGCTACGCGACCGCCACCTGGCACGCGGGGGGCGGGGTGCGACCGCACCGGTGGTGCGCCTTCGACACCGAGATCACCGCTCGCTGGTACCCCCGGGGGCGCCGGTTCCTGGTGCGCCAGGACCGCCGCGGCCGCAGCCTGCTGTTCACCGCCGACCTGGACCGGCGGACCCTGACACCCGTACCGGTGCCCCCCGGCAGCGTCCTGGACGCCGTGCCCCGGCCGGACGGGGACGTGCACTATCTGTGGACCGACACCGCCACCCCGCCGCACGCCCGTTCCGCCTCCGGCGCCCCGCCGCCGGCCGCGGACGCACCCGCCGTCCGGGTGCCCGGGTGGCACACCGAGCTGTGGACGCCCGGGCCGGAGGGGGACGTCCACACCCTGCTCAGCCTTCCCGAGGAGCGCCCCGCCGTCCGCCCGCCCCTGGTGATGCTCGTCCACGGCGGTCCCGCCGACCACGACCGGGACGCCTACGACCCGACCGTGCACTCGCTGGTCGCCTCGGGCTTCGCCGTGGCCCGCGTCAACTACCGCGGCTCCACCGGCTACGGCCCCCGCTGGCGCACGGCGTACGGCCAGGGGGTGGGACTGACCCAGGTGGCCGACCTCGTCTCGGTCCGGTCCCACGTACTGGCGCGCGGGCTGGCCGATCCCGGCGCGGTGGGACTGTGGGGCACCTCGTGGGGCGGCTACCTCGTCCTGCTGTCGCTGGGCACCCGGCCCGGACTGTGGCGCGCGGGGGTGGCCGTCAAACCGCTGGCCGACTGCGCCACCGCTCACCGCACCGGTACGCCGGCCCTGCGCGCCCTGGACGAGGCGCTGTTCGGCGGCACCCCGGAGCAGGTGCCCGAGCTCTACGCGCGCAGCTCCCCCGTCCACTACGCGCACCGGGTGCGGGCGCCACTGCTGATGGCCGCGGCACTCCACGACGTCAAGTGCCCGCCCGAGCAGGTCCGCACGTACCTGGCGGCGCTGCGCGCCTCGGGGGTGCGCCACGAGGAGATGTGGCTGGACTCCGGCCACGACGGCTACCTCGGCGGCGACCACGTGGCCGTGCTCCGCCGGGCGCTGGGCTTTTTGGACCGGGAGCTGCGCGGCGCCGGCCGGGTCACCGGCCGCGATCACGACTCCCCGCCCCGGCCGGGGCGGTGGGACTG
>NZ_JAJFAU010000014.1:26956-31618 GCF_022614595.1 Streptomyces sp. CNQ085
GGGCGGCCGCCGGCCCTCGCCGCCGCCCGCTTCTGGCCATATATTCCGTACGAGGAGCTGCCATGCGCGTCCTGCTGGTCAACATGCCCTGGTCACCGATCGATCTGCCGTCCCTGGCTCTCGGCATCCTCAAACGCAGCGTGGACGAGCGGGTTCCCGGCGGCCGGGCCGAAGTGCTGCACGCCAACCTGGAGTTCACCGACTGGATCACCGGCCGCATGGAGTTCTCCGGGGACGACTACGAGTACTACGCCCTGTCCTCCTACTTCATGGGATGCGGCGACTGGGTGTTCTCCTCCGCGCTCTACGACGATCCCGAGTGGCGGAGCGAGGAGTTCACCGCCGTGATGAAGGGGAGACTGCGGTCCTCCCGTCTGCGGCAGGCGCGGGAACTGCACCGGATCGCACCGGAGTTCGTCCGGGAGATTGCCGAGCGGATCGTGGCGTACGGACCGGACGTGGTCGGCTTCACCTCCACCTTCCAGCAGAACACCGCGGCGCTGGCCGCCGCCCGACAGGTCAAACTGCTGGCCCCGCACATCGTGACCGTCATGGGCGGCGCCAACTGCGACGCCGAGCAGGGCGCCACCGTCCACCGCAACTTCCCCTTCGTCGATCACGTGGTGCGCGGTGAGGGCGAGGTGGCCTTCCCCCGGCTGCTGACGGCGCTGGCCGAGGGGTCGGACCCGTCGGAGATCCCGGGGCTGTGCCACCGCGGGGCGGACGGCACCAGCACCGCCAACCCGATGAGCACCTCGCCGATGCCCCCCTCCGCCATCCTCCCGCCCGACTACACCGGCTACTTCGAGCGGCTGGCCGCCTCCGTGGCCCGCAACTGGGTGGAGCCCAAGCTCGTCGTCGAGGGGGCCCGCGGCTGCTGGTGGGGCGAGAAGCACCACTGCACCTTCTGCGGGCTCAACGGCTCGTTCATGCAGTTCCGCAGCAAGAGCCCGGAGGTATTCCACGACGAGATCATGGAGCTGGCCCGCCGGCACCGGGTGCTGGACATGTACGTCGTCGACAACATCCTCGACATGGGCTATCTCAACACGGTGCTGCCCCGCATCATCGACAGCGGGTACGACCTGCGGCTGCACATCGAGATCAAGGCCAACATGCGCCGCTCCCAGCTCCGCACCCTCGCGGACGCGGGTCTGATCTACGTCCAGCCGGGCATCGAGAGCCTCAACAGCCGTGTGCTGGGGCTGATGGACAAGGGGGTCAGCGGCTGCCAGAACGTGCGAATGCTGCGGGACGGCGCCGAGACCGGCCTGTCGGTCTCCTGGAACTACCTCCACGGCTTCCCCGGCGAGACGGCCGCCGACTACGAGGGGGTCATAGCCCAGATACCGGCGCTGGAACACCTGAACCCGCCGGTCGACATGTCCGCCCGCATCGCCATCGAGCGTTTCAGCCCGTACTTCACCCGCCCCGAGCTCGGCTTCTCCGGGCTGCGCGCCGAGGAGCACTACCGCTTCACCTACGACCTGCCCGAAGAGGAGCTGTACGACCTGGCCTATGTGTTCGAGGCGCCGTCACGCGGCATCGGCGAGGAGACCGTCAAGTCGCTCAACGAGGCGCTGGCCGCCTGGAAGAAGGCCCACACCGACAGCAGGCTCACCCACGCCGACCTGGGCGACCGGATCGTGCTGGTCAGTCGTCGGAGGCTGTTCGACTGGGGCGCGCTGGAGCTGACCGAACCGCTGGAGGTCGCGGCCTTCCGGCTGCTGGACCAGCCGCACGCTCCGGCGGCCCTCACCCGCAAACTCACCGCCCGGCTGCGGTACGCCGTGGAGGAGGACGCCGTGGCGGGGCTGCTGAAGCGCTGGCTGGAACTCGGTCTGGTCTTCGCGGAGGGCGGTCAGTACGTCCACGTGGCCCCCGCGGCGGTCAACGAGGATCTGCTGCGGCTGGACTTCATGCGCCATCTGCACGCCGCCCCGCGGGAGGGCGGCTCCGCACCGGCGGCGCGGCCGACGGCCGCTGTCTGAGGATTGCGCGGGCCTCCGAAGGCCACAAGACCACCGGCCACCGGCCGGGCAGGCGTACGAGGGAGAGGAAACGATGAGCACGACGACCACGGAACGCCCCGGCGACCCGGCACCGCTGACCGTCGCCGCCTGGCGCGACTACGACCCGCGGGCGTGCGCGCTGCCCGGCATGCGCCTGGACGACGTGCGCGTCGAGGGCCCGGTCGCGGCGGCGGTGGACCGGCTGTGGGAGGCGGTGGACCTCACCGCCGCCGGTGATCCCGGCGCCGCGGCACGCGCCGTCCGCGACCTGTGCCTGGTGCGCGACCTCACCGCACGCGCGGTGTTCGTCGAGTGGCGGCTGCGGCTGCCCCCGGAGCCCTCCGACGGCTGGCAGGTCCTGGGACACCTCCAGCCGCCCGGTGAGCTGGAGGGGCCCGAGGACGCGGCCGGGGCGCTGGCCCGATGGCGCCAGGGGCACTATCTGTGCAAGTGCCTGTGGCGGCAGGGGCCCGGTTTCGTGCAGATACGCGACCGCCGCTGGGGGGATCTGCGCCGCTTCACCGCCGACGGGCCCGAGTACCACGCGGCCATCACCGCGCTCGACCACGGCGCACACGCCGGCGACGTGCCGGCTCCGGTTCTGGCGGAGTTCCGCGAGGAGCGCCTGGTGGCCGACGTGGGACCCCTGGTGGTGTGGCTGCCCTACCGGGTGCGGCGGTGGATCCAGGAGGCCATGACCATCTGACGGCGCCGTGCTGCCGCGGTCCGGCCCGCGCGCCGAGCCCGCCGTCTTCCCCTTTCCCCGCGCGTTTCCCCGCGCGCCGGTCCGGGAGACATGCCGCCCACGCGGGAGACGCCGGGGCCGCGTCCCTCCGGTGTGCGCCGAAGGGTCGCGGCCCGGGGTGCGTCCGCCGCCGCGGCGGGCGCCTGTCAGCCGAGCGGAACGACGGCGACAGGCGCCTTGGAGTGGTGCATGACCGCGTGGGCGACCGGTCCGATGTGGAAGCCGATCGGCGAACGGCGGATGCGGCGGCCGACGACGACCAGCGAGGCGTCCTCGGATGCCTCCGTCAGGTGGCGGGCGGCCCGGCCCGTCACGGCCTGCGCCCTCACCTCGACCTCCGGGTACCTCTCCCGCCAGTGGCGCAGCGCGTCGTTCAGGTTGCGGGAGCTCTCCTGGGCCAGGTCGGTCGCCAGACGGGAATCGACGGCGACGGGGTCGACGCCGTAGACCAGCGGCGGGTTCCAGCCGTGGACGACCCGCAGAGCCGCGCCGCGCCGGGCGGCGGCCTCGAAGCCGAACTCGACGAGCTCGTCGGCCGGCCGGTACAGCTCCAGTCCCATGACGACATCGCGGTGCGGATCCGGGGATTCGGCGCCCCCGGGCCCGCCCTCCTTCGATGTCCCGGCCCGCACCAGTACCACCGGGCACTCCACACGGGCGACGGTGGCCAGGCCGACGGAGCCGACCAGGAAGCCGGCCACGGGTCCCAGGCCGCGTGTGCCGATGACCAGCATCTCGGCCTGCCCGGCGACCGCGGTCAGCACCTCGGAGGGGCTGCCGGTGAGCTGGTCTGTGGTGATGTCCAGCTCCGGATGGCGGCGGGCGAGGTCGTTCGCCGCCTCGCGCGGGATCCGCTGGGCCCAGTGCTGCCGGGTCTCGGGGTCGGCGAAGGAGTCCGGAGGGGTGAAGGGGTCGGGTTCCCGCACGTGGACGAGACGCAGCGGCACCCCGCGCCGGGCCGCCTCCCGGGCCGCCCAGTCGGCGGCGGCCAGGCTCTCTGCGGAGCCGTCCACTCCAACGGTGACCGTGCGTACCATCACAACACCTCCATCATTGACGGGCGGCCTTGCGCCGCTTTCGTTTCCATGATCGGGCCGGGTACCCCTCTTCGGCAGGTGCCACTGGTCCCCGCCGTGCGGGCCCGACGTCCCGCGGGGCCGGAGAGGGCGGCGGGCGAACGGCCGACCCGCGGCGGCCGGCCGCGGCAGAGGCCCGCGGGCTCCTGCGAGGGGACCGAAGGTCCCGCCCGCGGCCCCGTACGGCCCCTGCCCCGGCGGGGCGGGAAATCCGACGATGACGGCGAGGTACCACTTCCCGGCCGCGGGAGTACAACGGGAGTAGAGGCAGCGGCGGCGGACCGCCACGACACCCGGCCGGAAGCGGACGCCTCCGCGCGCACCACCCGTCTCACCGCCAGGGAGGCCCGCCATGATCGTCACTGCCAACAACCTGCTCGGGGCGCTACCCCCGGAGAACCGCGAGCGGCTTCTGGAGCTCGCCCGCGAGGTCTCCTTCCCCGCTGGCGCCCGCATCTCCGAGGAGGGCCACCGGGCCGACCGGTTCTGGGTGATCCGCACCGGCTCGGTCACTCTCGACATGCGGGTGCCCGGCCGCCGCCCGGCGGCGGTGGAGACCCTCTCCCACGGTGACCTGCTCGGCTGGTCCTGGCTCTTCCCGCCCTACACCTGGCAGCTGGGCGCCGAGGCGCTCAGTCCGGTGCGGGCCCTGGAGTTCGACGCCGCCCGGGTGCGGGAACTGTGCGACGCCGACCCGCTGTTGGGACGCGCGGTGGCCCTGCGGATGGCCGCGATCATCTCGCACCGGCTGCAGGCGGCCCGTACCCGGCTGCTGGACCTGTACGGGCCCTACGGCAGCGGCCCCATGTCGTGGCACGCGCCCCGGCGC